>DATHYN010000211.1:0-33932 GCA_035459145.1 Anaerolineae bacterium | reverse complement strand
GTGAAGCGGTTGTTGGGGGATGGGGGGTTGCGGGCCGAGTTGGGTGAGCGGGGGCGGGCGGCGGTGGTGGCGCGGTTTACGCCGGAGGCGGAGTTGGCGGGGAATTTGGAGGTTTATGGGCGGGTAATAAAATAAGAGAATCAATTCATTTTTCTTTCTTTATTTTAAGTTAGTCGTTACAGATAACTTATTAAATTGATCAGATGGATTTGACTATAGTCTACTAACAAGTGTCAAAAGTATTGTCTTCAACAATAATTAAACAGAGATACTTTACTTGGCCAGTTTGTTCATCATGATTATTACTGTTGGAGCGTTCTCTACCTCGCCATAAAATATCATCATTCTTAATAATCGTTACATCATAATAAAACCACTCCTCAAAATTCCAAAGGACTATTTCAAATTTGTTTTCGCCAGTCTTAATGAATTGAGATATGTCTTGAAAATCAAAGTCACCAAAACCACTATTATATGCACCTACGGCCACATACCCATTAACTAAGACAAAACCTACATCATCAGCATTAATTAATATAGCCCAAGTATCATCAACTTGCGGATTAAATATATTTGGAATAGGTACTTCTCTAACATGCCCAACATTCTGTTGAATTTCTAATTGTCTAACCAGTAATGTAGAATAATCATCATCCGTTTCATTTTTTTCAATAAAAACGAGATCTCCATCATATCTTAATTCAAAATGCCATTTACCAAAACTTGGACCATTTAAATGCGCCAAAGTGATAATATTATCATCTACCAAATATGGATTGACATTAACCCAACCTAGGTCGAAATCTCGGTACGAAACATCAACTAGTTGATTGTTAATAAAAATAGCATCTACGTCATCATTTTCAAAACTATTAACATACCACCCTGTTTGCCCAGCAGTAGCTAAGTTGAAAAAATTATAAATTCCATAGATAGTAACAAGAAAAACGAAACCAATAATAACAACATAAGCAAATTTTTTATAGAACAATATTACTTGCCATACATTTCTTATCAAATCAATAACTTGGATGTTTTTTGTTTGAGTAGTTATAGTAGACTTATCAAGTTCATCATGTTGTAGCAAATGATCTAATAACCAAAAATCAAAAACCTTGCTTAACCCATCTGGTGCATCTACCTGTAATTGCTTAAGACTTTCATGACCATTTTGATATAAAATATCATTCATCACATCTTTTTCAAGTTGCATGATATATCCAAGAACTACTAAAGGTTGCCAATCTCTAACGGTTTTTGAATATCCTTCACGCCAATTACGTATATTAGAACGGTGAAATGTCCAATCAGGAAAGATATCCTGTGCTTTGTTTGCTAACTTAGCATCCCCAATCCCTGTTTCATCACGATACTGAGTTAATAAATCTGATATATTCAAAATAAAAAACCTTCTAATGCATTTGCGCAATTTAGGTGCAAATACGCACACAATAAGTAAAAAATTGCACTTTTTTATTTAATAGAAAAACTTTATTCTTATTAGTATAGTATTAAATAAGTTATATCAATGGAGGTGAAAAAATAAGTAATAAGCTGATTTAAACAACTAATTAATATAGGAGAATAAAATGAGTAACGATAATGATAAACGAATTGATGCCCAAATATCAACAAATCAAGATGTGATTGATACGTTAAAGGATGATCCAGGACCAAACACAAGCAATTCAGACAAACGTATCAAGGAGCTTGAACAAGCGAATAGGAATTTAGAGGCAGCTAAATCAGGCAATTAAGTTAAGGAAGTCATAAGTTAGCTCTAATTTTGGCTTATGATAAAGGGACCCCGTAGGGGGTCTCTTTTTTTTGCAAAAAATTTCGTTTTCTGTATCTTTAAACGCATGCTTGTAGGTTTTAGAGGAGGGATAGGGCGATAAGCCATTGGGCGAAGTAGTAGGTGGAGAGGACGAGGCGTTGGGCGCGGGGGAAGGGGGCGCGGAAGCGGTTGAGGGCGAGGGCCGAGTCGGAGATGACGAAGAAGAGGGCGCCGACGAAGGCTGATAGTTGCGAGGGGTAGAAGTTGGTGAGGGGGAGATTGATGGTGAAGGTGGGGGCGAGCCAAGCGTTACCCGCCTGCCACGCCATGAAGAGGATGGCCCACATGTAAATGATGACGGGGATTTGCAGGTCTGGTTTGAGGTGGGGCCAAAGTTGGCTGAAGATGTAGGCGGCGTAGATGAGGAGGGGGATTAGGATGAAGATGGTGGTGGGGGAAGGGGGGAGGGCGGCGGCACTGGTGAAGGCGGCAATGTAGAAGAGGTGGGCGATGAGGAAGCTGACGAGGCCGTGGATGAAGTAATCATTTTTGAGCATGAGGAAGATATCGCCGGCGAGGGAGAAGAGGAGGCCGAGGAGGATGGCATTGCGGTAGAAGGTGGTAGCAGGGGAGGGGGTGATGTTGTTGGCGGTGAAGGCGATGAGGAAGATGAGGATGGTGGTGGCGGGTTTGAAGAAGTAGGTGAGGGAGCGTTGGTTGGTTTCATCGGCGTGGATGTGGTTGATGGCGGTTACCAAAGCAAAAAATGAGAGCAAGATAATTGTATTCATAGGGCTGATTATAACATGATTTATGACAATTGGGGGCAGGAATGAGTGACATTTGTTAGTTGAGGAATGGTTCATGAAAAGAGTAAACTAAGGTAGTAGATGTGAGAATTAGTATTAAGAGGTGTATGATGAAGCAAGTAACATGGCAAGATTGGCGGATGATTGATAATGGAATGGTGGGTATTGATAAGAAGTTGCGTGGATTACATCATATGATCGGTAACACGCCTTTGTTAGCGATCGCGTTTGAGTATGGGGGGACGGAGCGGGTTATTTATGCCAAATCGGAACAGATGAATTTGACGGGGAGCATTAAAGATCGGATGGCGTTGTACATTTTGCAGGATGCGTATCGGCAAGGGCGAATTAAGCCGGGGGATGTGATTGCGGAGGCGACGAGTGGAAATACGGGGATTGCGTTTGCGGCGTTGGGGCGGATGTTGGGGCATGAGGTGCGTATTTTTATGCCGGATTGGATGAGTCAGGAGCGGGTGGATATGATTCGGAGTTTGGGGGCGCAGATTCGGCCAGTGACACGTGAGGAGGGTGGGTTTTTGGGGAGCATTGCGTTGGCGGAGGCGTTGGCCGAGGCGAATGGTGATATCTTTTTACCACGGCAGTTTGCGAATGAAGCGAATATCGGAGCGCATCTGTTAACGACGGGGCCGGAGATTGCGTCACAGTTGGAGAGTGAGGGGGTGGTGCCGGCGGCGTTTGTGGCGGGGGTGGGGACGGGGGGGACGGTGATGGGGGTTGGCCGAGCGTTACGGCAAAGGTATCCGCAGATTCAAATTCATCCGTTGGAACCGTTGGAGTCGCCCACGTTGTCTGTTGGGCGGAAAGTGGGCAAGCATCGGATTCAGGGGATTTCGGATGAGTTTGTGCCGGAGATTGTGAAACTTAGGGAGCTGGATGAGGTGGTGCAGGTATCGGACGGGGATGCGATTTTGATGGCGCAGAATTTGGCCCGCTCGTTGGGGTTGGCAGTGGGAATTTCATCGGGGGCGAACTTTTTGGGGGCATTGCAGGTGCAAAACAAGTTGGGGGATGATGTGCCCGTCGTGACTGTGTTTCCTGATGATAATAAAAAGTATTTAAGCACAGATTTGTTACAAGAAGAACCGATTAAATTAGGATATATGGCTCCGGGCGTGGCGTTGAAATCGGTTAGGGCATTGATGCGGGTTTGTGCTGTTTGTTTTGGGGGGTGAGGTAGATGGGGGGAGCGTTGTTATTTTTGTGTGATATAATTTGAGAATGAAACGAATTTTTAATGATGTAGGATTGTCTGTGCCTGATCGGCATTATTGTGTTGACCGTAGCTCAGTGGTGGAACGGTTAATGTTATTGGTGGATAGGGGGGCTTATGTGACGATGAAGAGCCCTCGGCAGTCGGGCAAAAGCTCATTACTATATAATTTGCAGCAGGAATTACAAGCGCATGATCAGTATGTGGCCTTGTTGATTGATTGGGGTCAGGTGGATCGGGAATCATTGGCACAACAGAGAACGTTTATCGACACCTTTTTGCGGCTGGTGTATACGGAATTGGTATTTTGGGGCTGGGCGGAACAAGCGTTGTTTGTGGCCCAGCAGGAAGGTCGAACGTGGACGATGGTCGCGTTGTCGGGGGTGGTGACGAGGTTGATGGAGATGATGCCGGCGGAGAAGCAGTTGGTGTTGTTGGTGGATGGTGGGGAGAAGGGGGCTGATTATCAGCCGTTTGTGGATTGGTTGGAGATGTTGGCGCACAAATATTGGGAGCGGGATAGGGGGCGGGCTGGGACGTGGCAGTCGGTGGTGGTGGTGAGTGAGCGTGATTTGGCGGGGGGGACGATGGTAGCGGGGTCGAGTGGTGGTGGGGAGGGTGTTTGGTCGTGGTCGGTGGGGACGGCATTGGTGGTGGATTTGAGTTTGACGGTGGCCGAGGTGGCGGGGATGTTGTTGGCGTATAGCCAAGAGCGGGAGGTTGCGTTAGAGCGGGGAGAGATTGCGGGGCGGATTCATTATTATACGGCCGGCCAGCCGGTGTTGGTGAATCAGATGTGCCGGTTGATTGATGAAGAGATTTTGCCATCACGGCGTAATAAGGGGTGGTTGGTGGCGGATGTGGACGAAGCGTTTCGTCAGATGGTGAGTGGGGAGAGGTTGGTGGCGTGGGTGGTGTGGGTGATAGATTTGTTGGAGCGACATCGGGATTTGTATTCATTGGTGCAGAAGATTGTATTGCAAGGGGAGCAGGTGTCGTTGATGGGGAGCGAGCGGGTGATTCGGTTGGGGGGTGAAGCGGGGGTGTTGGTGGCGGCCGAGGATGGGTGGCAGGTGGCTAATCGGGTTGTGGAGCAGGGGATTTATGGGCATATGATGGTTAAGATGTTATTGCGTGGTGAGGGGATGGTATTGGATGGGGTAACTTTTTTTGATGGGTCGGGGCGATTAGATATGAATCGGGTGGTGCGTTATTTTCAGGTGTTTGTGCAGAAGATGGCGGGGGAGAGGGGCCGAGGGGTAGGGCATCAGCAGGGCCGGTTGTTATTTTTGGGGTATTTACAGTTGATATTAAAGGGGCGGGGACGTTGTTTTAAGGAGCGACATGAAGGGGTTGAGCGACGGTTGAGTTTGCGGTTAGAGGTGGGGGAACAGCGTGAAGTGGTGCAGATTAAGCAGTGGTGTGGGGGTGATGCGCATGAGGCGGGGTTGGAACGATTGGGTGATTATTTGAAGGAGTGGGGTATAGAGCGAGGGTTTGTGTTTATTTTTGGAGGGAAGGGGGAGATGAAAGATGGGCTTTTGAAGCGGAAAGGGCGGGAGATTGTGGTGGTTTGGGGGTAGGGTTGGGGCCGTATATATGCGTTTGCTTGAGTTGGGGGGTGGTTTGAGTAGGTTTGGTGGGTTTTGACGCGGATTTTGGGGATTGGGCGGATTTTTTTGTTGGTGAGAGGAGGAAGGGGATTTGGTTGGAAGTCTGGTTTTGGATCAGGGTTGGTGAAAAGAGGAAGGTTTGGGTGGGGTAGACCCGCCCGAGCGTGAACGCATCGGGCTAGTTGGGACGCCTCCTCGAAGGAGGCTTGGGGGTGGATTGAGGGTAAAATGTTAAAAAAAGGTGGCCCGATTTAACAAATCGGGCCACCTTTTGTGGGTTTTAGTCGGTTTGGGGGGTGGGGGTAGGGGGTAGGCGTTTTTTCCGGCCCCAGCGGATGAGGCGGTTGAGGCCGTAGAGGGGGATGGCGGCGATGAGGAGGATTGGGAACCAGTAGATAACGGCGAAGATGAGGATATCGATCAAATATTGAAGGGTGCTGATGAGGGAATCGAATGCTTGGCGGGCGTTTTCGGAGGGTTGCCAGCCGGCGGGGATGACGGGTTGGCGTAGAATGTAGGGGGTGAGTTCGACGTTGATGGTGGAGAAGGCGGCTGATTGGCTGAGGTATTGGATGCGGCCTTTGAGGACTTCGATTTGGCTTTCGAGGGCGCTGAGTTCGTTGCTGACGCGGAGCGCTTCTTCGACGTTATCGGCTTCATCGAGGAAGTTGCGTACACGCTCGGCCGTCGCTTCCAGATTCTGCAAACGGGCGTTGGCATCGACGTAATCTTCGGTGACATCTTGGCCGGAGGTGGTTTCGGAGACGACTTTGTCGGCGAGGCCTTTGAACTGGGTCATCATGTCGTGGAAATCTTGGGCGGGGACGCGGGCGACGACGGAGCCGTTGGCGGCATTGTTGTTGTTACTGCGGAGTTGGCTGGTGACGATCCAGCCGCCGCTGTTGTTGACGAGTTGTTCGATTTGGCCGAGGGTGGCGGTGGGGTCGGTGACTTGGAGGTTGAGATTGCCGGTACGGATGATGAGTTGTTGTTGGGTTTGTTGTGGTTTGGCGGAATCATCGAGACGGCTGTCGGTGTTGTACGAATTGACAATGCGGGTGACTTCGACTTCGACGGCTTCGCCGGCGACTTCAACGATTTCAGTTTCGGTGACGACACGGGTGACTTCGACTTCGACGACTTCGGCTTCGGGGGCGGCGCAGGCGGCGAGGAGGAAGAGGATGGTGAGGAGGATGAATGATTTTGTTGTTTTGGGTATCATTTTTAGGTCCTTTTTGGTTAGGTTTGGGCGATAGTGCGATTTAACAAAGCGCACTACCAGGGTTAGCGGAGGAGGGCGGCGGCTTGGGCGACGAGGGCGGCGAACTCTTGGGCCTCTTGGTCTTGGGGGAGGAGGCGGGCGATGCGGCGGGCGTCGGTGGCGAGGGTGTCGAGGTCGTTGTTGCGAGCCCAGAAGCTACCACGCATCAGTTCGGCGAATTGGGCGACGGCGATGCTGAGTTGGTATTCGGGGGTGGTTTCTTCGAAGGTGGTGGCGAAGTTGCGGGTGGCGGCGGCGACGGCGACTTCGTTGATTTCAGCGCCGTTGGGGTCGGCGTAGCGGACGCGGACGGTGAGGGCGGCAACGGCCGAGGGGGCGTCGGGGACGAGTTGGACTTCGTAGATGGCGGTAACGCTGTGGCCGGCACCGATTTCACCAGCGTCGACGGCGTCGTTGCGGAAATCGCTGTCGGCGACGTCACGGTTTTCGTAGCCGAGGAGGCGGTATTGTTGGATGACGGCCTCGTTGAATTCGACTTGGATTTTGACATCTTGGGCGATGGTGAAGATGGTGGAAGTTAGATCGCGGTTGAAGACGCGCTCGGCCTCATCGAGGGTATCGATGTAGGCGTAGGTGCCGTCGCCTTGGTCGGCGAGTTGTTCCATGAGGACGTCGTTGTAGCTATCGATGCCGAAGCCGAAGGTGCTGAGGGGGATGCCGTTTTTGGCATTTTCGAGAATGGTGTCAGCGGTGGTAGCACCGACGTTAGCGACGCCATCGGAACAGAGGATGAGGCGGTTGATATTGCCAGGTTGGGCGAAGCGAGCGGCGAGGTCGTAGGCGAGGCGGAGGCCGTCTTCGGCGTTGGTGCTGCCTTCGGTTTGGAGGGAGTCGATGGCGCCGAGGATGGTGCGGTCGGCAACGGCCATGGTGGGTTCGAGGAGGACGCGGGCGGTGCTACCGTAGGTGACGATGCCGATTTGGTCGGTGGGGCGGAGGTTGTTGACGAGGGTGCGGAGGGATTCTTTGACGAG
Organism: Anaerolineae bacterium; assembly: GCA_035459145.1. Lineage (GTDB taxonomy): Bacteria > Chloroflexota > Anaerolineae > Promineifilales > Promineifilaceae > DATHYN01. The sequence goes on along the minus strand of DATHYN010000211.1, from coordinate 26,246 downwards.
GCCGAGGCGGTTGTCACGATCCATCGAGCCGGAGACATCGATGACGAAGATGAGGAAGGCGTCGGGGCGGTCGATTTCGGCGACATCGTAGCCTTGGATGCCGACGCGGACGAAGCGGTAGTTGTCGCCTTGGGTGTAGGGAGAGGGAGCGCCATCGATGTGGATGGCGAAGGTGTCATCTTCGGTGGGGAGGGGGTAGTTGTAGTCGAAATAGTTGACGAACTCTTCGAGACGGACGGCGCTGGCGGGGGGGAGGAGGCTATCGGTGAGGTAGCGGCGCATGATGGTGTAGGCGCCGGTATCGACATCGATGGCGAAGGTGGAGAGGGGGTCTTCTTTGGTGGTGACGAAGGGGTTGACACCAGCGTCTTGGAATTGCATATCGACGGGAGCAGCGGCGGTTGGTTTAAGCGGTTGGTAGAGGGATTCTTCTTCGGTGGCGGTGTTGGGGTTGGCGGCGATGGCGCCGCCGTCAGGGGCGGTGGGGGGGAGAGCGTCGGTGTTATTGAGGTCGGTGGCGTCGCCACCGGCGGCGGCACCAGTAGAGGCATCGTTGGCCGAGGCGGATTCGTCGTCGCTATCACGCGGGGATTCTAGAATTTCAGTTTCGGCGACGGTGACGATGCGGGTTACTTCGACTTCAACAGCTTCGCCTTCGACTTCGACGATCTCGGTTTCGGTGACGATGCGGGTGACTTGGACTTCGACGACTTCGGCATCGTTACCGGCGCAAGCGACGAGAAGGAGGGTGAGGAGAAAAAAAATGATTGGTTTGATTGATTTTGACATGATTTAATCCTTTGGTGGTTTATACTACAACTTATGGGAGCCTGAGTTTGATAGTGAATTAAGCCTGTGGATAGGGTGGTTAATGTGTTGGTTGAGTAGATTTCTCGACTTCGTTCGGCCCTTTTGTCTAGAGGTCGGTGGTGGTGGGGTGGGGCGGGCTGTCACTGCGCTCGAAATGACGTTGGGTGGGGAGACCTCTGAGGTTTTTAGGGAGGGGTGGCACTTTGGGGTGGGGGGCGTGGGAAACCTCAGAGGTCAGGGGGGGGAGGGGATTATTGTTGGAGTTTGGCGGCTTGGGCGACGAGGCCGGCGAATTCTTGGGCATCGGGGTCGGTGTTGAGGAGGTTGGCGATGCGGCGGGCGTCGGTGGCGAGGGTGTCGAGGTTGTTATCGGTGGCGAAGGGGGAGCGGCGCATCAGTTCGGCGAATTCGGCGACGGCGGCGGCGAGTTGGAAGGAGGGGGAGGTGGTGGTGAAGTCGGCGGTGAAGTCACGGGCGGCGGCGGCTTGGGCGATTTCGTTGACCTCCTCGGTGTTAGGGTCAGCGTAACGAACACGAACGGTGAGGGCGGCGGTGTTGGGGTTGGCATCGGGGAGGAGTTCGATTTCGTAGAGGGCGGTGACGCTGTGGCCGGCACCGATTTCACCGGCGTCGACGGCATCGTTACGGAAGTCGCTATCGGCGACATCACGATTTTCGTAGCCGAGGAGGCGGTATTGGGCGACGACATCGGTATTGAATTCGACTTGAATTTTAGCATCTTTGGCGATGGTGAAGAGGGTGGCGGTTAAATCATGACCGAAAACACGTTCGGCGGCATCGGGGGAATCGATGTAAGCGTAGGAGCCGTCGCCTTGGTTGGCGAGTTGTTCCATGAGGTGGTCGTTGTAGCCGCCCATACCGAAGCCGAAAGTGCTGAGAGAGATACCGTTTTGGGCATTTTCGAGAATGGCTTCAGCGGTGGTTGGGCCGACGTTAGCGGCGCCATCGGAACAGAGGATAAGACGGTTGATGTTACCTGGTTGGCCGTATTGAGCGGCGAGTTGGTAGGCGATGCGAATCCCTTCGTCGGCGTTGGTGCTACCATTGGTAGAGAGGCGGTTGATGGCATTTTTGATGGTGCGGTCGGAGACGGCGAGGGTGGGTTCGAGGTGGACGGAGGCGTTGCTCCCGTAGGTAACGATGCCGATTTGGTCGGTGGGGCGGAGGTTATCGACGAGGGTGAGGAGGGAGCGTTTGACTTGGCCGAGGCGGTCGTCGGAGCCCATGGAGCCGGAGATGTCGATGACGAAGATGAGGAGAGCGTCGGGGCGGTCTTCGGGAGCGACGTCGTAGCCTTGGATACCGACACGGACGAGACGGTGATTTTCGGAGCTATTGTAGGGGGTGGTGGCGCCATCGATGTGGATGGCGAAGGCTTCTGATTGGTCAGGGAGGGGGTAGTTATAGTTGAAATAGTTAACATATTCTTCGGTACGGACGGATTGGGGGGAGGGAAGGGCGCTATCGGTGACAAAGCGGCGCATGATGGTGTAGGAGCCGGTGTCGACGTCGATGGCGAAAGTGGAGAGATTATCTTCTTTGGTATTGACGAAAGGGTTAGTGGGAAGTTGTTCGAAGTTCATGTCGGTGGTGGTGGGGGCGTTCCAACTGTTTTCTTCAGTCTCGGCGATATCGCTGCTGTCCATGTCCATGACTGGTTCACCTTCGACTTCGACGGCTTCGATTTCGGTGACGACACGCGTGATTTCGACGACAGCAGATTCGCCATCTGTTTGGAGGGTATTGGTTTGGTTATTGGTATTATTAGCAGGGCGGGCATCGATATCGGCTTCGGAGGCGCCACAGGCAGAGAGGGAGAGGAGAAGGAAGGTAAGGGCGAGGGTGAAGAGATATTTAGCGGGCAGGGGGCAATAATTAGAGAGAGATAGCATTTTTCACTCCTTGTGAAAGGTGTGGAGGTTGGGGGAAACGGCCGTTTAGAACGATGATGTTCAACAGAAGTCATCCCTACCTTCACATTTAGATTAATGGTACTAGCTATCGGCGCTAGCTAGCAAAAATGATACCAAGGGATATGGTCGGCGTAGGCACATTTAAGGGTTGTATCTGGGCAGAGATACGGTGATTAAACGGGCCATCCATAAGTTGTAACGAACAGAGTTTGAGAATCGTTTGTTCGTGACCTTGGTAAATATAAGACGTTTTAAAAACAGAAAAAGTTCCTGTATGGAGGCATTATACAAGAAAGTCACCGTTTTGTCACCAAATTAACACTATTCTAAGTTTCGATTGGGGTGGGAATTGATTTCGCCGAGAGTTTATTATTTTGGTAGTATAGCGGTGGGGGATTGAATGATAGTTGGCCGAGGAGAGAAGATGGCAGTACATACGATTTATTTAGTACGACATGGGCAATATGATACACGCGTGGCAAACCAAGATGAGTTGGAGGGGGATTTGACGGTGGTGGGCCGAGAGCAAGCGCGGTTAACGGGAGAGCGGTTGCGAGGGTTGGGGGTACAGCGGTTATACAGTAGTGATTTGCGGCGGGCGGTGAGCACGGCGGCGGCCGTGGCGACGGTGATGGGGGAGAAGAGTTGGCCGCAAGATCGGTTATTGCGGGAATGCTTTCCTTATTTTCCGTTGGGGTATGAGTCGTTATTGTTGGAATCGGGGTATACGATGACGCAGATAGTGGCGGATAAGGCGCAGGCGGAGCAGGCGTTTGCGCGTTATTTTCAGCCAGTGGAGGAGGAGAGCCTGGTTGATGTGATTGTGTGCCATGGGAATTTGATACGGTATTTTGTGTGTCGGGTGTTGGGGATACCGATTACGGGGTGGTTGGATATGGGGACATATAATTGTGGGGTGACGACGGTGCAGATTAAGGAGAATGGTGATCGGCGGTTGTATGGGTTTAATGATGTGGGGCATTTGCCGGCGGAGTTGGTGACGCATAATATGGTGGTGGGGCCGAGGGGGATATGAGCTATTAGTAGGGGAAGACACCCCTATATTGTGACATTGTTTTCAACTTAAAAACAAATATAAAGATGTCTTCCTGTGACTGTTACTGGTTTTTAGGGAATATTCAGTTCCATCCCAGCACGGATCAGATTTGGATCTTTGATGGTCTCTTTGTTGGCTTCAAAGATTTCTTTCCACCGATTGCCATTGCCGTACAGTTTGGCGGCAATTTTCCAAAGGTTATCACCTGGTTGGACGACATACAGTTTGGCGGCGGCTTCTTCCGCCTCGGCCGCTTTGGCGGCTTCTTCGGCTAAACGGGCGGCTTCGGCCGCTTCTTGGGCGCGTTTGGCTGCTTCTTGGGCTGCTTTGACGCGAGCGGCTTCTTGCTCGGCGCGTCGTTCCGCTTGGCGAGCTTCCATTTCAGCTTGGATGCGGGCACGGGCGGCTTCAGCTTCGGCGGCGGCTTGTGCTTTGGCGGCGGCCTCAGCTTCAGCTTTCATCCGTTCAGTTTCTTTACGTTCTTCTTCTAAACGTTGTTTTTCTTCTTCTAAACGTTGTTTTTCAGCTTCAAGCCGTTTTGCTTCGGCGGCTTGTTGCTTGGCTTCGAACTCTTTGTTGGCCCGAGATTGTCGATCAGCAAGCGTAGCGCGCAGGGCTTTGGTTAAGTTGGCGATAGCGGCGGCTTCCTCTTCGCTGACTTCGGTTCCCTCACGATTAAGGAGTGTTTCATTGACGGCCACGCTGATTTGGGTAGCCATCGCTAAGTAAAAATCACGAACGTTTTCAGCATCTAGCCGACTGGCGTTGTTATCGAGGATATCAGCAATTTGGCGATAGGCCGCTTCAGCATCGGCTAAGGTACCTTTTTCCACTTCAGGAGCAGGTTTATCGCTCTCAGCGATGATATCTTTGACAAGTTGGCTATGGGTTTTGTAGTTTTTGAGGGCTTCAGTTAAGGCGCTGGCCTCTTTTTTACGGGCGAGAAAGCCACTGTCATCGGCCGCGGTTAAGGCGGTAAGAGCCCAATGGGCACCACTTTTTAATAAATTCCAATCTGAGGCGGAAAATGCAGATTTTGAGCTCATAGTTTTGATACTGTCCTTTGATAATTGATTAGTAACTGTTTTGTTTGGTGAGCAGGGCTCGTTAAATCGGCAAAATAGTTACTTGAAATTGAATACATGCCCAGTTTGGCTTTCCCGAATGGGTATCAAGAAGCGAAAGGGCAAAGAAAGTGCTTGGAGAAAGTAGGATTATAATACATATTAACGAAAAAACACCTATGAGGGTCAATTATTACATATTAGAATTGATTGAACAAATGGTGAGGTCTGACGCGATAAGGGGATGGCGTGATTTTGGGTGTTCAGAGGCTTTCAGGATTGAGGCGGGGAGTTTGGGGGGGATGATGGGAGTCGGTATCACTATATTTGAATTGTGGCATTTAGAGTTTGTAATAGATAGGATAATTGTATATGATTAAACTATCAGTCTAGTTAAAACCCAACAATGCCATATTCTATATAAAAGAAGCCGTATCATGACAATATGGCAACAACAAAAGAACAGAAGGAGATATTAATGAGGCAGATATATCTTTATCCAACAAAAAACATTGACAAATGCTTATTCATTATAATTATGGGATTGTTATTATTAGGTATGGGCATGGTGGTATATCAGCCCGTATCAGCGAGTAGTCATATTATTTATGTGGATGCGGATAGTGTAGCTGGTACGCCTGATGGGATTAGTTGGACATCAGCGTATACGAATGTGCAGGATGCGTTGGCGGTGGCGGTGGGGGGGGATGAGATTTGGGTGGCCGAGGGGGTGTATTATCCGGATGAAGGGGCGGGGCAAACGGATAACAGTATTAATTCGACTTTTGCGTTAATAAATGGGGTAGGTTTGTATGGTGGTTTTGTGGGGACAGAAACGGGATTAAGCCAGCGTAATGTAAGTAGTTATGTCACTGTTTTAAGCGGGGATATAGACCAGAATGATCTGCCATTTGCACCAACTGTTGATAGTGATGGTAATGGTAGTACACCCACACAAACAGACCATTTAAATGGTACGAACGCTGAGCATGTGGTGACGGGCAGTGGTACGGATGGTACAGCGATATTGGATGGGTTTACGGTGACTGGTGGTAAAACGAATAGTGATGGTGGCGGGATGTATACCTCTGGTGGTAGCCCAACGATTAGCAATATGACGTTCAGTGGCAATTCGGCTGTCTATTGGGGCGGCGGGATGTACAACATTGGTAGTAGTAGCCCAACGCTCAGCAATGTGACGTTCAGTGGCAATTCGGCTGGTTTACGCGGTGGCGGGATGTCTACCTCTGGTGGTGGTAGCCCAACACTCAGCAATGTGACGTTCAGGGGCAATTCGGCTGATGCACGCGGTGGCGGGATGGATACCTTTGGTGGTAGCCCAACACTCAGCAATGTGACGTTCAGGGGCAATTCGGCTAGCTTTGGTGGCGGGATGTCTATCTCTGGTAGTAGTAGCCCAACGCTCAGCAATGTGACGTTCAGTGGCAATTCGGCTACCTTTGGTGGCGGGATCGATGCTTCTAGTGGTAGCCCAACACTCAGCAATGTGACGTTCAGTGGCAATTCGGCTAGTACCTCCGGCGGCGGGATAAACTCTAGTAGTACCCTATCTATCACTAATACAATCATAGCCAACAGTATCAATGGTGGGGATTGTGTTAATGATAGTGCAACTATTGATGGTGGCAATAATTTGATTGAGGATGCGGGTAATGCGTGTGGGTTAAGTAATGGCGTCAATAATAATATTGTTGGCAGTGACCCTAATTTAGGTCCTTTGGCAGATAATGGGGGACCAACATTGACGCATAAACCAAATAGTGGAAGCTTAGCGATTGATAATGGGGCGGGCTGTAGTGGGGTTGACCAGCGGGGAGCGGCACGGCCGTACGGTGCTGGTTGCGATATTGGGGCGGTGGAAGTGCGGGAGATGTTAACGAGCACAACATGTGGTGCTGGGGATTTAGCAGGTGTACATGACTTTACCTTTGCTAGTGGCAACACTGTTTCCGTCATGGTAGGCACGGCCAATGGGTTGAATTGTTTGACGGTTGAGGAGATGGGAGATCATCATTTAATGGCAACTGTGCCGATACAGACCGGCAATTGGTGGCATATTTCCGGCAATATTACGAGTGGGGTAGATATTAATCTTACTTTACCCTATGTAGGTGCTGATGCGGCAACCCGGGTATGTAAATGGCCGGGCAATTTGGGTGGTGCGGGTTGGGATTGTGATGACGGTAGCAATACGACGTTTAGTGGCAATTATGTGACGCGGGCAAATATCACTGGTTTTTCTGATTGGGCGGTGGGACAAGGGGCAAATCCGACGACTATTACCTTGCAGGATAATCAAACGCAAAGTGAAGATGGGTATGTGGTGATTTGGGTGAGTGTGGCCGTGTTGATGATGTTGAGTATTGGGGTGTTGGTGGTGAAGAGAGAGTGAGGGATATGGGGGGGGGCTGGTGTCAGTATCTTTGACGATGGGTGTCAGTAAGTTTGAATTGTGTCAAAACAACCTAGTTATCCGCGCCAAAATCAATCTTGACAATCACGAACATCCGTGCTATTCTTGAGAAACGAACAATTGTTCTGGTGAGCAAATGTTTGTGATTGATGTTATTGATTGGTGATAGCGATTTAAGCGTGTGTAAAGCGGTATCATCAGCAAGACATTTACCTTCCTCCTATGCCTGGGTGGGGGACGGCACCCACCCAGGCGGCGAAGAGATAAAGTGATAGCAGAGAGAGATGGTTGAGATGGTTGAGAGTTTTGCCCCCTACTGCGGGGGGGATACCGATAAAGGGGTAATCTGATGAGACAAAATGTGTATATGAAGCAACGGATGGCAAAACATTCACCACCAAAAAAGAAGGTCAATCGCCTTCCCTTAAGCACACGTTTGGCGCAAGCGGCGACGGCGGTGCCACGGCAAGCGTTTGTGGGGGTGGTGATGGTGGTGGCGTTATTTGCGTTTGAGGTGTTTAATTTTGATACGACCCAATTTGCATTAGAGAATTTGTTAGGGCAAGTTGAGTTTGTAGGGGTTGGTTGGGCGACGATTTTAGCGATAGCGTTTTGTGCGATTGATTTTGCTGGTTTGGCGCATCTGTTTACACCTGAGAAAGGGAAGGATGAGCCAAAAGAGGTGTGGTATTTGATGGGGGCATGGTTATTGGGCGCGACGATGAATGCGTTGATGACGTGGTGGGCGGTGTCGTTGACGTTGTTGGATCATGAGTTGGGGAATGAGGTGTTAAGTCGGGAGCAGTTATTGACGTATGCGCCTATTTTTGTGGCGATTTTGGTTTGGTTGACGCGTATTTTGTTTATTGGGTCGTTGTCGGTTACGGGTGAGTATTTCTTTGATGCGTATCGGGCGCAGAATCAAGGGTATTATGAGCAACCGGGACGATTGCGGGTGGGGGCCGAGGTGGCGTCAGCGTCGATGTATACGGCGACAGAAGCGGTTACGGATGAAATTCCTAGCTTTTTAGATCAATGGGATGGGCGTGAAGTGACGCAAGTGGCACGGTCACGCTCAATGGAACGAGCAACACAAGTGGCCGTACCGGCGCCAACGACGCGAGGGGGGCGCAATAGTCAAGTGGTGCATCCACGAGGGCAATTGAGCCAAGGGGGTGCCGATACGGGTGCTAGTCGGCGGAATGTGGCGCGGCCAACGCCGCCGCCGCCACCACCAGCACCGGCACCGGCACAGGAAGCTGTTCGGCCAGCAAGCAACAATAGTCGGGTCAATAAACGGCAAACGACGCAGATGCCGAAGAAGCGGCAATCGCGCACGACGCCACCGGCACCGGCACCAGTTGAGGAGGAGCGGCGGCCGGCTAATCCTGGCCGAGTGCGTCAGCGGCCACCGATGCCTCGGCGCAATGGTGGTAACGCATCCTCGTCCAAAGGTGGTCGGAATCGTTTGTCTGGGGTTGAGGCGCGAGGACGAAAATAGGCTGTTTGACTAGAGAAACGCTTCGTTTAAGTTAGAGTATACTAAAAAGGGCGTCGTTCGACGCTCTTTTCTATTGCAATCTTGGTAGAATCGGTATAGAGTGTCATATATGATATGAAGCAACTTAAGAGACTTGTGCGGAGTTGCTCAAGCAAGATTTTATAATTGATGTAATAGATCAACTGTGTGAGGAGCCGATGCCACCTCTTACTTATTATCCTGAACAATCTGATGATGAGTTTATCCATGATGAAGCTGTCGATGGGTATGAATCGGGCTATTCAATGACTGAAATTGAAACCCCTTTTTCAGCGACCGTGTATGATACGTATGTGGAGCAACCAGTATGGCATAATCCGCATGATATTTTGCAAAAACGGATGGCGATTATATTAGGGGTGGTGCTGTTTCTAGTGGTAACATTTGCCCTATTTTGGTCACAGACAGATATTGATTTTGGGGGTGATTTTTTGGCAGGGTTGACGGGGCAGGAAGTGAGTGAGCCGGAGCCACAAGTTGTTAGGGGGCGCTTATCGCCTGTTTTTGCCCCAACGGTCTTGTATTGGGAAGATTTAATTATTAGGTGGTCAACTGAGATGGGGATTGACCCCCATATGGCGGCCACGATTATGCAGATTGAGTCGTGTGGTGATCCGTTGGCTATATCGCGGGCAGGGGCGCAGGGGTTATTTCAAGTGATGCCATTTCATTTTGGGGCGGGTGAAGATATGCTTGATCCGGATACGAATGCACGGCGGGGCTTGAATTACTTTAAGGAGCGATTGGAACAATCGCGGGGGAATGTGGGGTTGGCCTTTGCTGGTTATAATGGGGGGCATGGGGCTGTTGATTCGCGTTGGGATGATTGGCCGGCCGAGACGCAACGGTATTATGTGTGGAGCACGGGGATTTATGATGATATCCAAGCTGGTTTAGAGGTTAGTCCCACAATGCAAGAATGGTTAAATGCTGGGGGAGCGAGTTTATGTCGCCAAGCTTCGACACGATTAGGGTTGGCGACCGTACAATAAGTTATCAAGGAGAATTATAGATGTCGGTTCAAGTTACGTTTCATGGTCATGCGACTTTTTCGTTAGATGTTAATGGGACTAAATTATTGGTTGACCCATTTTTTGGCGGTAATCCAGCGGCCACGATAGATGCGGATGAGGTGAATCCCGATTATATTTTAGTGACGCATGGGCATGGTGATCATATTGCTGATGCGTTACCGATTGCCCAGCGAAGTGGGGCGATGATTATTGCCAATGCGGAAATTTCTGGTTGGTTTAATAAGCAAGGGTATGAAAAGACGCATCCGCAACATATTGGTGGCGGGTTTAATTATGATTTTGGTCGGGTGAAGATGACGATTGCGTTTCATGGCTCTGGTTTGCCTGATGGGAGTTATGGTGGCAATCCGGCGGGCTTTTTGTTGACAGTGGATGATAAGAAGATTTATATTGCGGGGGATACGGCCGTTTATTCGGATATGTCATTGATTGGACGTGATGGTTTGGATTTAGCTATTTTGCCGATTGGGGATAATTTCACGATGGGGCCGGATGATGCGTTATTGGCTTTGGATTTCTTGAAGCCGAAAGCGGTTATCCCGTGTCATTACAATACATGGCCGTTGATTGAGGTGGATGTGGATGAATGGGTTGGACGGGTAAAAGAGAAGTTTGCTGATATGGATGTGATTGTGTTGGAGAGCGAGGGGACGCATAGTTTGTAGTTGGTGATTAGGGGGGGGGGCCGATAAGGGTTTGGGGGGATTCACGGGAGAAAGCACTAAGACGGCCGTTGGCATCTAAGGCGGCGAGAGATAAAGCATATTGTTGATTGGGGTCGAGGTCGGTAAGGGCGATATTGCCAGCGATCATGTTACTGACGTAATGGAAGGTGGTGGGGTAGTATTGGTTACTGCCGAGGGGGCGTAGAGAGATGGCGTAACTGGCGGCGCGGGGGTCGGGGCCCCAGACGAGGAGGTAGGAGCCGGGGTTGGCCATGGGGGTGATGGTGGGGGGTAGGGGCCGAGGGGGAGCACCGGCAAGATTGCTAATGGTGGCCAGATTGAGGCGAACAATTTCAGCTAGGTAGTTATAATCAAGTTTGTCAGCGGTGTCAAAGCTATTGTGTTGGGCGTTAAAATTTTCTTCGGCTTCGGTGAGGCGGATGGCGGGGTAGCCACCTTCGATGAAGGAGATGTGATCGCTGTAGCGGTCGGGGCGGTCGATGCTGTTTTGGATGGTGATGTGAAGGTCGGGGAGGTAGAGATTGCCGACTAATTGCATGTAGCGGGCTAGTTGGCGGGAGTCGGCGGTATCGGAGGGGGCGGCAAAGATGCGGATGCTGTTGGCGATGCCGGGGCGGCCGCCAATAATGTCATTGTTTAGAGCGGCATCGATTTGTTGGCCATCGAGGAGGGCGTTTTGGACGTAATGGATACTGCCATAGCGGCCTTGCTCTTCAGCGGCGAAGGCGATGAAGACGATTGTTTGGTTCCAGGTGCGGGTGCTCATGAGGCGGGCAACTTCGAGCATGGCGGCCACGCCGGAAGCGTTGTCATTGGCACCAGGGGCGGGCGAGCCGCCATCGTTGGGATTCACACTACGTGAGTCGTAATGGGCCATCATGACGATGACGCCGGCGTGTTGGCTAACACCGGGGAGGGTGGCGACGATATTGCGTTGGGTTGACGTGCTATTGCTGTAGTTGAATATGAAATCATCGAAGGAGACATTCATCTGGCTCCCTTGGCTGAGACGAACAAATTCGCTAAAGATCCAGTTGCGGGCGGCGCCAATGCCATAATCTTGGGGATCAGTGGCGCTGAAGACGTGGCGGGTACCGAAAGAGGTAAGGGAGGTGACGTAGGTTTGGAGTTGAGTGGGGGAGACGGCATTGACTAGGACAGTGATTTCGGGGTCTTGGTGAAAGCGGGTGGCGTTGAGTGCTTCTACCGCTTCGAGGTTGCCGGGTTGGATGGTGAAGGGGGTGCTAAGGAGTTGTGGTTGGTTATCACCGGGGAAGACGATGGGAGGGGCCGTAGGAATAGGGGTGGGAAGGAGGGGGCTATTGCTGGGGAGCACGGCGCAGGCCAGTGATAAAAGCAATAATGTGATTAGAAATAGGTGAAAGTGACGCAAGGCTGATATCAAGGAAAAGGGGGTTGGCGCAAAAAGCCAACCCCTTTTTTACTTACTTCTTATTGATGATAGGGGTGGGAACCGAGGGCGCATCCGGGTCACTATTAGGCTTTTTGAGGAAGGGGGTTAATAGTTCCATAGGAATGGGGAAGATGGTGGTTGTGTTTTGTTCAACCCCGATTTCGACCAAAGTTTGCAAGTAGCGTAGGGTCATAGCGCCATGTTCTTCGTTCATACGACGGGCGGCTAAGGCTAATTGTTCTGAGGCTTGCAATTCACCGGTAGCGTGGATCACTTTGGCGCGACGTTCCCGCTCGGCCTCCGCCTCGCGCGCCATTGCCCGTACCATTTGCGAATTTAGTTCCACGTCTTTGATTTCGACGATGGAGACTTTGACACCCCAAGGTTCGGTGGCGTCATCAATAATGTGTTGTAACGTTTCGTTGATGTGTTCGCGATCTTGGAGGATTTTATCAAGATGGGATTGGCCGATGACGTTACGCAAACTGGTTTGGGCGATTTGCCAAGTAGCGCGGTTGTAATCTTCAATTTCGATAATTGCTCTGACCGGGTCAAGTACACGGTAGTAGACAACGGCGTTGACCTTGACGGTCACGTTATCACCGGTGATCGCTTCTTGGGCGGGGACATCGAGGGTGACGGTACGTAAACTAACTTTGACGAGGCGGTCGATGATGGGCCAAACAAAAAAGATACCGGGGCCTTTGGCTTCTTTTTGCACTTTACCTAAGCGGAAGATAACGGCGCGTTCATATTCTTGAACGATGCGGATGGTAGCGGAGAGGAAACCGATGCCACCAATGAGGCCGAAGCAAAGTAGGGGGGCAAGAAATTCAAACATGGGATTACTCCTTGTGTAGTCTCTGATAGATGAGACAGAAGCGATAGAACAACTATTGTTGAATAGATGCGATGTACAATTTTATTTTGTACGGGGTCTATTATATCAGTTTACGTGGTTTGGGCTATTTTAGTTGCGCGGTTTTAGTGGAGGAGGTCGAGGATTTCTTGGCCGTAGGTACGGCGGCGGTAGGGGCCGAGGCCATTGATTGCTTCGAGGTCGGTGAGGGTGGTGGGGCAGGCGTGGGCGATGGCCCAGAGGGTGTCGCGGTTGAGGATGACATCTGATTCGACGCCACGTTCTTTGGCCCGCTCTTTACGCCAAGTGTGGAGGAGTTCATAGCGGTGGTAGACATCTTCGGGGGGGCGGGGGGTGTAGCGAGGGCGTTTGGGGGCGGGGCTGTGGCGGTGTTGATGGACGATGGCGAGGAGACGACGGCCGTAGCGCCGGAGTTGGGATTTGCTCATCCCTTTGATGTTTTCGAGTTCGTGGAGCTGGTCTGGTTGTTGTTGGGCGATGGCGAGAAGGGTTTTGTCGCCAAATATTTTAAAGGGAGGACGGTCACGGTGTTGGGCTTCGCGGTCACGGAAGAGGAATAGTTCTTTGAGGATGGCTTGACTGCTGGCGGATAAGCGACGGACACCATGGGCGTTCCAGAAATCATCGGGATGGAACTGTTTGAGGGTGTTTTTGACGTGGGTTTGTTGTTCGAAGATTTCTTCGGCCTCTTCTTTGAACCCTTTTTCTTCTAGTTCTTGGTTGAGGCGGTGGCGGAGGGGGATGAGGTAGTGGGTGTCACGTTGGGCGTAGGCGAGTTGGGCATCGGAGAGGGGGCGGGCGGACCAGTTGGAGCGTTGGTATTTTTTGCTGATGGTGAGGCCGTATTCGTTTTTGAGGACATTAGCGAGGCCGATGTGGGTGTGGCCGAGGATGCGGGCGGCCCACATCGTATCGAAAAGGTTATTGAGTTGCCAGCCGTATTGGGATTGCATGAGCATGAGGTCATACTCGGCGGCGTGGAGGATTTTTTCTTGGTCGGGGTTATTGATAATGGGGCCGAGGTGTTCGATGGAAATATTGGCGAGCGGGTCGACGATGAAATCATGGTCGGTGGTTGAAATTTGGATGAGGCAGACCTCTTCTTGATAGGCAAACATGCTGTTTGATTCAAGATCGATGGCCAAGCGGGGAACTTGTTCGAGATGGGTTAAACAGGCGTGCCAATCGTGTGTGGTGGTGATTAGCTGATAGGGGGTAATAGGTGGCAAAGTAGACATATATGAGTTGATTATATATCAGAGGAAATATGAATACAACTTAATCTAGCTGTGTTTGCTTGTACCAGCGCCAAAAGTGGTGGACACCTTCGAGGACAGAGGTCTGGGGGTTGTAGTTTAATAGTTGGCGTGCTTTGTCGATATTGGCGTAGGTATAGTCGCTATCGGCTTTGAGTTTGGGTTGGTTACGGAGATTGGCGTTCCCACCGGCGATATCTTCGAGCATTTCGACGAAGTCAGCGAGTTTAACGGGTTCGCCGCGGCCGAGGTTGAGGATTTCGTAGCCGAGAGGTTTTTCGAGGGCGGCGACGAGGCCATCGGTGATGTCACCGACATAGGTCCAGTCGCGATACATGTCACCATTGTTGTAGAGAGGGATTTCGCGGCCGGTGGTGATGCTATTGGCGAGTAGATAAGCCATCATATCGGGACGGTTGCGGGGGCCGTAGACGGTGAAGAAGCGGACGGCGGTAAAGTTAAGTTGGTAGAGAAGATGGTAGGTGTAGCCGAGAATTTCGATGGCACGTTTGGTTGCGGCATAAGGTTGGAGGGGGCGGTCGGCGGGATCGGTTTCGACGAAGGGGATTTGTTGGGTATTGCCGTAGGCGGAGGAGGTAGAGGCGAAGACGAAGTTACCGACTTGGTGGGCGCGGGCACCGTCCATTAAGTTTTGGGAGCCATTGATATTGACGGAGACGTAGAGGTCGGGGAATTTAACGGCGTTGCGAACGCCGGCCATGCCGGCTAAGTGGGCGACAGCGTCAAAATTTTCGGTGGCGAAGAGATTGAGGATGGCGTCACGGTCACGGATATCACCACGAATGAGGCGAAAGGCGTCGTTGGTGGCGAGGTGGGCGATATTGTGTTCTTTTTTGGCGGGGTCGTAGTAATCATTAAAGTTATCGATACCCACGACGGTGTGGCCGCGTTGGATGAGCTTATCGGTGAGATGACTGCCGATAAAGCCGGCGGCGCCGGTGACTAATATTTTCATCGTTACTGGTCTCCATCGGTGGCGCGTAAATCGAGGACTTGTAGTTGTAGAGAGCGGTTGCCACGCCATTCGTTGACGCTGAGGGAGTAGGTGATATCGATATATTCGGGCATGGTGTTGGCCCAAGCGCCTTGGCGGAAGGCGATGCCTTTGAATTCGTGGACGGCATCACCGACGGTAATTTGGAGGTGGGCGCCGGCTTGGCCGACGGCACGGTGGTGATAAACACGCACATTGCGGGTCATAAAGACGGGGGAACTGTTATCGAAGCCGGTGGGTTCTAACTGTTCTAACTGTTCGTAGAGGGCCCAATCGATATCATCGAGGGCGATTTCGGCATCGATGTTAATGGTGGGGTAGAGTGTTTGGCCGGCTAATTCGGCATCGGCTAATTGGTTCATGCGTTGTTGGAATTGGGGGAGGAGGTCGGTTTTAATGGTAAAGCCAGCGGCTTGGGCGTGGCCACCGTGGCGGACGAGGATATCGGCCGTTTGGTCGAGGGCGTTGGTGATGTGGAATTCGGGGATGGAGCGGCAGGAGCCACGGCTTTCTTCGGGGCCCTGTTCGATGACGATAGCGGGACGGTAATGTTTGTCGGCGAGGCGGCTGGCGACGAGGCCGACGATGCCAGGGGCGAAGTCAGGGTCAGCGGCGATGAGGATATTGCCGGCATCGGTGGTTAACTCTTCGGCTTTGAGGCTGAGGTCTTGGGTGAGTTGTTGTCGTTTTTTGTTGAGTTGGGTGAGGTCTTGGGCGAGTTGGCGGGCGATTGGTTGGCTGGGGGCGGCGAGGAGGCGAGCGGCGAGGTAGGCGTGGTCGAGGCGGCCGGCGGCGTTGATGCGGGGGCCGAGGGCGAAGCCGATGGATTCGGCGGTGAGGGAGCCTTGGCTGACGCGACTAGCTTCCATGAGGGCGAGGAGGCCGGGACGTTGGGTTTTATTGAGTTGTTCGAGGCCAGCGGTGACAAGTTGACGGTTTTCGCCGAGGAGAGGGGCGAGGTCGGCGACGGTGCCGAGGGCGACGAGGTCGAGGAGTTGGTCAGGGTGGTAAAAGTTATTGGTGGGGGGGTATTTTTGATAGAGGGCTTGGGCGATTTTGTAGGCGATGCCGACGCCGGCGAGGAAGCGTTCTGGGTATTGGGAGTCGTGGCGTTTGGGGTTGATGGTGGCGAGGCTGGGGGGCATGGTGTGGCCGAGGGAGTGGTGGTCGGTGATGATGATGTCGAGGCCGAGGGTGTTGGCGTGAGCGACTTCATCGAGACTACGGATACCGCAATCGACGGTGATGATAAGAGAGGCGCCTTTATCTTGGCGCAGGGTCGTTAGGGCTTGTTTATTGAGGCCATACCCTTCGGTGAAACGGTCGGGGATGTAGGGTTGGGCTTGGCGGCGGTCAAAGCCCATACCACGGAGGGCTTCGACGAGAAGGACAGTGGAGGTAACGCCATCGGCATCAAAGTCACCATAAATGATAACGGTTTCGTCATTATCGCGGGCTTGGATGATGCGGTCGACCGCTTTGTCCATATCGGGGAGGAGGAAGGGGTCGACCGGGAGGAGATACCGTTTTTCGAGGAAAGCTTGGATGTCGGCCGGTTTGGTTAAGCCACGATTATATAAAATTTGATAGAGAATTGGGCTGATGCCCCCTAAATTTTGGCGGTCAATAGCGGGAGCGGGCGGGATCAGTTCCCATTTTTTGAGCGGAAGTGATGTTGGACGTGTCATAAATGTTAGTCAAAAGAGATTGCTCACGAAAAGTGGTGAGCAATCTCTTTGGGTATTAAGTGATTAAGCTTGTTGGCGCATGACGAAGAAGAGGCCGCCACCAATAAGAACAGCGAGAACGAGAACGATGATGCCGAGATAGTCGGTGATGCCACCACTGTCTTCTTGCTCGGTCGTTGAATCGGTATCGGTATTGGTGTCAGTATTGGTGTCAGTGTCAGTATCGGTGTTGGTATCGGTGTTGGTATCAGCGACGGCTGTAGCTGGCACTGCCGTTGGCTCTTCTAAGCGGAAACGACTACCAAACTCGATGCTAACGGTTTCGCCTTGCGTTAGAGGGACGACCGTATTAGATGCGGTGGTTAATTCTAACGAGGAAGGGACCGTTTGGGCAATTTGATAGTTACCCGCGGGTAGGGCATCGAAACAGAGTGGGGTACTGATGCCAGGGGAGACACCTTGGCCGACGATTTGATTATCACGGGCGATAGTGAAAGCGACGCCAGCCATATAGCCTTCATCAGCATCACGGACCCCGTTTTTGTTATTGTCACCAAAAGCGTTTAAGCAGATAGAGCCGCCAACAGGGGTGGGGGTGAAAGTAGGAGTTGGTGTGTTGGTGGGGGTAGGGGTGTTGGTGGGGGTAGGGGTGTTGGTGGGGGTAGGTGTGTTGGTTGGGGTCCGGGTGGGTAGAGGGGGGGAAGTGGGTTGGGGGACAGGGGTGTTGGTGGCTGGCGGGGAGACAGAGACAAGAGAGGCTTCATCGAACCAGACATCAAGGTGAGCGCGGCATTGGTTAGCGCCGGCGAAGTTAGCGGCGGCGAAAACGGTGATTTTGTTACCGGTGGCGGTGGCTTCAACGGAGAATTGTTGCCAGTTGTCATGGGGGGAGCCTTCGCTACCCCGGACGATACTAGCGGAGTTCCAGAGACCACTGCCGGTGGGGTCGATACGGGCTTGGACGCGCATATTGACGCCGGTGTTGGAAGGGGCGGGGTATTGGTCATTGCTGGCACGGCCGCGGGCCCAGAAGGTGAAGCGGTAGGTTTGGCCAGGGGTAACGGCGACATCTTGGACGATACCAGCGTGCCAGGTGTCATATTGATTACCAACATGTTGGGAGACAGAGCCTTCACGAAGCAAGTCGCGGTTGGCTTCTTGGGACCAAACTGGTTGGAACATGTAGGTGTCGCTACAGTTTTCTGGCTTGGGGCCACGTTCTTCGTGCCAGCGGCCCCAGCCGTTAGCGGCACCATTGTTATAAGGTTGTTCCATACCAGGGTTGGTGAGTAAATTGGTTTGTTGGTTAGGAAGATTGCTTGGGGCGCCTTCAACCGTGGTGGTTGATTGGGTCCAAAGCAGGGAACCGGAAATCAATAAAAAGGATAGAGCAAATAGAGAAAGCGTGCGTTTTAACATAAAAGTATCTTTTCGTTAGTATTAAAAAGGGAGCGAATCAGTTGATTCACTCCCTTTGCATTCGATAATGGAATTTAGTAAGTAGCGCGGCGGCCGCTCATGACGACCAAAGCGACACCGATTAGGAGTAAGACAGCGGCGATACTGACGCCGACAACGATACCGTTGAAGCCACCCTCTTCTTCAGAAGTGGTTTCTGCGGTGGTGGTTTCTTCAGTGGTGGTGTCGGTGGTGGTGTCAGTGGTATCGGTGGTGTCGGTGGTGTCGGTGGTGGTGTTTTCAGCGACAGCGGTGGCGGGAGGGGCTTCGTTGATGACGCCACCGAATTCGATAGCTAGTGAGCCACCTTCGGTTAGGGTCACGGCCCAATCGCCGGGGGTGGTGAGCGTTTCATTGCTCAAGCTGGAGCGGGTAACACGATAGCTACCTGGTTCTAAGCCTTGGATACAGTATGGTTCGGAGGCGCCATCGGTGATGTAGTTGCTGACAACGCTTTCGCTGTTGGCGATGGTGATGGCGACGTTGGCTTGTAATGCTTCTTCGGCATCATGGACACCATTTTCATTGGTATCGGTGAATGCTTTGAGGCAGATTTCGCTAACGGCTGGGACTGGGGTTGGGGTAGGTGGGGCTGGGGTAGCGGTTGGTTCTGGGGTGGCTTCTTCGGAAGCGGTATCTTCTTCGGAAGCAGATTCTTCGGTGGTTACATCTTCGGTTGTGGTTTCTTCGGTGGTGCCACCGGGGTCACCATAGCCAAGGATGATGACATCGCCAACACTGATGAAGTCGCCGCGGCTGAGGCCGTTGAGTTCGAGGATTTCATCGAGGGAGAGGCCAGCGCGAGCGGCTAAGGACCAGAGGGAGTCACCGGGTTGGACGATGACGGAGATGATGCCTTCGGCATTAGGGGTGGGGGTAGGGCCGATGGGCCGAGGAGGAACATTGGTGGTGGTGCCGCCACCGCCACCATTGCCACCGCCGCCGCCGCCACCAGGATTGGTGATTACAGCGCCATTGAGGGTGACGAGAGAAGCATCATCCCAGTAGATGTCGTTATGTTGACGGGCTTCAGCTGGGTTGGAGTAGGTGAAGACGGTGACGAATTCGCCTTGGGCATTGGCTTCGACTTGGAAAAGTTCGTAGTTATCATAGACATTGGCTAAAGGAGACCAGACGACATTGCCGCTGAAGGGGTTGGTGCCACCAGTGGGGTCGATACCGACCCGCATGTTAACGGTGGTGGGGAAGTCGGAGTAGTCGACAGTGGTGGCCGAGGACCAAGCGTGGCCCCAAACGCTGAAACGGAGGGGGGCATTAACTGGTACTTGGACACGTTGCCAGACGCCAGCGGTGTGGGTACTGTGGAAAGTGAAATATTGTTGAGCGACAGATCCGCCATGAATACGATTTAAGAAAGGAGCGGTGGCGGGTTTGTATTCCGGCATACGATTACGCCAAGGGGGGTCATCAGCGGTTTGGCTAACCCACCAAGGGAACCAGCCAGCGGCCATTTGGGCGGTGGTACAAACGCCGACGCTACAATCGGGGATATCTGGTTCAGGGTCGTAGGAAGTGTAAGCACCTTCGAAGCTAGGATTGGTGAGTAAGTTGTCTTGGGCTTCAACGGCCCCTTGTTGGGGGGTGAGAAGCAACATGACGGTTAAGGCGATAAACGCCAGAAGGGCCGTGAGGCGGGTTAATTGAATATGTTTGTTCATAGTTTCTTTCCTTATCATTCCTCTGTTTATGATAAAAGGGAGAAGGTTTTTGACCTTCTCAATGGGGCATCATCGTTGATGCGATTTTGGTTACTCATGAAAAGGCAATGTCCAGGCATTGCCGACAGGCGTTCCATCCATCGTCGTAACTAACAGACGTTGGTCACTACGATATTGAGGATACAAGCCGATGAATAGTTGGGTCTGCTCAAGGGAAATGGAGGGTGGGATGGTGATGAGGTGACGGTCGTGCACAGCTTGATTGGGTTGCCACAGGGGTGTGGGCCACAGATTTTGGGCAGGGAGCTGATCGGTTTGGGTGATCAGGCCAGTGGCATCGACGAGATGGACAAAGGTAGTGAGTGATGTGGTGAGAGGGGTGGTTGTTGTCCAGATGAGGTCGATGATGGCGGCGGGGCCGTGCTGAGAGATATTTACCTCATGTAAGTAGATTTGGTTGTCAAAGATGGCTACTGGGGGTGGGATAGGAGAGGTGGAGCGATAGTAGCGTGAGTAAAGAGAGTAAGCTTCTGGTTCGAGGTCGCCACGGGCGAGAGGGCCGGGGTAGGCGTGGAGCAAGGTAGGAAGAGGAGATGCTTGTAAGGCAGAATGAGTGGTGGATAACGAACCATAGGGCCAGCTATAAATGACCAAGTTAGGGGAGTTAGGAGGGGTAAGTTGGTCGGGATTAATGATGTTAAGGTGGTCGGTAGGGGTGATGAGATAGTGGAGTGAAGGCCAGCTAGACCAGAGTATATCATGTACCAAAACGGGTGTGTTTGGCAAAGATGTTAAGTCATTGTTAATGTCAGACGCTAATTGTTGGGCGGCTGATTCGAAGAAGTAGTGGGCGGTGGGGGCGTGGGCGTAGGTGAAAAAGTAATCATTAAGAGAAGAAAAAGTGGTGAGGCCGGCTAGAATTATAACAAGGAGACGGCGGGCGTAAATAGGTAGTTTTGGCCAGTGCCAGATATGGGCGAGGCCGAGGGCGGGGAAAATTAGAACGGCGGGTAGGATGCCAACAGAGCGGAGGAAGTGGGGGGTATCCTCGGCGAGGATGGTGGGGCCGAGCATGGTAAAGGACCAGATGAGGAGGGTGGCGGTGGTGAGGCGACGCCAATGGTAAAGAGCGTAGAAGAGGCCGATGAAGAAGGGGAGGAGGAGGGAGAGATCGAAGACGGGACGACCGGCGAGATTGTGGCGCCAGATGGTATCGCCTTGCCAGAAGAACATGCCGAGGGCGCGGCCGATTTGCCGTAGTAACGTGCCCCATAAATCGCCATTGTTAATTGAGGGGGAGAGAATCGAGACCTGTTGCGTTCGTCCGAGGATAAGTTCTGGTTGTTGAAACCAGAGGAGGAGAAAGGGGGAGAGTGCCAGCAAAAAGCCAAGACCAAAAGGGGCCAGCCCACGTTGGAGACGTTGGCGGGCAGTTGGTTGGGCAAAGAGCATATAGAGCAATAATGCAAACAAGAGGACAGGGGTAAAGCGACTGGCCAGATAGGTATAGAAGCTACTAGCGTAGATCAGGCCAGTGATGAACCAGAGGTGCGGTTGGTGGCGGCGATAGGCGATGGTGGCGAACCAGAAGAAGAGGGCGAGGGTGAAGGGGAGGAGGACAGTACGGAGGCCGAGGCGACTAAGGTGTAGGGGCCAAAAGGTGATGGTCCAGAGGAAGGCGGTGAAGAAGCCTGTGGTTCGATTAAACCAGCTAGTAGCGAGATGATAAGTTACCCAAGTTGTCAATGTGCCAATAACGGCTGAGGCGAAGCGGAGGGCGAAGGTGGTGCGTCCGAAGAGGGCGACGGAAACGGCCGTTAGATAGATAAAAGTTGGTTCACGACCATTGTTAGCAGTAAAAAACAGGGCATGCTCACCTTGAAGGACTTGCCAAGCGTCGAGTCCATTATAGGCTTCATCACGATATAAGCCTGGAGGTAGTTCTTCTAACTGCCACAAACGAAGTGTGGCAGAAAAAATGAGCAATAGCAACAAAGCCCATCCACCAAGGGATGGGCGCCAACGCATCTTCTCTGGTCGCGGTAATGAAGGTCGCAAAGTTGTCAAAACATAGCAAGTATAGCAAAATAAGGCGGTACGTCAACCCTGAGAGGCATAAAGCGGTGTAGAAATGAAGAATATGAGAATTGTTGGCGTATTGGGTATATTCATGAGAGAATGAGATCTTGTTAGAAATTAAGTAAGGATCATTGTATGCGTGTATTAATGGTTTCAAAAGCGTGTTTGGTAGGTGCGTACCAGACAAAATTAGAGGCGATTGGGCAAATGGACGGAGTGGAGTTAGCAGTGGTGGTGCCGCCACGGTGGTTAGATCCGGCTGGGGAGGTGCCATTGGAGCGAAGCCATACTGAAGGGTATACATTGTGGGTTGATCCGATGCGGTTTAATGGTAGTTTTCATTTACATTATTATCCCCAGTTAAAAAAGCGACTAGCGCAATTTAAGCCGGATATCGTGCATATGGATGAGGAGCCATATAATTTAGCGACGTGGTTGGGGGTACGGCAAGGGCAGAAAGTGGGGGCGAAGACATTATTTTTTTCGTGGCAAAATTTGAGTCAACGGTACCCGCCACCATTTCGGTGGTGGGAGCAGGCGGTATTGAAACAGGTTGATTATGCGATTATGGGGAACCAAGCATCGGTGAAAGTATGGCAAGGGAAGGGGTATGAGGGGCGACATCAAGTGATACCGCAGTTTGGGGTGAGTCCGGAAGTATTTGTGCCGCCAGCACGGCGGGATGAGGGGCGTGGGTTTGTGATTGGGGCGGCGGGGCGGCGGTTGGTACCGGAAAAGGGGATTGATTTATTGTTGCGGGCGGTGGCGAAATTGCCAGGGATGTGGCGGTTGCATATTGCGGGAGAAGGGCCGGAGAAGCGTAAATTGGAAGCATTGGCGGAGAAGTTGCAGATACGAGAGCGGGTTTTCTTTGATGGGGCTATCGGCTCGACAGAGATGCCGAGTTATTTACAGAATTTAGATGTTTTAGTTTTGCCATCGCGGAGCTTGCCTAATTGGGAAGAGCAGTTTGGGCGGGTATTGATTGAGGCGATGGCGTGTGAAGTGGCGGTAGTGGGATCGGATAGTGGGGAGATACCACATGTGATTGGGGAGGCGGGGTTGGTGTTTGTGGAAGATGATGAGGAAGGGTTGCGGGGGCAGTTGGAGAAGTTGATGCGAACAGAAGGGTTGCGGGCGGAGTTAGGGCGTAAGGGGCGCGAACATGTGTTGGCGCAATATACGCAAGAACAGGTGGCAAGACAAACGGTAGCTGTTTATGAAGAGATGATGGGGTTGGGGGCGTAACGAGGTCGTATAGTTATGAGTAGTGACACAAATTTAGAAGCAAAGTCCAGTCAACGGCAAAAGTTGGCACGGGGATTAGGATTAACCTTAATTGGGACCGCTATGTTGATTATTTTTTGGTTAGGGGTGGCTTATTTGGGGTGGCAAGCGGGACAAGCGGAGCGACAAGCGGCGTTTGAAGCGAACTTGGTTAATGAAGTGGCGCATCAGATTGAGTTGGTGACGGCCGATATTGAAGGACATCGGTATGCGTTGGCGTTGCGACGGTTGGAGTGGGTCGAGGGGCAAGCGGTGGGAGGGACGGAGGTGGTAGCGCTGCGAGCAACGGCACAGACAGGGTTAGAGATGTTATTAACACCAACAGCAACGCCATTGCCACCAACGGCGACGCCGATACCACCGACGGCAACACCAGTGCCGCCAACAGCGATCGTAACACCAGATCCGACGGGTGATTTTGAAACATTGGTTGAAGATTTAGAGACATTGAAGGGGGAGGAGAAAATTGAAGCGATTGTGGCTTTTCAGGTGAAATATCCATCGTATCAGCGATTGCAAACGGAGCGCTTTTTGTATGCGGCTTATATTGATTATGCTAAGGTTTTGATGCAAGGGGATAATGTTGAGTTAGGGTTGGCGTATATTGCGTTGGCCGAGGAGTTAGGGGAGTTAGAAGAAGAGATTAAAGATTTGCAGGGACATGGTGAGTTGTATGTGCAGGGACGGGTGTTTTATAAAGTTAATTGGGGGGCGGCGACAGCCTATTTTCGGGATTTGTGTTTTGTGGCGCCCTATTTTCATGATTCCTGTAGTTTGTTGGTAGAGGCGTTGGTGGCCCATGGGGATTTATTTGCGGAGTCGTTGGATTGGTGTCCGGCGGAGAAGCGGTATTTGGAAGCGCGGGAGTATGATATTAGTAGTGTGTCGCGAGAGAAGTTGACGGCGGCGAGTGAGGCTTGTTTGGAAGCAACGCCGACACCAACGGTGACACCGACGCCGGAATTTACACCAACACCAGAAGGGGGAGCGGTGGAGGAGAACGGCTGATTTTGGTTGGGGGTGTCGTCATTTCTGCTTGAGTAGCGTTGAGTAAGTGTGTTGAAGTTGTTAAATTTGAAGGGCAAAGTCTTTAGGTTAAACAACTTGTAAGATATTTACTTGTTACCAAGGAGAAATGATGATGCGTCAATTAAGTTTATTGGGATTGTGCCTATTAATTTGGTGGGGGGTGGGAAGTTGGTTGTTGGCGGAGGAGGTTGAGGAGCTCGTGGTGGGGCCGGTGGTGATTAATGAGTGGTCACAGGGGCATGGGGGGCAGAAAGAGTGGGTTGAATTGGTGGTGGTGGCGGATATGGATTTGCGGGGATGGTCGTTAGGGGATGAGACAGCAGGGGATTTGGTGTGGGCGGATGTGCCTTTGTGGGAGATGGTGCCAGCAGGGACGGTGGTGGTTGTTTATAATGGGAATGAGCCAGATGATAGTTTACCACCAGTTGATGAAGAGATTGATGATTGTCGATTGGTGTTGCCGCATACGGGGGATTATTTTGTGGGTAGTTGGCCTAATTTTGCGAACAGTAATGATGAAGATAATCCGCAAGTTGTTATGGTTAATGGCGAGGTGAGCCATCGGTTTAATGAGGGGCCAGGCGTGAGTGTGCGGGCGGGGGGACAAGAGCGGACGGGATATCAAGGAGGTGGGGTGGCCGAGGTGGGTATGGCGGAGATGTGGGGGGTAGCGGGAGCGGAGACAGGCAGTCCTGGAGAAGGGAATACAGAAGAAAATGAGAGTTGGCTGGTTGGTTTAGGGTGTGAGCCACCGGTGGTGACGGACATTGGGGTGAGTGTGACGGCGCCGCTGAGTGTGACGGCGGGGAGTGAGGTGATTTATGAGTTGGGGGTGATGAATGTGAGTTCGGTGCCGGCGGCGACGGTTGTGGTTACGGCGGTTTTGGATGGGTTGGTCAGTTATGAGGGGAGCAGTTTGCCAGCGGAAGAGGATGGTGGGATTTTGGTGTGGGAGTGGCCGATGTTGGAGGCGGGGGAGATGGTTAGTTGGGTGGTGACGGGGACGGTGGCGAGTACGGCACAAGAGGGTGTGGTGGTGATGGTAGAGGGGGGTACGGAGACGGCGGAGTTGGTAATGGTGAATAATTTTATGGTGGTGATGAGTGAGAGTGAGGGTGGGGAGTGGCCGTGGGTGGGGATAACGGCCGTTTACTACGACACCTACGAGACAAACCAGCCAGACGAAGCGATTGAGATTAGCAACAAAGGGACCGAAGCGGTCAGTTTAGCTGGCTGGCGCTTGGAAGATGGTGGCGGGACGGCGGCGACGTGGCCGGCGGGGGCGGTGTTGGGCCCAGGGGAGAGTTGGTGGGTGGCGAAAGAAGGGGCGGCATTTGGGCGACAGTTTGGTTTTGAGCCTGATTTTGAAGTTGTGGATAGTTTGCCGACAGTGGCGCAATTAGAGGGGCGGTGGCCTGGTTATCGTGATGATGGTGATGGGGTGTTGTTATATCGGGCTGAGGGGAGTTTGGCCGATAGTGTACAGTATGGTGATAGGGATGGGATTGCAGGGTGGGCAGGGGTGTCGATACAGCCTTATCAGAACGGGAATTTGTTTGGCCGAGATGGGCAGATCTTGTATCGCCGAGTGGATAGTTGGGGGGAGATGGTGGCGGATAGTGATGAGGCGTCTGATTGGGCCCAGATGCGATTGGAACCGGTATTGGGGCGAAAAGTGCGGTATCCGGGGTGGCAGTTAGACCTCTTAGCCAGCGAGACGGTGGTGACAGCGACGAATTGGTTAACGATAGGGGTGGCACCGGATAATGCGTTTGCGTTGGTTATGAGGCAGATTGAGCGGGCGGAGGAGACATTGTTGGTGGCGGCGTTGACGATGGAGAATATGGCGTTGGGGATGGGGTTGGTGGCGGCGGCCGAGCGGGGGGTAACAGTGACGGTATT
>DATHYN010000210.1:0-5043 GCA_035459145.1 Anaerolineae bacterium | reverse complement strand
AATAATTGTGGTACTAATACTGGTTTTAACTCTTCTTTTTTGTTATCTTTCATTTTAGATGCCTTTGTTGCTTTTGTATTTTTTTTGCTGAATTTACTTTACAACAAAGGCATCTTTTTTTCCAGAAAAGCCAAACTCAAGTTGGGAGCTGATTTAGGGGTCAAATGTTAAAAAACGATAGTATCTGTCTAAATCAAATGTGTTCATGCATTTCTGTAAATGCACCCAATATTGCACCCAGAATTCCAAATAATATTGCACCTAAAATCATTATTGTAGTCTGTTTGGCAAGAACACCAATCCCTATTCCAAGGCTAATACCTAAAACTGCTCTTGTGAACATGGTTTTGATTACTTTCTCAATTGACCAATCATTATCACTCATACGCACCATCAGAACAACTAATAACAGTGTGAAAACCTTTCCGCCTGTTGAAGTAATAGTTGTACCGGCTAATGTAATACCTGCAACCGTGCCTAAAATGGCTGCAAAAGTTATTCTTGCCCATCGAGTTGAATTAAACCATGTTTTGAAACTGGGCCATATCATTAAATACTCCAATACGGATGTGGGACGGTGGTAGGTAGGGTTAGAGGAGGCCGGCGTAGCTGCCGCCGTCGACTTGGATCATGGTGCCGGTGATGTAGCTGGCGGCGGGGGAGACGAGGAAGGTGGCGACGCGGGCGAATTCTTCGGGTTGGGCCATGCGGCCGAAGGGGATGGTGGCGTTGATTTTGGCGACTTCAGTGTCGTAGGTGGAGCCATTGTCTTCGGCGCGGTGAGTGAGGATTTCGACGACGCGGTCGGTGGCGGTCCAGCCGGGGAGGATGGCGTTGGCGCGGATGCCTTCGGGGCCGAGTTCTTGGGAGAGGGTTTTGATGAGGCCGATGACGGCGGGGCGGAGGACGTTGGAGAGCATGAGGCCGGCGATGGGTTGTTTGGCGGAGATGCTGGTGATGGCGAGGATGGCGGGGGCGTCGCTTTGGCGGAGGTGGGGGAGGGCGGCGTGGATGAGGTGGACAACGCTCATGAGGGTGAGGTCGATGCTGTGGCTCCAGGCGGGGAGGGGAGTAGTGTCGAAGGTGCCTTTGGCGGGGCCGCCGGCGTTGGTGATGAGGATGTCGAGTTGACCGTAGGTTTTGATGGTGAAGTCGATTAGGTTGTGGATGTCATCAGGGTTGGTGACATCGGCGATGGTGCCGGCGGCGTGGGGGGCGATTTGGTGGAGTTGGGCGAGGGCGTTGTCGACGGCGTCTTGGTGGCGGCTGCAGATGACGACGTGGGCGCCTTCGGCGAGAAGGGTTTGGGCGGCGGCGAGGCCGAGGCCGGTGGTGGAGGCGGTGACGAGGGCGGTTTTGCCGGTTAGGTTGAGGTTCATGGGTTTATTTGTCCTTTTTGTTGTTAGATTTGGCAGTAATTATAACAGATTTGAGGAGAGGTGTTTTTGGGGGTGGGAAAATCGATAGTGCGTTAATGATTGGCCGGTGGGGGGAAGAGTTGGCGTAGTTGGTTGTAGTCAAAGTTGTCGAGCAGTTTGTTTAGGTGGGTAGCGAGGTGGGGGTGGGTGGCATGGATGGTGGTGATTAGGGCTTGAAGTTGGTCGATATTTAGTTGTTGGAGGGCGATGGCGAAATCTTGGCGCCAAGGAGGGGGGAGGGTGGTGGTATCGACATGTTGTAAGGGGTGTGGTGGTGGTGATAAGGGGTTGGTGGGTTGATGTGTGGTGAGGTGGGAGTGGGGCAGGGTGAGTGGGGGGCGAATGGTGAAAGTGAAGCAAGCGCCTTGGTTGGGGTGGCTGGTGAGGTGGATGGTGCCGCCGAGGAGATGGGTGAATTGGCGGCAGAGGGCGAGGCCGAGGCCGACGCCGCCTTCGGGGGCTTGGCGGCCGAGTTCGGTTTGGGTAAATGGTTCGAAAATGAGATCATGATTGGCGGGATGGATGCCGGGGCCGGTGTCGGTGATGGTGAATTGGATAAGTATATTGTCGGGGGGATCGTCCGTGGTGGTGAGCTTGGTGACGTTGAGTGTAATCGAGCCGGACGTGGTGAATTTGAAGGCATTGTTTAACAGGTTGGTTAGGATTTGTTGTAGTTTGAGCGGGTCGGTGATGATGCTGGTGGGGAGTTGGGGAGAGATGTCAACGGTGAAGAGAAGGTTTTTTTGAGCGGCGGGGAGGAGGAATAGATTTTCGGTGGTTTGAAGGAGTTGGTGAAGGTGGCACCATTGGTAGTTGGGGGTGATTTGGCCGTGTTCAGTTCTGCGGATATCGAGGATGTTATTGATTAGTTGAAGGAGATGTTGGCTACTTTGGTCGATAATGGCTAGATTTTGGCGTAAGTCAGGAGGGAGTTGGCTGTTTTCTTGAGAGATTTTGGTGAAACCGAGAATGGTGGTTAGGGGGGTGCGGAGTTCATGACTCATATTGGCGAGAAAGCGGCTTTGGGCTTGTTGGGCGATTTCGGCTGTTTCTTTGGCTTGAACGAGGTCGGCGGTGCGTTGTTGGACGCGTTGTTCCAGTGTATTATTCATTTGTTGAAGGGTTTGTTCTGTTTGTTGGCGGGAGGCGACCATTTGATTGAAGGCTTGGCGGATGAAGCCGATTTCATCGGTCTGATAAGTGTGGAGAGGAGGGGGGAATTGGCCGTCATCTAACAGTTTGATATTGGTGACTAATTCGTTAATGGGGGTGATGATGGTGCGTTGGAAGAAGATGGGGAAGATGGTGATGATGAATAGGCTGGTAAGGATGAGTAGGGGGGCGAGGAGGATAAATTTGGTGTGGACTGTTTGGAGGGGGTCGATGTAGCCGTTATGGCGGAGGCCGTGGGATAGGTTGGTGTTTTGCTTACCGGGTAGGTTGAGTGTGGGGGGAGGTTGGTTAGCGCGACCGTGATGAAAGCCAGCTAAATAGTCAATGGGGAGGTTGGTTTGTTGGTAGGACCAGTAAAAAGTGCCGTTAGCGAGAAGATGGAGTTGAAATTGGTTGGGATTGGGGGTGGCGAGGGTGTCGATTTGATGCCAAGTTATGGTGACCATTTCGGGGGGGCAGGTGGGGCAGGTGGCGGCGGTGGTGATGGTGATGTGGCCTTGTTCGAATGGTTCGGTGCCGAGGCGGAGAGGGGCGATGTAGGGGTGTTGGTGGGTGACAAAAAGGTTTACTTGGTGGTTGACAGGTTGGGGGACGATAAAGCCACGGCGATAGATGTATATAGTAGGCCAAGTCTCATCGAAGAAGGGAAAGGAGAAGGGGAGGTCGAAGGCGGTGATATTTTGAGAGCTGGTAATCGTTTGTTGGGTGGTTAAGGTGGGAGGAGGATTGGTAAGAAGGAGATAGGAGCCGTTTGTTTGGGGGGCAAACTCGAAGTTTAGGCCAGCTTTTAGATGTGATAAGGTGCTTGCATTTTTTTCTTGTAGATAGATGGGTTCGAGGGTGTAACTAATGGCGATGAAGATGGTAAGGATGGTAACGAGGGTGATGCTGACGATTTTAATCATCAGATTGGTGTGAGGGGCATAGTTAAAGTAGGTTGTACCTAAGGTGAAGATGATGAAGAGGACGAGTAAGGAGAGAATGGCGTCATTATTGAAGGGTAGGAGGCCGTTATCGGTCAGTATGATGATGGGGAGGAATAGGCTGAGGGAGCATAGGGTGAAGAGAAAACTGCGGATGATGTGGCGTTCGGTGGTGGTGGGATGGCGGAGGTGGTGCCAGCGGGAGTGGCCGAGGTGATTGTGGGGTATACGGCGTAAAATGACAAAGCAGGCCCAACCGGCAGAGATAAGAGCGGAGATATTGTTGACGTTATTGAGGAAGCGTTGCTCGAAGAGATATTGGTCGGTGGTGATGAGGATGATAGTGTAAAAGAGGAAGGTGAGTAAGTAGATAGAGGGCGCGATGAGGGCGAGCATTGAGGCGTAGAAACGTTCCCGTTTTTGTTGCGGGTTGGTGTGAGGGAAATGGTAAGCGAAATTTAGGCAGAATGGTGGGAGAAAGAAGAAGAGAAGGTTGGTGATCCAATGTTGGTAGACATCAAAGAGGGTGTAGGGCAGTTGGGGGATGGAAAGGGTGATGGCTAGCGAGATGATAAGGAAAAAGTAAAGTAGGCTCCAGTCGGCGTTGGTTTTGTGGGGACGGCGGATGAGGTGGAAGAGGAAATAGAAGGAGAGGATAGCTTGAGCGAGCCAGCTGAGGGCTTGGGCGTTTAAGTAGAAGGGCATTATTCATCGGGGAGGCGTTGGCGTTGGATCATGGTGGCTTGCATGAGGGCGCAGAGGGTTTCGTTGTCATTGTGGTGGACGATGAGGTCGGCTTGGCAGACGGTGATGGTGCGGCCGGGGCGGATAACGCGAGCGTGGGCGATGAGGGTGTGGCCGAGGGCGGGGGCGAGGAGGTTGATTTTGAATTCGATGGAGAGGACATCACTGAGGGGGGGCATGAGACTGAGGGCGGCGTAGCCGCAAGCGCTATCGGCGATGCTGGCGGAGGTGCCGGCGTGGAAGAGGCCGTGTTGTTGGCCGACTTGGTTGGTGTAGGGGAGGGAGATAGCGACGTAGCCGGGTTCGATGTGATGGAGGGAGGCGCCGAGGTGGGCCATGAGGCCTTGTTTGGTGAAGTTGGTGCGGATATCGGATTCAAAGTTTGGGTTACGAAGGGTAAATTTATTAGTCATAGTAGGGATTATATCATTTTATGATAAGATTTGGGTGGAAATAGGAAGAAGTTTTAGGTATGGAGGGTTTTGTTATGGTCGGAAGTTATCAGAGAGGGTTCGCGCGGTGGGGTTTGGTATTATTTAGTTTATTAACGATTTGGTTGTGGTGGGGGCATGTGGGAGCGGTGTGGGCGGGTAGTCGTAGTTTTACGGTGAGTACAACGGTTGATGGGGTTGATGTAAATCCGGGGGATGGTGTGTGCGCGACGGTTGCTGGTGAATGTTCGTTGCGGGGAGCGATTCAAGAGACAAATGCGTTGACGGGTAAGGATATTATTTATGTGCCGGCGGGTCTTTATGTCTTAACGATTGAAGGGAGGGGTGAGGATG
>DATHYN010000209.1:0-44585 GCA_035459145.1 Anaerolineae bacterium | reverse complement strand
CATACTCTTAGATTTCTCCACTCCGTTTGCCCTTTTTCTGATTTGGAATGTATTAGCAATGAAAAACGGGCAAACTCCGGTCGAAAAGGACGTTTCTAGTGAGAGATTGAATGGAGTAAGGCGAGTATGCGATTGCCCTGGATGGATTTTCAAATAACTTGAGTTTGATAATGAATTAATCCCGATGACGTTGGGAAGAGGGGAATTGTTGAACTCAGGTTAAAATGATTTTGTGGGGGAATAGAGGGTGAGCGGGGTTATTTACCCCGCTCTTTCGTTATAGATATTATTCGTAGGCGAGGGCGGTGACGATTTGGAGGTTGGCGGCTTGGCGGGCGGGGGCGAGGGCGGCGAGGATGCCGAAGGTGAGGCCGACGATGGTGGCGACGAGGAGACCGGTGTAGGGGAGGTAGTAGGGGACGGGCATACCGATAAGGCTAAGGGCGTTGACGAAGATCCAACTCATCCAGAGACCGATAATGATGCCAATTAGCAAGCCGATCATGGCGAGAAGAAGACTCTCGGCCACAATCATGCGCTGCACCTGTTTACGCAAGGAGCCAATGGCACGTAACACACCAATTTCGCGGGTTCGTTCCAATACATTGATGGTCAATGTATTGGCTAAGGCTAGTAAGGAGGGTAAAGCGAGGATAGCCATCAGAACGGAGTAGATGGAACTGGCGGATTCTAAGGTCTCAATTTGGGTGGTTTTCATCTTTTCGTTGGAGTATAGGGAGAATTGGGGGTAGCGTTGGGTGATGGCGATGAGTTCATTTTGGATGGTTGCGGCCGAGGCGGATGGGCTGATATCGGCCATGATGACAGTGTCGTTGTGGAGGTTGAAGTCGGCGGCCATATTGGCTTGTGAGGTGTAGATGGCGGGGGTTTTGACGTTGAGATAGTCGGCGGCTTGGGCGATGACTTGGTAGGTTTGGCGGCCGTTGAGGGTGGTGAGGTCGAGGGTATCGCCTGTCTGGAGGTTGAGTTGAGCGGCGAGGAAAGTGTTGATGATGATGGTGCGGCCGGCGTTTAGTTGGTTGAAATCAGCAGTGGTACCTTCTATAAAGTAGAGGCCAGAAACTTGGGGATAGGTTTGGGGGTCGATGCCGATGATGTTGGCGGTGAGGCCGTCGATGTCGATGGTGCCTTGGCGGAGGGTGGTGATGGTGTCGATGCCGTCGATGGCGGCGATGTCAGCGGCGAGTTCGGGGCCGGCACCGAGGCTGTTACTGCCGAGGAAGAGAGATTCGGGCATGAGCATAAAGTCGGCGTCGAGGGTGATATCGACATAGGAGGCGATGCCATTGATGGCACTGCTGATCATGCCAGAGAGGGCGATGATGATGGCTATGCCGATGGCGATGGTGGAGGCGGTGATGGCGGCACGGCTGGGTTGGCGGCCGAGGTTTTTGTGGGCGAGGTGGCCTTCGCGGGCGAAGGCGAGGATGAGGATGCGGCCGAAGATAGTGGTGATGGGGCGGATAAGGAGAGGGCTGAGGATGAGGATGCTAATGAAGAAAAGGGCCATGCCGAGGGTGGAGGCGGTAAGGTTGCCAGAGAGGAGACCAAGGAGAGCGCCAGCGAGGAATAGGAGACCGATGATGATGGTGCGGCGGGAGTGGGTGAGGGTTTCTTCGGGGGAGGAGGGGCGTAGGGCTTCCATGGGGGTGAGTTGGCTGGCGGCGCGGGCGGGCCAGAGGGTACTGGCAAGGGGGATGCCGAAACCGAGGAGGAGGGAGAGGAAGAACATGGAGGGGGAGTAACTGGGTTGGCCGAGGGTGCCGCCGGCAAAAAAGTTGTTAAGAAAGTTGTTGAGGAGGGGGATGAGGGCTTGGGTGGCGAGAAGGCCGGTGAGAAGGCCGAGGGTAGTACCGATAGTGGCTTGGATCAAGGCTTCGATGAGGATAATACTCATGATGGTGCGGCGGGTAGCACCGATGGCGCGGAGCATACCGATGTCGCGGCGTCGTTCGAGGACGACGGTGCGGAAGGTGTTGAACATGATGAGGCCAGCCATGGAGAGGGTCATGAAGCCGAAGAAGCCAAAGATAGCGTCTGACATTTGGAGGGCGGAGTCCCAAGCGGAGCCACCGCCACTGAAGGAGCCGAAGTTATGAGTGGGTGGGAGGAGGGCTTTGACTTCGTTTTGCACGGTGATGAGGTCATAGTTGGGGTCGATGAGGCCGATGATGGTGTTGATTTGGTCGGGGGCGTTGAAGATAGCTTGGCCGACGGCGAGGGTGGTGTAGACAATTTCGCTGTCGAGGGAGCGGCCGCCGCTGGTAAGACCGACGATTTCGAGAGGCATATTGCCTTGGGCGGAGGGGAGGTTGAGGTTGTCGCCAACGGTGAGGCGGAGGGCATTGGCGAGGTCTTGGGAGATGATGACGACGGGTTGGCCGATGTCGGTGGCTTCGATGCCACGGCCGGCGACGAGGTCGTCGCCAAGGGTGACGACCATTTGGGCGTAGGGAGTTTCACCGTCAAGGGGATTAGCGGCTTTGATTTCGAGGGAGCCGAGTTGGCGGCCATCGGGCATGGTGATTTGGCTGGCGGAGGGGAGGTTGAGGTCTTTTTCGATGGCACCGATGACAAACATAGTACCATCGATATTGGCGATATCGGTTTCGAGGGTGGCGGGGAAGAGGGCTTGGCCGTCGCGGGTGATGATGATATCGAATTCGACTTTGGAGGCTTCGATATCGTTGTTAATGAGGTCGGCGAAGGCGGGGACGATGGCGGATAGGCCGAAAATGAGCATGATGCCGAGGGTGATGCTAAGAATAGTGAGGGCGGCGCGGAGTTTGCGGCCGGTCAGATAACGCCAAGCGAGGGTGAGTTGGATTTTCATGCGATTGCCTCCATAGTGGGGATGGGGTTGGAGTGGGGGGTGAGGTTAGCGTTGTCGACGATGCGGCCATCTTTAAGGAAGATGATGCGATTAGCATGGGCAGACATACGGGGGTCGTGGGTGACGAGGAGGATGGTACGGTCGTAGTCGGAGGCGATTTGGCGGAGGAGGCGGATGATTTCATCGGCGGTACGGCTATCGAGGTTGCCGGTGGGTTCGTCGGCGAGGATGAGGGTGGGGTTGGTGGCGAGGGCGCGAGCGACAGCGACGCGTTGTTGTTGGCCGCCGGAGAGTTCATTGGGGCGATGGGACCAGCGGTTGGCGAGGTTAACGCGGTCGAGCCAGAGGCGGCCGCGTTGTTCGGCCTCGGCCGGCGGGACGCCATCGAGGATGAGGGGGAGGATGATATTTTCGCCGGCAGTGAGGACGGGGATGAGATTAAAGAATTGGAAGATGAAGCCGATGTTTTGGCGGCGAAAGATGGTGAGTTGGTCATCGTTGAGGGTGGCGATATCGGTGTTATCAAGCCAGATGCGGCCGGAGGAGGGGGTATCGAGACCGCCGAGGAGTTGGAGGAGGGTGGATTTACCACAGCCGCTGGGGCCCATGACGGCGATGAATTCGCCGTGGTTGATATTGATATTGAGGTTATGGAGGGCAGTGACGGCGGTGGGGCCGGTGCCGTATTGTTTTGTCAGGTTTTCGGTACGAATGATGGACATGGTATTTACTCCAGAGCTTAGGTGGTAGCCTAAGGGTATGAGATGGGGCTGTCGGCGGGAGGCCGAGCGGCCGAGTGGTTAAGAATCAGTGGGTGGACGGCCTTGGGGGCGGGATTCTGGCTGGGGGAGAGGTTGGGCGAGGATGTCATCGAGACGGGCTTCGACCATTTCCAACCAACGGAGGTCAGCCTCGAGGTGCATAAGGGCTTGGTCGAGCAGGAGAAGATGGGCGAGGTCGGTGCGGGGATTGAGTTCGTGGCGGTGGGCAGTGACCTGATGGAGTTCGCGGTAGAGGTGGGTTCGTTGGGTGTAGATGACTTTGAGGGGGTCGATATGGGGGAGATAGAGAGTGAGCATCAGTTTGAGAAAGACCTCGTCGCGACGGTGGTCGGTGGTGACAGGGGTGAGGAACCAGTTTTGGAGAGCTTCTTGACCAACGGGGGTGATAGCGTACGTGGTTTTGACGGGGCCACCATCTTGACTGCTGTCAATAGAAGAGATGAACTGTTTTTTTTCGAGTTGATTCAAGGTGCGATAGACCTGAGCCGGTTTGAGGTCCCAATTTTGGGCGCCGCCCATGACGGCGTGGAACGCTTGGTGGAGTTCATAGCCGTAACTAGGTTGTTGGGCGAGGAGGGCGAGGATCGCATCTTGGAGAAGAGACATAGAGCCACCTTTGTTCGTGTAGCCATCAATTGACGCACATTACCAACCAATGATTTCGTGTAGCTAGTGATTCGGGGGGAGGTAGGAAAAGAATCGACTGTTTTGCGAGTACTACTAACAGTGTTACTAGTGTTGTTGATGAATACTATACACGGTGTTAGTAGTTTTGTCAATAAGCAAATTTTGAATCGATGGCTTCGGTGTGATAAGATGGTGGGGAGGCGTGGGGGGAATTTAAAGGCTAGTGAGGTGGATCGTGGCTGAAACGAAAGATATTAATCATAAGTTGAATGAGTATTTGGGGTGGTTGTATTTGGGGTATTTGTCGTTGTTGCCGGCGATGGGTACGGCGGGGGTGTTGTATTTGTATGGGGTTGGGGTGGGGCAGTTGGGGATGTGGTTGATTTTCTTGGGTGGGGTGGCGGCGGTGGGGGTTTATTTGGCGACGGTGGGGAGTTATACGGTGATTCCGAAGCAGTGGTGGGCGACCGCTTTTTTGATTGCGGATGGGCCGTTGATTGTGTTGTTTTTTGATGGGGGCGGGAAGGGGATTTGGGAGCATATGGTGGATGCTTATTTGATTGATGGAACGGCCGTTTGGCTGGCGATCCTCGTCCTGGCGACGCAATCTCCGTTACCCACGGCAGATCAACGCACCGGATCAATCTTTTTTATGTTTGCCGCCTTAGCGACGACCTACCTGCTCTTCTTTCCCTACATTAATGATAAGGTTCTAACGAACCCTTGGCGCTTATTTGGCTTGATTTTTGGGATTGCTGAGGCGAGCGCGACGCGATTTTACATTTTCGAGAAGGATCGGGTGTTGCGGGATACGGATAAGACAGCGGTGTTGATTGTGGTCTTTATTTTTGTGTGGTTGTTCGCGCTGTTTGGGGGGTTTGGGTATCATCAGGGGGAGTGGTAGTTAGACTCATTCAGTCACATTAAATGGCCGAAACGAAATATCTGCCTCCGTCGCTACTTGGCCTGTGAGGCCAAAAAGTCCAGATTCACCTAGTCGTACTGTAATCTCGGCTAATAGTGCCGGATCATGATCCGATTCCGTGCGATGTGCCCAATAGTGAGCCGATGTGCCGGGGACGTGATTTGTACTAAGAGAAGTGGATACCTGTTTGTACAGGTATGACAACCCTTGTCAACCTGAGTTCGATAATGAATTAAACCGGTGGATGAGTTGGTTAAGTGTATTAAACTAAATAATTTCGAGATTTAATCTTGAAAATATGCCGTTTAATACGTTGAAGTTGTTAATCTAAATGTGTGAAATATTTTGGTTGAACAACTTGATGTATTGTTAGGGGGGATTTCTCGACTTCGTTCAATCCTTGATTTAAGGGTGAGGCTTGTCGAGGGTGGGGCGGATTGAACTGCGCTCGAAATGACGTTGAGAGGAGGGGAGAGAATTGCCGAACTCAGGTTAAGCAGGTAGGATTTGCGGAGAACGAAGCCGAAATGAAGGTGGTTTTAGGAGTGGATCCCCGCTTTCGCGAGGATGACAGTCATGAAGGGGCTGTAGATGAGTTGGTTGACATAAGAAAAGCGGACAGCATCTGCGCAGGAGTGACATCCCTCAGTAGGTGGTGAAGTGAGGGGGGGCTTATTTATGTTCCATGCGGGTGACGCTGTCCCAATCGGGGGTGATGCCCATGCGGAGGTGGTGTTGGGCTTGTTGGTGGTAGATTTGGGCGGGGCGGTCGTCGGGGTATTGGGCGAGAACGGTGGTCATGTGGTGGATCGTTTGCTCGAAATTGGCTTGGTGGTAGGCGAGGGCGCCTGTTTCGAAGTCGGCCTTGGTATTTTGCTTGCTGGTTTTGATTTTAGGGGGGTCGCCATCAAAAATTTCGTAGATGTCGACCACTTCTAGTTTGCCTTTGACTTGGACTTTGTCGATGAAGCGGTAATGATACTGTTCGGGGGTGGTTAATTGGTTGAGGATTTGACCGCTGATTAAGAGGGAGATTTCGTAACGTTTGGTTAAGCCTTCGATGCGGGAGGCGGTGTTGACGGTATCGGCGATGACGGTACCTTCCATGCGCTCGGCCTCCCCGATTGTGCCTAGCATCAAACGGCCGGTGTGGAGGCCGAGGCCGATGCGAATTGGTTCGGCTTGATGTTTTTGTTGTTGTTGATTGAATTGATGCAGGCTGGTGTGCATTTGGATAGCGGCGCGGACGGCGTCATCGGCCGTTTGGGGGAAGAGGGCCATAATCGAATCCCCCATGTATTTGTCGATGAAGCCGTTATTTTGGCGGACGATGGGGCCTATCTGGCTGAGTAAATCGTTGATAAAGTCGAATGTTTGGGTGGGGGTCATCTGTTCCGAGAGGTGGGTGAAGTTGCGGACATCGCCGAAGAGGACGGCCATCTCGGCCTCTGTTTGTTCGCCAAGGCTTAATTGGGTGATTTTCTCTTTGCCCAAGAAGTGGAGAATCTCTTGGGGGACAAAGCGGCTGTATGCTTGGGTGAGGTCGATCTGTTCTTGGTAAAGGTACGCATTTTCGAGGGCGGTGGCGGCTTGGGTGGAGAGGAGGTTGAGGATTTCGAGACGGCGGGGGGTGAAGGCGTCACGGGTGAGGTTGTTTTCGAGGTAGAGGATACCGGTCAGTTTGGCTTGGTTGAGGAGGGGGAGGCCGAGGATTGATTTGGGTTGATTGGCGATGAGGTAGGGGTCGGTTGAGAATTGGTTGGGGATACTGGCATCGGCGAGAACGACGTTTTGTTGGGTGCGGATGACGTATTGGAGGAGGGTGAGGGGGAGATGGTCGGCGGTGGGTTCTTGGGGGGAGGTGGTGAAAAGATCGGTGTGGTCGAGGGTGGCTTGGGCCATCAGTTGGTAATGGCCATCGTGGGGCATGAGGAGGAGGCCGCGGCCGGCGCCGGCGTTTTCGAGGACGATTTGGAGGAGGCGTTGGAGGAGGTTGTCGAGGATGATTTCGCCGGAGATGGTTTGGGACGCTTTGACGAAGCTGGCGATGTCGAGTTGGGCGGCGTGGCTGGTGTGGGTAGAGGTGGGGTTGAGGGTGGTGATGGTGGTGGGGGTGTTAACGGCCGTTTGCACATATTGCGGATACAACCGTTCCAATTGAGCCACTTTGGCCTCAGCGCCCCAAAGCTGATAGGTATCAAACGCCTCACGCAAATAAAGTTGAGCGACCTTCGGTTGGGCGGGTTGGAGATAAAAGCGGCCGGCCAGCTCAGCGGCCAACGCGTGTTGGGCTAAATTTTGGGCATCTTGGGCGAGGGAGATGGCGTGATCATAGTTTTGACGCGCTGTTTGGTCATCGCCGGTGACGCGGGCATACTCAGCGGCCATCAAAACGACATTAAATTGGTAGTTCATGGGGGCGTGCTGGGCCCAATGAGCCATCTTTTTCCGATTTTGGCTGATGACACGTCGGTTTTT
The DNA here is from genome assembly GCA_035459145.1 of Anaerolineae bacterium. Taxonomy (GTDB): domain Bacteria; phylum Chloroflexota; class Anaerolineae; order Promineifilales; family Promineifilaceae; genus DATHYN01. Next base: position 36,919 of record DATHYN010000209.1, on the reverse strand, counting down.
TAGCTGGGTGGTTAATGAGCCAGCGTTCCAGAAGATGAAGCGAATGAGGGTGTCGTAAAAGAAGAAGAGGGGGACGGAGGGGAAACCGGTCATAGATGAGAGGCGGGTACGAGCGAGGGTGGCATATTTTTGGGCATCGTCATAATGGGCGAACAGGTAGCAGAGAATCATTTTGTTGAGGTGGAGATTGATGAAGGCGAGATGATCGTTGGCTTGTTCGTGGATGGGGACGCGCTCGATTTCGTTGTAGATGGGGCCGGTGAGTTGGTGGGGGTGGTCGAGTTCGGGGTTGGTGAGGTTGTCGACGGTTTGGTGCCAGATACGGTGGATTTGGAGGGTGCCTTGTTGGTGCAGTTGGGCGATTATTTTGTCGTATTTGGTCATTTCGGCGGTGATGGTGGGGAGGGGGTGGCCGAGGAGGTAGATATCGTAACAGTAGACGCGGGCGCAATGGGCGGCGAACTCAAGGTCGCCAGTTTCGAGGCTGGTTTGATACACTTCGAGGAGTTTGGGGGGGACTTCGGCGAGGGGGCGGTGCCAATGCCAGATGAGTTGGTAGATGGTGAAGAGGGCGCGCACTTTGCCATCGTAGGCGTCGTAATCATCGAGGATGTGGAGGCCGAGGTGGGCGAATTTGGTACCAGTGGTGATGTCGTTGAGGGCGCCGCAGAGGATGGCGGCGTAGGAGGCGTAGGCGTAAGCGGCGTAAGCGGTGTGGCCCCATTGGACGAAGCGGTTGACGCTCTCGAAGATGATGAGAGGGGCGAGGTCTTTGTCGATGACGTAGACGGTGGAGCCGATGCGGTTAATGGTTTGCAGGATGGCGAGTTGGGTGGGATCGGTCATGGGGGGGTGATGGCGGAGGGAGTCGGGGGTGTGGCCGCGGAGGTGGTATTTGTTACGGAGGAGACCGATGATGACGTGGCCGCGGTGACGTTTTTGGGGGAAGGTGAGGCCGAGTTTGTCGAGGACTTGGAGGCCGATGTCAACCGCTTTGAGGCGGTTATTTTGGGAGATGTAGCCGAGAATTTCGATGTCGTAGGCGTTGATTTCATCGAATAGGTCGCGGCTATGGGTGTGGATGTTGGCGGTGAGTTGGCTCATCTCGTCGACGTGGGCGGTGAGGTAGGCGGCCTCGGCGGCCGCTTCGTGCAGGGCGAGGGCGAGGTCGTAGTGGTCGGTCCAAGCGTTGGGGGGGAGGAGGGAGAGGCCGTGTTGGAGGTAGGTATAGGCGGTGTTGTAAGCGGCGGCGGCGCGGGCTTGGCGGCCGGCGGTGAGATTGAGCTGGGCGAGGTCAATTTTTTGGGCGGGGGCGGTGATGAGGGGGAGGGCGGCGTTGAATTGGTCGACGAGGCGGATGGTGTCCGCTTCTTGTTGGCGGAGGTGGTGGCCGAGTTGGTAATGGATTTGGGGGCGTTGGCTGGTGGGGAGGAGGGCGTAGACCGCTTGTTGGATGCGGTCGTGGGCGAATTTGTAGCTGATTTGGAGGGTTTGGCTGAGGCCGTCGATATCGAGCTCGGCCCATTTGTAATTATCGTTTAAGGGGATGATGAGGCCGGTTTGGAGGGCGGGCCAGAGGGCGATGGCGACATCTCGTTCTGGTTGTTGGGCGACGGCGGCGACGAGGTTGAGTTCGAAACGGTTACCGACGCAGGCGGCGATTTGGAGGATGGTTTGGGTAGTGGCGGGGAGTTGGCGGACTTGATGGCTCATCAGTTCGACGACGTTATCGGTGATGGCTTGGGTTTGGATGGTGGCGGAGTGCCAGTTCCAACGGCCGTTATCACGGTCAAAAAAGAGGAGTTCATCTTGGTGGAGGCGGGTGAGAAAAGCGCGGACGAAGAAGGGGTTGCCGTTTGTTTTTTGGTGGATGAGTTCGGCCAAATCGGTGAGGTGGCCGAGGGTGAGATGGAGGGTATCGGCTAAAAGTTGTTTGATGTCGTTGAGGGTGAGAGGGTTGAGGGTGAGTTGGTGGCAAGTGAGGTTGGTTTGTTGAATCTGTTTGATGGTGAGTTTGAGGGGGTGACCGGCGTTGATTTCGTTGTCGCGATAGGCGCCGATGATGAGTAGGTGTTGGCTATCGGTGTCAGCCGTGAGCCAAGTGAGGAGTTGGAGGGAGGCGGGGTCGGCCCATTGGAGGTCATCGAGGAAGATGACGAGGGGGTGGGCTTGTTGGGTAAAGACGTGGATGAAGTTGAGGAAGGTGTAGTTGAAGCGGTTGAGGTTTTCTTGGGGGGGGAGGGGAGGCACAGGTGGGGTAGGGCCGATGAGTTCGGTGAGGGCGGGGAGGATGTCGACCATGATTTGGGCGTTGGGGCCGAGGGTGGTGAGGAGTTGTTGGCGCCAGCGTTGGCGTTGGGTTTCGTTTTCGGTGAGGAGTTGGTTGATTAAGTTGTGGAACGCTTGGATGAGGGCGGCGTAGGGGAGGTTGCGGCCGAGTTGGTCGTATTTACCGGCGATGAAGTAGCCGTGTTGGGGGGTGAGGGGTTTGTAAAGTTCTTGGACGAGGGCGGATTTACCGATGCCGGCAGGGCCGGCGAGGAAGATGATTTCGGCGGGGCCGTTGGCGATGCGTTGGGCACTGTTGAGGAGGGTGGTTTGTTGGGGGGTGCGGCCGTAAAGTTTGTCGGGGATGTGGAAGCGGTCGGAGAAATCTTGTTGGCCGAGGGTGAAGGTGGCGGGGAATTGTTGGTTTTGCCATTGTTGTTGGCATTGGTTGAGGTCGTAGGTGAGGCCGAGGGCGGATTGGTACCGGTTTTCGGCGTCTTTGGCCATCAGTTTGAGGATGATTTGGCTGAGGAGGGGGGGGATGTGGTCGGCGTGGTGGTGGGGCGGGGGTGGTTGTTGGGCGATGTGGCTGTGGACGAGGGCGAGGGGGTCGGTTTCGGTGAAGGGGAGGCGGCCGGTGAGGAGTTGGTAGAAGGTGATGCCGAGGGCGTAGAAATCGGTACGGTAGTCGACGGCGCGGTTCATGCGGCCGGTTTGCTCGGGGGACATGTAGGCGAGGGTGCCTTCGAGGGTGTCGGGGTTGCGGAAAGAGACGTTTTGGCGGCTGAGTTGGGTGGAGATGCCGAAATCGATTAGTTTGAGGGTGCCGGTTTGTTGGTTCCAGACGATGTTGGCGGGGTTGATATCTTTGTGGATGAGTTGTTGTTGGTGGATGTGGTCGAGGATGGCGGCGATTTGGGTAGCGAGGGGGAAGAAGGTGGCGAGAGGGAGGCCGTTGGGGGGGATGAGGTGGTTAACGGCCGTTGCCGAAAAATCTTCAAGAATCATCAGCCATTGGTTATTGGTATGGATGAGGTCGTATACTTTGATGATGTTAGGATGGTCGAATTGACGGGTTATTTCGTATTCTTGGCGGAAGCGGGCGACCGCTTTGGGGGAGGGGGAGAGGGGGCGGAGCTGTTTGAAGATGACGGGGAGATTATCATCGAGACGGTGGCCACGATAGATGTGGGAGTGGGTACTTTGGTAGATATTGGTTGTGATTTGGTAGTTGGGTATATCGAGCATTATATTGGTTTTTTGTGGTTATTTTAAGTAGACTGTAAACTAAATAATCTAAAATTTGCTGTTGTAATTGTATGTAGGTGTAAGGTTTGGTGGTTTTTGACGCGGATTTTGGGGATTTTGGGGATTTTTTTGTTGATTTAGAGGTAAGATTAGGGTTGTTTGGGTTATTTGTGAATAAGGTTATTTGTGACGGTGATTTTATAGATTATTTAGCTTACAATCTATTAAGTTGGATACGGCTTGTTTGGGTGATACTGCTCGTGGGGAGGGGGGTGGTGATAAGAAATTAAAAAGCATAGGGTAAGTCTATAGAAGGAGGGGGGATCTGTCAATGGGTGTTTAGGCGCGGTTGGGGGTGGTGTGGATGTCGTGGGCGCCGGTCCAATCAGCGGGGGGTGGGGTGGTGATGAAGTGGGTCGCTTGGTGGTAGTAGTAGTGGGTGAGGTGGTCGTGGGGGAGTTGTTGGCGGAGGGGGTCGAGGAGTTGTTGGGCGGCGGCAAATTGGCGTTGGTAGTAGGCGGCAACGGCCGTTTCAAAGGCCTCCACACAGGCGGCTTTTTGCTGACGGGCCTCATCGGGCTCATGGTCAAAGATTTCATAGAGGGTGATGATTTCCGCTTTGCCGCGGGCTTGGACTTGGCCGAGGCGGCGGAGGTGATAGGCGGTGGGGTCGGTTAAGCGGTGGTAGGTACTGTGGGAGATGAGGAGGGGGAGGCCGTACCATTTGGTCATCGCTTCGATGCGGGCGGCGAGGTTGACGGCATCGGAGATGACGGTGCCGTCCATGCGATGGGCGTTGCCGACGGTGCCAAGCATGAGGTGGCCGGTGTGGAGACCGATACCGATTTGGATGGGGGGGAGGCCATCGGCTTCGCTTTCTTGGTTGCTGAGACGGAGTTGGCGGAGCATGTCGATAGCGGCTTGGAGGGCGTCGTCGGCGTTGGTGGGGAAGAGGGCCATGATGGCATCGCCGATATATTTGTCGATGAAGCCGTGGTATTGGTGGATGATGGGGGCCATTTTATTGAGGTATTGGTTGAGGAAGCGGAAGGTATCGGCGGGGGTCATCTGTTCAGAGCGGCCGGTGAAGTTGCGGATATCGGAGAAGGAGACGGTCATCTCTTGTTCTGTTTGGTCGCCTAGTTCGACATCGAGGATGCTGTCTTTGCCGAGGAGACTGAGGAATTCGTGGGGGACGAAGCGGCCGTAGGCGCGGTTGGTGCGGGTGATTTGGAGGTGGGTTTTGATGCGGGTGAGGAGTTCATCTTTGGAGAATGGTTTGGTGAGATAGTCGTTGGCGCCGAGTTGGAAGCTTTCGACGAGGTCGGTGACTTGGTTTTTGGCGGTGAGCATGACGACGGGGAGTTCGTGGGGGGCGTGGAGGGTGCGGAGTTCTTGGCAGACTTCGTAGCCGGACATTTGGGGCATCATGATATCGAGGATGAGGACATCGAAATGTTCTTTGTCGAGGAGGGCGAGGGCTTCGAGGCCGCTGGTGGCTTGGGTGACGTGGTAGTTGGCGAGGGTGAGGTAGTTGTTGAGGACTTGGAGGTTGACGGGCTCATCGTCGACGATGAGGATTTTGTAGCCGTGGCTGGGGGCTGGGGGAAGGTCAGGGAGGGGGGCATCGGTCTGGAGGGTGGGGATGAGGGTGGGGCTGGTGGTGGTGGCTGGTGTGGCAGTAGTGGGTGTGGGTGTGGTGGGTGTGGTGGTGGTGACGGTTGTGGTGGGGAGGGTGAAGGTGAAGGTACTGCCGTGGTTGGGGGCGGATTGGAGGGTGATGTGGCCACCGTGGAGTTCGACGAGTCGTTTGGTGATGGAGAGGCCGAGGCCGGTGCCACCGAATTGGCGGGCGGTAGAGCCATCGGCTTGGGTAAATGATTCGAAGATGGCGGTTTGTTTGTCGGGGGGGATGCCGATGCCGGTATCTTGGACGTGGATGGCGAGGTGGTCGGGGTGGGTAGTGATGGTGAGGCGGACTTCCCCTTGGGGGGTGAATTTGATGGCGTTGCCGACTAAGTTGTAGAGGATTTGTTGGATACGGTTTTCATCGGCGAGGACGAGAGGGGGGTCGGGGGGAATGTCGTTGTGGAGGGTGACTGGTTTGTCGCCGATGAGGGTAGCGGAGAGGACGAGGACGACATCGGCAATGGTGTGCATGTCGATTGGTTTGGTTTGGAGGGTGAGTTCATGGTTTTTAAGTTTGGCGAAATCGAGGATATCGTTGACGAGATTGGCGAGACGGCGGCCGCTGGCGGCGATGAGATTGAGGTTGCGTTGGGTGGCGGTGGGGAGGGGGCCGGTGGCGCCGTCGAGGAGGGATTCGGCGAGGCCGATGATGCCGTTGAGGGGGGTGCGGAGTTCGTGGGAGGTGTTGGCCAGGAATTCGTCTTTGAGTTGGTCAAGTTGGATGAGACGTTGGTTGCGGTCGCGGAGGTCAAGGGAGAGCTCTTCGACGCGGTCGAAGGCGGCGGAGAAGCGTTGGGTGAGGATAAAGGCTTGGGCGAAGACGATGAGGGAGACGCCGATGTGGGAGAGGCCGATGGGATTGGCCGTACCCCAGATTTGGAGGGTATCTTGGATGACGATGAGGAAGACGACGGCGAAGCTGGCGAGGAGGATGCGGGCACCCTCGGCCTGATGATAGGCGGCGCGGCTCAAAATGATGACAAAGGAGACGCCACTGAGCAAGATGCAGATGATAAAGGGATTGACGGTGAAACTGGCGTGGTAGGAGGGGAGGATGATAGAGAGAAGGCCAAAGAAGGCGAAGGTGCCGAGCATGAGGCGGGCGAGCCAGCGGGGCATATGGTGGTAGTAGATGGTGGAGAGGAAGCCGATGAAGCCGATGGCGGCCATGTGGAAGCTGAATAGTTCGAGTTTGTAGCCCCATTCGGTGAGGTTGGGGGGGAGGAGGGTGAAGATGTAGCGGTTGCCGAGGGTGGTGGTGCGGAGGCTGATGCCGAGGCAGAAGATGGCGAAGTAGAGGATGGAGGGTTGGTTGCGGCGGAGGATGTAGATGCCGAGGTGGTAGGCGAGCATGATGAGGAGGAGCCCTTGGAGGAACCAATCGATCCGTTGTTGGCTATCGATCTGTTTTTGGAAGATGGGGCGGGGGCCAATTTGGGCTTCCATAGAGAGGCCACCGTTGCGGTGGTCGTAGTTGGCGAAGCGGATGATGAGGTCGAGTTGGGTCGTATCAGGGGGGAGGGGGATGAGTTGGACGATTTGGCTGGCGTGGCTTTGGGCGGGGTCAGGGGTGATTTGGCCGACTTTGGTAGCTGTTTGGCCGTTGATTTCGACTTCGTAGGCGGCGTAGCCGGGTTCGATGTAGAGGACGGTATCGAGGGGGAGGGGGGTGGTGTTAATTTGGAGGTGGTAGGTGGCGTAGCCGCGGGGGGGTAGGTCATGGTCGGTGTGCCATTGGGCGGGGACGAAGAGGGTGTGGGTGGGGGCGGGGGGGAGGGTGTTGAGGGTGAGGAGTTGTTGCCAGTAGAAGTGCCATTGGCCGGAGAGGGAGTGGGGTTTGTGGCTGAGGTCGGTGGTGGTGAGGTCGAGGGTGCCGTTGGTGGCGGTGGCCGAGGGGTGGGGGGTGGCGTGGAGGGTGGTAGGGGTGAATATTATCAGCCCTACAAAGAGGGTTAATATATATTGTAGACGAGAGGGGACGTGGTTGAAGGCACGCATTGGTTGATGAAACATGGGATAAGTCTATAGAAGGGGGGGGATTCTGTCAACAGGAATCGGTTTTGCTTGAGGGAGGTGTTGGTTTGTGTTAGGTTTGGTGGGTTTTGACGCGGATTTTGGGGATTGGGCTGATTTAGATAAGAGGAGAGCCGATAATGTTGGGCATGGATTGTCGGGTAGGGGTAGGGGATAATGTGTATACTTGTATTTAGTAGTTTAGTTTATGATTTAGATGGGAATAAGCGATGAAGCATATGAATTGGGCGTTGGCTTATATTGAAGAGCATTTGGCCGAGGAGATAGATTTTAGCCAAGTGGCACAAATTGCGTTGTGTTCAGAGTATCATTTTCGGCGTATGTTTTCTTCTTTGGCGGGATTGTCTTTGTCCGAGTATGTACGGCGGCGTCGATTGACGATGGCGGCTATTGATCTGGTTAATAATGGGGAGAAAGTGATCGATGTGGCGCTTAAATATGGGTATAGTTCACCAGATGCGTTTACACGTGCTTTTTGCAGTTGGCATGGGGTAAACCCTAGTGAAGCGAAGAAAGATAGTCACCAGCTAAAGTTTTATTCTCGTCTTACTTTTCAGTTAACGATACAAGGAGCAAATGAGATGAATTATCGAATTGTAGAAAAAGAGCCTTTTTTTATTGTTGGTTTGTATAAGCGGGTGCCTTTGGTTTATCATGGGGTTAATCCGGAGATTGTGGCGATGTCGGCGTTGTTAACGCCGGATTTAATTACGCAATTGAAAGGGTTGTCTAATATTGAGCCGAGGGGAATAATTAGTGCTTCGACGAATTTTAGTGAGGGGCGGGCCGAGGGGAGTGAGCTTGACCATTATATTGGGGTGGCTACGACGGCGATGGTGCCCGATGATCTGGCTTGTTTGACTGTGCCAGCGATGAGTTGGGCGGTTTTTGAAGCGGTGGGACCATTTCCAGAGACGTTGCAGAATGTGTGGCAAAGAATTTACACGGAATGGTTCCCAACTGTTGGTTATGAACAGGTGGCTGGGCCAGAGATTTTGTGGAATGAGAGTCAGGATATTAGTTTGCCTAATTATCGGAGTGAGATTTGGATTCCGGTAAGGGGTGGGGGTCGGGAGGGAGATTGGTAATTAATGGGGAAAACGGGAGTTACTACTATTTAAGTTGATGTGGGTGTTGCAAGGTGGTTGTGGGTTACCGTTGGTTTATTATTTGTAATTATCACTCAGGCAGATGTCTCGGCTCCGGAATGGTCTTGTTTTAGTGGGGGGGGTGTTGGTGATTGTGACGCGACCGTTCCTGCGCTCGACATGACAGGCGTCGGGTGCATCATCATGTTGACTGGAGGCATTCCTGTCTTTCCTATAGGTTCACATGGTGAATGGTTGGAGGGATAGTGGCATGGAGAAATCTCCTCCAGCGAGATGGTTACTTTGGGTTGATGATGGGTACTGAATCTTGGTCATTGGTTGTTAGGAGGCGGATGCCGGTTTGGGGGTGGTAGAGGCCGATATGGATTTGGTAGGGGGTGTTGGGGAAGTTAGGAGGGAGGGGGAGGAGATGGGTGTCGGTGATGTATTCGCCGGCGAGCCAACTGTAGGGGGGCCGAGTGTCGGCGACGGGGTAGCCATCATGTTGGCTGATGATGTTGCCCGCTTCGTCGTACATATGGACGAATACTTTGGCATCGGTCTGGGTGCGGGTGGCGGCTTGCCAGATAAGGGTGACTTGGAGGGAAGTGGTGGTGGTGGTTATGGTGTGGCCGACGAGGGTGATGTTGGTGTCGAATTGGATGTTGGTGGGGGTGGCTAGCGGGGGTGGGATAAAAGTTGGCTCGCCGGCGTAGGCCCAAAGGTGGTAGAGGCTGACATATTGTTGTTGATTATGGACGCGTAGTTCGATGGTGGCCGTGTTGGCGGTGATGGCGGTGGCGGGGATTACGAAGCTACTTTCGACCCATTGGCCGGGGCGGGTTGGTTGGGGCCAAACGCCAACGAAGTTGTCGTTTACATAGATATCGAAACCATTGGGCTGTTGATTGTGTGAGCGGGCAAAGAGGGTTAGGGCTTGTTGGGGTTGGGTGGGGAGGGTGAAGGTGGCGCCGCCGGTGAGGAGGCGGCCGCCGTCGATGAAGGAACGGCCGTTGGCCGTGGGCAGTTGATGCAAATCAGTGGCGTGTCCAATGCGGAAATCACTTTCCCACCAGGTCCAGTCGACCGCTTGTTCGGAAGCGGCATCGGCGACATCGATACGGGTGTGAAGGGGTAGGTTTTGGGCGAGGGCGACGTAATCGGATTCGTGTAGTGAATCACCAGCGTTGCGATGGGTCCAGTCGATGCGGTAGAGACGTTTGGTCGCTTCTACGGCGCCAATCGGGCTGAAATCAGTGTATTCAGCCCGATAAATCTCGGCAGCAAAGATATCAGTCCCTTCAAAATAGGGGATGGTGGAGACGTTGGGGAAGACGGCGATATGGGTGGGGGGGCGCTCAAGCTGTTCGAGATGTTCGTAGACGGCGCCGATACCGGAGCGCCATAAGGGGGATAATTTTTCGGTGGTCAGGCCGATGAGGTCGACGGTGGGGCGTTGACTGAAGTAGCGAATGGCACCAGCATCAACGATGGCGATACGGGCATCGGGGGGGAGGTTGTGGTTGATCCATTCTCCCATCTTGATTTGAATCTCGGCCATACTGACGACGGTATGGCGGTAATCGTGGTACGCTTGGTAGCTGGTCCAGCCGGTGATGAGGAAGAGGAGGGTGGCGATGGCGGCGTGGAGGCGGGGGTTAGCGGGGAGATAGGTTAATAAGGTCGCGCCACCGATGGTCGCGAGCGGGTAGAGAATAATCAGATAGGGGATTTGGTAGCGGCCGATGTGCCAGGTGGCGGTGATTAAGGTGGCGGATAAGAGAATGCCCATGCTGAGCCATAAAAAGGAGAGGGTGAGTAGCCACCAGCGGTTGTCGGCGGCGAGTTGGTACCAGCCGACAGTGACCAGAAGCAAAAAGCCGGGGAGGATTAACCATGAATCGGCGGCGAAGGGGCCGACGATGAAGCGCCAGACGATATTGAGGCCATCCCGTAAGATGGAGATGATAATATCATCGAGACGGAAGGGGACGTTGCCGGTCCATGATTTGGCTTGGGCGCCGGTGGATAGAAAGTCGCCGGCGACGAGATAGTTGACGAGATAGGGGAGGAAGCTGAGGAGGAGGATGCTGATTAATTGGAGCCAATCGCGGCGGGTAAATAGTTGTTTGCCTTGTCGTTGGGCGAGGATAAAATGAAGGAAAAGGAGGGTGAAGAGGATGACGGCTAAGAAGGTGCCTTCGGGGCGGACAAAGGCGGAGAGGGTGGTGGCGAGTAGGGCTAATTTAAAGCGTTGGTAGACGAAGGCGGCGATGGCGGCGAGTAGGGCGACGATATAGAGGGAGGTTTCCATGCCATTGAAGAAGGCCCATTGGACGGCGCCGGTGAGGAGGAGGAGGAGGGTGCTGATGAGGGGGAGGAGGTGGGGGTAGGGGTGTTGGCGGCTGAGGGTGTGGGTGATGAGGTAGTTGAGGCCGAGGGAGGTGATGTAGCTGAGGTAGCCGATGAGGAGGGCCCAGGCGCCGAGTTGGTTGGGGGGGAGGCCGGCGAGGAGGCCAAGGGCGAGGAGGAAGGGGTAGATGAGGCTGGTGGCACCGGTGGTGAGGGGGTCGTTGGGGTTGTAGGCCCAGGGGTGGCCGAGGCTGGCTTGGCGGGCGTATTGGAAATGGATGTAGGCGTCGTCGAAGGGGACGACGATGCGCTCGGCCACAACGGTTTGGCGAAAATAGAGGAGGGTGATGAGGGTGGCTATTAGCCATAAGAAAAGCAGATGGGCGCGAATTGATTTTGATAATAGCATTTGGGTACCTGACGTAACTGTAAGTCGTTTAATTCTGGGAAGTTGTTAAACTAGACGTGTGATATCTTATGGTTAAACAGGTTAAATTGTCCCTTTTTATTGGGATTTTTCCAAATTGAGAGATAGGGGTACGTTTAAATAGATTTAAGATATGAAGAAAAAAGTTTTTTCTCGTTATATATCGTTGCTAATTTTTATTAGCGTTTTATGCAATATTTTTGTTTGGCAGCCATTAGTGCGTTACTCACGAAATGGAGAATGGGCTGACCTTAAATCTGAGCAATATAATTTTATGATAGAATACCCTGCTCATTGGATTTTATCTACGTATGGTGATCGTGGTAGTAAGGGTAACCAATATGCACGAGCATATATCCGCGATGGATCCTCATTTGGTATTTATATTTATCAACATCAAATGCAAAACGCTAATTTACATGATACTGTTCAATGGTGGAAACTAGAAGCGTATCCTCTTGAGAAACCTATTAGATGGCCACATGAGTTTGAAGAAAGAACTGTGGGAGAAAACGATTATTATGCATTGTACCATAGCTATATTTTGGGGGATTATAAACTATATATTCAAACTTATTTTGTTGCTCATAATGATAATATTTATGCTATTTCTTTGAAATGTAATGATAATGAGATAGAACAATGCCATCAAGAGGCATTTGATAGAATGCTGACCTCATTCCGTTTCTTAGATGAAGAGTAAGTTAGGTTATGTTGGCCAGATTGTCAGGGTAGCTAATAATGCTATTGTAATATTAGGATGCTGTTTCATATTGTATCAGTTGTTGCCACCTTCTCCGAAAGGTGAAAAGGGTGAGTGGGCCGTTTTTATATCTGATCAGTTTCACTTTAGGTTTGAGTATCCAGCTGATTGGATATTTAGTGAGTTTGGTTTGTCTGGTAGTAAAAGTAACTCGTATGAGCGATTACGGATGCATGGTAATGATGGAGCTGGCCTATATGTTTACCAACATGTTACCACCGAAACTGATTTAGGTAAGATTAGCCAATGGTGGGGTAAAGATGCGCATCCCAATCCGGAACCAACAGATTGGCCAATAAAATTAGAGGAAACAGCTATTGGGCAGAACGCTTATTATGCCTTACGACGCAGTTATGTTATTCGTGGTGATACACGTATCCATATTTATTATGTTTGGCATCAGAATAATGTTTATGCGATTGTGCTAAAATGCGTAGATAATGAAATAGAACAATGTTATGAAACATTTTTTAATCAAGTTTTAGGCTCAATCCAATTTCTGGATGTTGGTGCTGGTGTTCACTCAAGATATGGGGGTTTGTTGATAGTCAATAAGTAATTACGCCGGTGTAAGCGTTGGTTAGGGTATTGTTAGGTTAGATTTCTCGATTCCATTTTACCCTTTTATGATTGGTAGGTTCCAAATGGGGCGGGCGGGTAAAATTTCACTCGAAATGACGGTTGGCGGGGATGTGTGAATTGTCGAAACGAAGTGGTAGCGATGATTTACTCCCAGACTTTTTTGACTGATCCTAACAAAATCGTTATGCTGACCTTCTCGGACAGATTTTAAGCTACAGAGGAATAGTTGTATGCCAACAAAACGAAGTACCTGTTTAGGGGCATTGGGCAGGCTAAATCAATAACTTTGTCATTAAGGTATGGTACAGGCTATAATCATTATCAATAATATTAGAACAAGGGAACAGTATGACGACAAATACGAACGCGCCACCAGTAGGGCGTTTTGGCATGTTTACGGGCGTTTTCACGCCAAATATTCTGACAATTCTGGGCATCATCTTATTCCTACGGGTGGGTTGGGTGGTAGGGCAAGCCGGTTTATGGGGTGCATTGGGCATTGTGGTGTTGGCAAACATCATCTCGTTTTTGACAGGGTTATCCCTTTCAGCCATTGCTACCAGCATGAATGTTCGCGCTGGTGGCAACTACTATCTTATCTCGCGCTCGTTGGGGCTGGAAGTGGGTGGTGCTATAGGCATTCCATTGTATCTGTCACAAGCGATCTCAATCGCTTTCTACATCATCGGTTTTACAGAAGCGTTGCAAGCCATTGAATTTTTTCAACAAATCAATCCACGTTTGGTAGCCACAACAGTAGCCCTGCTCTTTGTGGGTATTGCCTACATCGGAGCCGACTTTGCGCTACGCATCCAATATTTCATCCTCGCTGTTCTGGCACTCTCGCTACTTTCTTTCTTTGGCAGTGGCTGGGACAATTTTCAACCGATCAACTATGCCCCCAATTTTACAGAAGGTAACAACTTTTGGACTGTCTTTGCGGTCTTCTTCCCAGCTGTAACGGGAATTGAAGTGGGCATTAGCCTGTCAGGTGACCTGAAAGATCCAAGCAAAGATATCCCCCGTGGTACAATCCTGTCGATTGTAGTGACCGCCTTCATTTACATAGCGGCCGTTTTCTGGTTTGCTAGTCACCTCTCGGCCGACGAGTTAATCAACAACAACCTCGCCATGCAAAAGATATCCCTTTTTCCAACCCTTATTTTGGCTGGGGTGTGGGCGTCCACTTTGTCATCGGCTCTGGGAAGTGTACTGGCCGCCCCCCGCACCTTACAAGCGATTGCCCAAGACCGTGTGCTACCACAATGGATTGCGGGTAAGATGGGAAGTGCCACCGAACCACGTGTAGCCGTACTCATCTCTGGCGTTATCGCCGTTAGCATCATCTGGCTTGGCGACCTCAACTTCGTGGCACCGATCATCTCCATGTTTTTCCTGAACACCTACGGTATGGTCAACCTCGTAGCCAGCATTGAAACGTTGGTGGACAATCCTAGCTATCGGCCGCGATTTAAAATTCCTTGGTATATCTCCTTGTTAGGCGCAATCGGCTGTTATGGGGCCATGTTCCTAATCAGCCCGACAGCAACCATCATCGCCATTTTGATTACCTATGGTGTCTTTTTTCTGTTGAAACGTCAACAAGTACACCGCACTTGGGGGGATGTACAGAGTGGTATTTGGATCTCTCTGGCTCGATATGCTTTATTACGGCTAGAAAAAACCCGTTCGAGTGCCAAAAATTGGCGCCCCAACATCATCGTCTTTACGGGGCAACCACATAATCGCAAACAACTTGTAGCTGTAGCTGATTGGCTCAGTTTGGGGCAAGGAGTGGTGACCTTCTTCCAACTGATTATCGGAGATATCGAAAAGTTGGCCAACAGGAATTTACGTAGTACAGCGCGTCGTCAAATCCGCAAATATATCCAAGACAATGGGATGACAGCCTTTGCTGAAGCCCAAATTGTGCCCGACTTCAAACAAAGTGCCCTTATCTTGGTGCAGGCACATGGTATTGGTGCTTTGGAACCGAATTCAATTCTACTAGGCTGGAGTCGTACGTTAGAAGGGCGGGTAATGAGCATCGGGCTCATGCGTCAACTAGTAGCGATGGGCAAGTCGGTTCTTTTCCTTAATTATGATCCAGAGCGTGGCTTCGGCCAAAAATCAGTAATCAATGTTTGGTGGCAAGGGCGCGATGCCAATGCCGAGTTAAAGTTGATACTGGCTCATCTTATCCATCTTCATGATGATTGGTACAACTCCCGTATTCGGCTCTTGCGCATTATCGATGGGGCCGAGGGTTTGGATCAAACCCAAGCACACCTTGAGCAGATGTTAGCCACAGTACGGGTTGAGGCTGAAGCCGTAGTAATTGTGCGCCAAAATCCGCAGACACCAATTGCAGATGTGATCAAAGCACATAGTGACCTTGCCGATCTGACATTGATGGGCATGAAACTGCCTGACGCTAATGAAGTTGAGTCTTACAGCCAGCGTCTAAATGAATTGGTACAAGGTGTGGGGTCTGTTTTGTTGGTCCGCAATGCGGAAACAGATGAGGATCTGTTGACGACGGGTGGGGAATAGATGTTGCGTATTTGGGGCATTCCGTAAATAATGCTCGTACACCGACTCTAGGAGGTTGTTTTGTCAACAAAACCAACTTATGATGAACTTGTGCAAAAAGTTCGCGAATTAGAATTGACCATCTCTGAACTTACGGCGCAAGAAAGTGTATTGCATAGTGATAATCAAAGATATAAATATATATTTGAACATATTTGGCATGAGATTCATGTATGGGAGCTTGTTCGTGATGAGTTGGGGAATATAAAGACATGGCGGTTGGTAGATGCTAATCCAGTTGCACTTGACGCTTGGGGGAAAAGTCTGGCCGAGGTTGTAGGAAAGACAACAGACGAGGTTTTCCCCAATACTAATCCAACAGATCTCTTTATGCCTATTGTGGAGAAGATATTTGCCGAAGGGGAACCACATATATGGCAAAATTATTTTCCGGCAACGGGTCAAACTCTTTATATGATTAGTATTCCGTTTGGAGAATACTTTATCAGCACGGGCACAGATATTACCCAAGTAAAAAAGACAGAGAAGCAATTGAAAGATACTCTTTTGAGATTGACGGAAGCTATAACGGCGGGTAATGTGGGTTTGTGGGATTGGGATTTGGTTACAAACAGTGTTTATTATTCTAAAGAATGGAAAAGGCAAATAGGGTACAATGATGATGAAATTAGTAACGATTTTGAAGAATGGGAAAAACGCGTCCATCCTGATGATTTAGAAGAAGTGTTAAAGGTTACAAACGACACGATTAATAAAGTTATTGAAAGTCATGAAACAGAATTTCGATTTAGGCATAAAGATGGTTCTTATCGGTGGATATTGGCTCATGCTTCTATTGTTAAAGATGAAAATGATAAACCTATCCGCATGTTAGGGTCTCATGTTGATATTACGCGCCAAAAACAGATGCAGATTGCGTTAAACCAAAAGCAAAAGCTGGAAGCAATTGGAACGTTGGCGAGTGGTATTGCTCATGATTTCAATAATCTTTTAGCACCTATTCTTGGTTTTGCTGAACTAATAAAAATGAGTTTTACGCCTAATGCTAAAGAATTTGAATATTTAGAGCAGATGGAGAATTTAGTGGAGCGGGCGGCAAATTTAATTGAAAAAATATTGATTATAAATAGAACGACCTTATCAAAATCAGAACCTGTGCAATTAAAAAATCTTGTAGAAGAGGTATTAACCGTTCTTCATGCCTCAGTGCTTAAAAATATTGATATTCGACAAGAGATAGACTTTGATCTGCCACTTATTGTTGCTGACTCATCACAACTATATCAAATGATTCTAAATTTATGCGTGAATGCTATTCAGGCGATGCCAGATGGAGGAGAATTATTAATTCGGTTAAACCGGATTAAGCATGAGGGGGGGATTTCTGTTTTAGGGCAAGCAGCAAATGAGTTTGTTTGTCTTGTTGTTGAAGATAATGGATCGGGAATAGAGTCAGATATCATTAAGCATATTTATGATCCCTTTTTCACGACTAAAGACAAAGGGGAGGAACGAGGTACAGGTTTAGGTCTTTCCATTGTTTCTAGTATAGTCAAACAACATAATGGTCATATTGAAGTAGAAAGCGAACTTGGATTGGGAACGATTTTTCGTGTTTATTTCCCTGTTTCACTCGAGAATGAAATGGTTCCCACAAAAGAACTTGAAAATTCTGTGATGTCTGGAAACGAACATATTCTGTTAATTGATGACGAAAAGATGGTTTGCGATTTAGGTCGTAGTATTTTGACAAAACTGGGGTATCAGGTGTCTGCTTATGTTGATGGTCACGAAGCGTTGAAACGGTTTCAACGTAATCCGCAAGATTTCGACTTGGTCATTACAGATTATTCAATGCCTTTATTGATGGGACCTCAATTGATAAAGAAAATTCGAGAGATTCGTGAAGATATTCCGATTCTTTTACTTACAGGGTACACTAATTTGGCAACAGCAGAAAGTTTAGACAAATGGGGGTGTGATGGCGTTATCACTAAACCATATAGGATGAAACAAATTAATCAAGCGATTAGACGAGTGTTGACAACAGAGTAAATTCAACTTTGTCGTTGGCACATATGGAGGAATAGTTATATGTCGACAAAACGTTTGATTACACCCCCGAATAGATTAGAGGTGGATGGGCCGTTTGTTTTTCTGGCGGGGCCGATTCAGGGGGCGCCGAAGTGGCATGAGGTGGCGATGGGGTTGTTGTGGGCGGCCTCGGCCTCAATCTGGGTGGTGTCGCCGAAGCGGCAGTCGTTTGATAAAGGGATGGATTATGGGGAGCAGGTAGATTGGGAGACGTATTATCTGCAGCAGGCGGCGGAAACGGGGGTGATTATGTTTTGGCTGGCGCAGGAGGCGACGCATCGGTGTGATCGGGCGTATGGACAGACGTCACGGTTTGAGTTGGGGGAGTGGAGTGTTAAGCATCAGTGGCTGGGGGCGAAGTTGGTGGTGGGGATTGAGGCGGGGTTTTCGAATGGGCGGTATATTCGGCGGCGGTTGGGGCAGGATTGTCCGCAGGTGCCGGTGGTGGCGTCGTTGGCGGCGGCGTGTGACGAGGTGGTGCGATTGTTGGGGTGTTAGGCATTTTTAAGGAAGTGATGTTACAATCATAGCAAATTTGATTGATCAATTAGTGTGAGGATGATAGATGAAGCATTTACCCATTACCCATATGACGTTGTATAAGCATGGTGTTGGTTTTTTTGAGCGGCGGGCGGAGTTAGGAGGGAAGTTGGTGCGGTTGACGTTCCGTGAAGCGGAAATGAATGATATTTTGAAGAGCTTGACGGTGATTGATTATGGGCAAGGGCAGGTGTTGGGGGTTGATTATCCGACGCCGCAGACGCGGGCGGAGCGGTTGGCGGGTTGTTCGTTGGATTTGCGTGATCAGTATAGTGTGCGTGATTTGTTAATTGGGTTACGGGGGCGTGATGTGTCGTTGCAATTAGCGGATGGGGTGGAAAAGCAGGGGAAACTGGTCGGGTTAGATAAGTCATCGAAACGGGAAGGGGTGGGGGCATCGTTGGTTGGTTTGTTGGTTGATGGCTCGGCCCAAGTGGAGATGTTTCGCCTCGATAAGATTGTAGGGGTGGTGTTAGTCGACACGGATGGCCTGGATGATTTACGCTTTTTCTTGGAGACGGAGATGGGGCAGGAGGATTATCGGCAGGTAACGATTCGGTTGACGGAGGGGGCGCATGATTTGGCGGTGAGTTATGTGGCGCCAGCGCCGACGTGGCGGGTTAGTTATCGGTTGATGTTGGCGGGGGAGGATGATGAGAAGAAGGAGGCGTTATTGATGGGGTGGGGGATTTTCGATAATCAGTTGGAAGAGGATTTAGAGAATATTTCGTTGTCGTTGGTGGCGGGGATGCCAATTTCGTTTGTGTATAAGTTGTATGAGCCGTTTATGCCGGAGCGGCCGGTGGTGGAAGAGGAGGGGCGGACGGCGGCGGCGCCGGTGATGTTTGAGGCGCCGCAGGCGCCGATGAGTGAGCGGGCGCGGGGGATTACGATGGCGTCGGCGCCGGCGCCGGCGGGGGGGATGACGCCAGCGCCGAAGATGCGGGCGAGTCGGGAGGCGGTAGCGCAGAGTACGGTGGTGAATACGTCGAGTAATGATTTAGGGGAGTTGTTTCAATATAATATTAGTACGCCGGTGTCGGTGGGCCGAGGGCAATCGGCGATGGTGCCGATTGTGTCGGCGATGATCCCTTATCGGAAAGCGTTGCTTTATAATGGCAGTAAGATGCCGAAACATCCGGTGGCGACGGTGTGGGTGCAGAACGAGACCGGTTTGACTTTGGAGCGGGGGCCGGTAACAGTATTAGGGACGGAGGGGTATATGGGGGAGGCGATGGTGCCGTTTACGGGGGCCGATAATGAGATGGCGGTCCCATATGCGGTGGAATTGGGCGTGACCGTATCAGAACGTTCGAGCAGTTGGCATGAGATGCATCGGTTGCAGATTAAGGGGGTGTATGTCCATTTTGAAGAGTGGCATGTGCGCGAGCATAAGTATCAGATCAATAACCGGAGTGGGCGGGAGCAGAAGGTGTTGGTTGAGTACCCGCGCCATAATGCGTATCAGTTGGTGGATACGGTGGCGCCGGCGGAGAAGACGGATGAGCATGTCCGCTTTGCAGTGACGGTGGGAAGTGATGGGGAAGAGACGTTAACGGTACGGGAGCGACGGTTGACGCATCGGCGGGAAGATTTAGCCAAGCAGTCGTACCAACAGTTACAATCGTTCTTAGAGCGAGGGCTGATTAATGCGGAGGTGTACAATCAGATCCGGAATGTGTTGGCGTTGTGGGAGCTTATTAGTGATAAAGAGAAAGAGTTAATCGGTTTAGATGAGGAGCGGAAGCAGATTTATGAGCGTCAGCATCAGATTCATGCCAATATGAAGGCGTTGAACAATACGACGCGGGAGCGGGCGATGCGGGATAATTATGTGGGTGAGTTGGAGGATACGGAGGAGCGGGTGCATGATATTCAGGAGGAGGAGGAGGAAGTTAAGCGGGAGATTGCGCGGTTGAAGAAAGAGGTGGTAGATAAGATTAAGGCGTTGGGGGGGTGAAGTTAGAGCAAAAGGTGTATTTTGATAAGCCACGGCACAATTAAGTAGAGTCCGAAAGAATCTAGAGTGGGAAGTTCCTCAGGCGGTTAGGTTATAAGTGAATTCCCACGTGCGCGGGAATGACAGTGTTCTGGGTTATTTATGTTACAGTCTATTAAGGAGTAGTTGATGAGTGAAGAGATGATGAGTAAGGTGGGGTTAGGGCATAGTGAGTTGATGATTGCTAAGATTGGGTTGGGTTGCATGGGGATGTCTGATTTTTATGGGCCGAGGGATGAAGAGGAGTCGGTGGCGACGTTGCATCGTGCTTTGGATTTGGGGATGAACTTTTTGGATACGGCTGATATGTATGGGCCGTTTACGAATGAGCAGTTGGTGGGGCGGGTAGTACAGGAACGGCGGGATGAGGTCGTGTTGGCGACGAAATTTGGGATTATGCGAGATGACAATGGTGGTTTTTTGGGGATTAATGGTCGGCCAGACTATGTTAAGCAGGCGTGTGATGCGTCGTTACAGCGGTTAGGGATTGATACGATTGATTTGTATTATCAGCATCGAGTGGATGAGACGGTGCCGATTGAGGAGACGGTGGGGGCGATGGCGGAGTTGGTTAAGGCGGGGAAGGTACGGTATTTGGGTTTGTCGGAGGCGTCGCCGGAGAATATTCGGCGAGCGCATGCGGTTCATCCTATCTCGGCCCTACAAACAGAATATTCTCTCTGGAGCCGTGAGCCTGAAGATGAGATTTTAGCGACGACGCGGGAATTAGGGATTACGTTTGTGGCCTACAGCCCCCTCGGCCGCGGCTTCCTCACCGGCCAAATCAAAACGATTGATGATTTAGCCCCCGATGATTGGCGGCGGCAAAACCCACGTTTTCAAGGGGAAAATTTCGAGAAAAATTTAGAGTTGGTGCGAGCGATTGAGGCGTTGGCGGCGGATAAGGGGGTGAAGCCCGCCCAGTTGGCGTTGGCGTGGGTGTTGGCCCAGGGGGAGGATATTGTGACGATTCCGGGGACGAAGCGGCGTACTTATTTGGAGCAGAATGCGGCGGCGGTGAAGGTGTCGTTGACGGCGGATGAGTTGGCGCGGTTGGATGAGATTGCGCCGCAGGGGGTGGCTGAGGGGGGGCGTTACTAGGTAGGTGTTTGTATTGTTGGGGGGGAGCGTTATTCCGGTTTGTTTTTCCAGACGAGGAAGCGGTAGATTAGTTTGCGGTTGAGGCGGGTGGGCCAGCGGGGGAGGCGGCAAATGGCTTGGCCGAGGATGAGGTTGCGGGGGATGGGGCCGTAATGGCGACTGTCGGTGCTGGCCGTGGGGTCGGGGGTGTCGCCACGGAGGTGGTAGCGGTCGTCGATGATGGCAGTGATGCGTTTGATGATGAGCGCTTGGTGGCGGTGGGGGCGTGGGTCTTGGGCGAGGACGATATCATTGATTTGTGGTGATTTAGTTTTATAAGCGTGGGGGTTAACGAGGATGAGATCGTTATTTTTGAGGGTGGGGTACATAGAGAACCCGGTGACGCGAATGCGTCGCCGGGCTCTAAACAGCCACAACAGCAGTTGTTTGGGGCTACTGAGGGGCAAAGGTTCCATATTTAATGGTACAAGCGTTAGCTAGCGGTGTACCATTCCACGTCGCGGCCTTTGGTGGCCCAGAAGATGTTGTGGATTTCTTCAACAGCATCCATCAACGCTTGGGCATTTTCGAGGCTGACACCGGTTTTAACAGCGGAGCACAATTTAGCCGCTTTCCAGAATTTGTCGTGGAGGTCTGGATATTGTTCGAGGTGTTGTGGCTTGAAGTAGTCGGTCCAGAGGACGAGCAACTCTTCTTTGGCGATGTGGGTTTGTTCTTCTTTGATGGCGATGTAGCGGGAGAGGGTGTTGGCGGTGGCGTGGCTACCGTCGCTGGGGTCGAGGGCCAAGATTTTCTTGGTCATGGAGAGGGCGGCTTCGGCGGCGATGCGGGCCGAGGAGGGGTCATAGACACCACAAGGGCCATCACAGTGAGCGGAAGCAGTTTCAGCGGCGAACCAGTTTTGGATTTTATTTAAAAGCATATTAAGGACACTCCTTTAAGGTGTTGTTGTAAATGTTAATCAGGGTTTAGTCACAAGTTGTAGTATTTATGGAGCCAAACCTTGTTACAATTTACTTGGAAAAGTGGAAATTCAAAAAATTTACTTACTAACTAAGCAAACCTAGTGTAGCAAATAAATTTGAAATTGGCATACAAAATAGAACAATTTATATGTAGTTCTTACACTTCCGGGGATATGTTTAGATAAATTTAAGGTTTTCGCGTAGTCAGTAAATAGAAATCGATGAGTAATTCACAATTAAATTATGGTTTTAGTGTTGGAAAAAAGTGATTAGCTTTTGTTCGTATTCGCGGGGGTGGGTTTGGGGTGCTTGGCCGTGGTGGCTATCGGGGATTTGCCATAAGGTTTTGCCCTCGGCCGCATGCTCATAATACCACGCCGCTGTCGGTAACTCATTATCAACACCAATGAATAGAATCGGCCGTGGCGCAATGGCCTTGATTTGGCTGATAATGGCGGGGGGGGCGGATTGGCCTATATACCATTCTAATATTTGCAGACCAAGCCAACCATCAAACTGTTTGAGCCAACCCCCAACTGACGAGGGGGGAACATCAGCGAGATTGGCGCCTGCGGGGCCATCAACGACGATGGCGGCAATCTCGTCATGCTCTAGCGCTGACCGTAAGGCGATTTGCCCCCCCATCGAAAAGCCAAAGAGACCGATTTTAGCGGGGGGATTGGAAAGGTTTTGTAAATAATCGATGGCCGCGGTCACATCGGCGGTATCTTGCCAGCCGTAACTGCGTTGGGGGGCTAAACTGTAACCATGACCACGCAAATCATAGAGCAACACACCGAACTGATGTTGGGTGAGCATGGCAGCGCGGCCGAGCATTTCGGTACGGTTAGCGCCATAGCCATGTAATAAGATGATGACCATATCATTTTGCGGGGGATGATACCAGCCGTGGAGTTGGATACCATCAGCACTGGTAAATTGTGCCGTTTGGTAGCCAGCAGGTATCGGGGTGGTGAAAGCGTGGTTGGCAGGCCGGGTATAGGCGTCGGCGACGGTGGCGTGGAGGCCGAGTTGGGCGGTGAGGCGGAGAATGATGAGGAAGAAAAGGAGCTGTTTGAAGCGGTTAAAGCTGATCATGTTAATTCCTGACGGCGGAAAAGGGCAATGGCGAGGGTGAAGGTGATGAGGGTGTAGGTGAGTAAGATGAGGATGGCGGCCGAGGGGGAGGTGGTGAGCAGGGTACCAGCCCCCTCATTGGTGACAATAATATCAGCGGGAATGAAAGGAAAGGTTAATTGGCTAAAAAGGATGGCTGTATTGCCCAAAATGGAGAGGGAGGTATTCGTTTCGTTGATGGCTTGAAGATAGAAATCGAAGAAGAAAAAGCCTAAACCGCCAAAAAGAGTAAAAGCGGTGGAGCGGGTGAGTACAGCCAGCAGGGTGCCGATACCGATATAAACGGCCACGGCCAACATAGTGAGTAGCACCGCATCGAGACCAGAGGTTAGCAGAGCAAAGATGCCGAGGCGGAAACTAGCAACACCGACCGTATCCCAATGGGCCATGATGGCCATGAGGGAGCCAACAAACCAGAGGGTTAAGCCGTTAAAGAGGGTGAGGCACCAGATGGCGACCCCTTTGCCCACGAGGAAAAACCAGCGGGGGATACCGCGACCGATAACGGTGCGGACTGTTTTTTGTTCGTATTCATCGCCGACGGCCGAGGCGGTGAGGAGCAATGCGGTTAAGCCCAAGAGCAAAAGCAAAGAGCCCCCGATGACTTGGAGCACGCCAAAAAATTGGGCGTAGGGGGTGCCTAGGCGCCAAACGATGCTGATTATGGTGATGGGGGTGAGTACCATCGCCCAAAAGATGGCGCGGGCGGTACGATTATGGGTTAGTTTGAAAAATTCAGTGGCGATAAATATCATCAGGTTATAGCTCGCGGCGGTGGAAACTGATTAGACTGAGGGTAAGGGTGATGAGTCCGTAGCTGAGTAAGATTGTGGCGGCACGCCATGGATTGGTACTGAGGTCGAGGAAGGTAGCGAGGCGGTGGACGGTAAAATCAGCATTGGCGATGAGGGGGGGATTGGCCCAATGGATGAATAAACGGCCGTTATAATGAGGCAACAAAACAATCAACCAGCCCCAAATCGAATCCTTCACCTCCGTGATAACAAAATCGGGACTGGTTAAGGCGAAGGTCATTAAGATGAGTAAAGAGACGTAGATGAGTAGGCTTAAGGAGTAAAACACAAAGAGAAGGGTGAAGGCGGGGCCGGGGTTACCGATCCATAGGTTGATGGCGAGGACGAAGGTAGTGAAGGTGAGGCAGTAGAACCAGATGCGGCCGAGGCCTAATATTTGTGTTTGCCAAAATGAGCCGGTTAAAAAATCCCAACTGACCGTACCGTTCAGCCCGTCGGTCAAGAAAAAACCGACTACGGCTAAGAATAGCCAACAGATGATGAGGTAGATAAAGATGATTGTGGCCATGGCGAACAGTTTGGCCAGCACAATTTGGTAGCGGGGAAGACCACGCATGACGGCCATGCGGATTGTGCCCCAGCTAAATTCATTACCGACAGCGATAATGGCTAACAAAATCAAGGCGATATTGAGCCAATCGGTGGTTAGCCATAGTTGTTGGAAGATACCGGGATAGGTGAGGACGACCCAATATTTGTGGGGGGAGTCAACCGTCATAAAGGCGCCCATCATTTGACGAGAGGCGTCAGTGCTGGTGTCGGTCAACGCTTGAGCGGGGGGCGGAGGCTGATAAGCTTCAATTTGGGCCATTAAATCGGGGATATGTTGTATCTCGTTGTAATGGTTGTTTAGGCGCTGGCTCAGAATCAGAATGATTAGTAGTAGCAGGGTGATGGTTAGCGGATGGCGAACTAATTTATATAGTTCGACTTGGAGGAGGCGGGTGAAAGTGTTCATGTAGTCGTTAAGGCGAAGAATAGGTTTTCGAGGGTGCGTTCTTGGATGCGCATTCCATGCAGATAAAGGTTGTTTTGGGCGAGGGTGGCGGTGAGATCGGCGGCGCGGTCACTGGGGGCGGTGACGATTAGATGGTCAGTTTCGATGAGAACTGCTTCGACCCATGGTAAGGTTTGGAGGAGGTTGGCGGCGGCTGTTAGATCCTTGATTTTGATTTCGATCTGGTCGCTGTTGGCTAAGAGTTGGGCGACGTACCCTTGGGCGCGGAGTTCGCCATGTTGTAGGATGAGGACGCGGTTGCAGATTTGCTCAATTTCATGCAAGAGGTGGCTGGAGATGAGGATGGTTTTGCCTTCTTCGGTGGCGAGCTGGCGAATGAGTTGACGGATTTCGGCCATGCCGGCGGGGTCGAGGCCGTTGGTGGGCTCGTCGAGGATGAGGAGTTCGGGGTCGTGGATGAGGGCGGTGGCGAGGCCGAGGCGTTGTTTCATGCCCATGGAGTAATTTTTGACTAAAGCGTCGGCGCGGTCGGTGAGGCCGACTTTGTCGAGGATGGCGTCCCGTCTGCTAGCGGGGATTTCGGTTCCGCTCATTTGGCTGATGACCCATAAGTTATCACGGCCGGAGAGGTAGGGGTAGAAAGCGGGTTCAACGAAGGCGCCGACTTGGCGGAGGGCTTGGGGGGCTTGATGGCGCATGTTGTGGCCGGCGATGGTGACGGAGCCGGCGGTGGGGCGGATGAGGCCGAGGAGCATGGCGATGGTGGTTGTTTTGCCGGCGCCATTGGGGCCGAGGAGGCCAAAGATATCGCCCCGTTCGACATTGAAAGAGAGGGGGGCGACGGCGGTAAAATCTTTATATTTTTTGGTTAATTGATCTGCTTCAATAATGAATTGGTTTGATGAGGACATGATAGTTAACTTTTAGAGGATGACTGGTTATTTTACGGTGATTTTGATTATCACTTTTGCTTATTAGCCGTTATTTGTTATACTCATTATAGCAAATAAGATTTATCAAGCTCGTTTTTGTGATAAAAAGTGCTTTTTAAATTTATTTCATATATATTTTGGCCTAGCTATTTTGAACCAGGCTCTTATGAATGGAGGGGACATTCTCAAAATAAAGAAACTACAGCATTATGCCTGCAAGCCTTTATTAATGTCTCTCATGAGAGTCTGGTTCAGAATAGGATGTAGGTTAAATCAAAATGGCTCAATGAGCCATTTTTTTTATTTGAGCTATTGGTGAGGGACTGCTTGGTGTTGAGGTTTGCGGGACAAAAAAAATATTGCTTGTCATCAAAATAAAGCTACAATTATGAATTATGAAAAAATTAATTCTATCTTCCATACTTTTTTTGTTCTCTAGCATCATTTTGATGCTTGTTATACAACCATTAATGCCTAATTTTAGGACAGTGGCGGCAGTAACCAGTGGTGGGCAACCTGTCTACATCCCAATGATTGCTAGCCCATTACGCTTAGATATTACTCCTTTTTCACCTGCTTATCAAAACCCAACATCAATTAGTCACGCGGGGGATGACCGCTTGTTTATTACAGAACAGGCGGGGGTGATTCATGTGCTTTCTTCTGATGGGACGCCTAATCCCCAACCATTTCTAAATATTACGGATCGGGTTGATTTTTTCTATCCGGAAGAGGGGTTGTTGGGCTTAACTTTCCATCCTAATTATGCCCAAAATGGGTATTTTTACGTTAATTACACCCAAATGGATGGGGAGACACGATTCACGCGGATTTCGCGCTTCACAGTGACGGCCAATCCAGAGATTGCTGACCCTAACAGTGAGGTGCTGATTATGAAATTTGTGCAGCCTCATATTAATCATAATGGGGGTCATATCGCGTTTGGTCCTGATGGATATCTTTATATTGGTGTGGGTGATGGTGGTAATCACAGTGATTTAGAGAATTATGGACAGAGCACCAATACTTTGTTAGGCAAAATGTTGCGTATTGATGTTGACATGGAGAGTGGACTTGAGGTTTATTGTGATTTTGGCGGTCATTACACGATTCCGGCTGATAATCCGTTTGTTAACGTTGAGGGTACCTGTCATGAGATATGGATGATCGGTTTACGTAATCCATGGCGCTACAGCTTCGATGCCGAAACGGGTGATATGTTTATCGCTGATGTGGGGCAATGGACTTGGGAAGAGATTAACTACCATGCGGCGGGGACACCAGCTGGGGTGAACTTAGGTTGGAACTGTCTTGAAGGGTTCACGATATTTAATGGTGCCAATTGTGGTAACTTGGACGGGTATCATTATCCGATTCATGCGTACGAACATGGTTCTGGGTCACCATGTGAAGGGGCGGTGGTTGGTGGTTATGTTTATCGGGGAAATGATTATCCTAATTTAGATGGCCATTATATATTTGCGGATTTTTGTACAGGTGAAATTTGGAGTTTACTGCAGACTAATGATGGTTGGCAACATCGGACCCTATACCAAGGCAACAATTTCTTTCCGGTAGCGTTTGGGCAGGGGGTTGATAATGAGCTGTATGTGGTTGATTATGTGAGTGGTGTGGTTCATTATTTGCGACCGCCGGGAGCAATGGCGCCGTAAGAAGGGAAGAGTATGAGACATCCCGAATTGTTCCATAATTCGGGATGTCTCATATTTTATTGATTTATCGTTTGTATATGCCGGGCAAATAGACTTGGTCAGTGACTTGGAGACGGGTTAGTAAAGAAACAGAAGCCTCACCTCGAAACCATACTTGGCCTGTATCTGTATTATTGACGTAACCACCCCTATTACGATTGCCCAATTCTGCACTAGAGATAACTTGCCAACTATTCCAATCATAATAAAAAACATTGGTGCTATTAGCATCACCAACCCAAATATGATTAAAGTTATCAACGGCAATTTGACGGGCATAGCCAAAGCTACCTGCCGTACTGATCCAATCGGTACCATTATAATAACTAATATTCTGACGGGTTAAGGCCCAAATATTGTTGTCACGATCCGCTTTTATATCGATAATTTCAGGATATTGCAGACCATCAGCGGTGGTGAAATGTTGCCAATTCGTGCCATCATAAACGGAAAGGGCCTCATAATTATCCCCATACCCTACCCACAAAGTGCCATCAGAGTGGCCATAAATCGTTTCGACACCATCATGAGCTAACCCATCAGTGGTGGTGAAGATATCCCAACTACTGCCATCAAAACGAGCCATACCCACATTTTCGTCGAAACTGATCCAAATATCACCATTGGTGGTGATGGTAATATCACGGGGATAATTGCTAGGTAAGCCATGTTCGGTCGTATAAACATGCCAATTGGTGCCATCGAAGCGGATCACACCATTGCCAGCGATCCAGACGTCGCCATTAACGGCCGTTTCCATCGCATAGGTAGGGGCAAGATTGCCCGGACGGCCAAATTGTTGCCAACCAATGCCATTAAAGCGAATGATACCGTGGCCACCAAACCATAAATTGCCATCATGATCAGTCGTCATATAATGAATATTTTTAGACGGGCCAGATAGGGCATAATTCCAACCAGCGCCATCTTGGCCCAAAATGTGCTCATTGGCTAGAAACCAGGGTATGCCACTTGGGGTGACAGCCACATGTTGGACATAGCCTAGAGGGAAGTTTTGGAAATAAATATAGTTGTTCCAATTGGTGCCATCAAAGGAAGCGACACCTTGTTCAGCGGCAGGAAAGCCATTGAAGGTCGCCCAAACAGTATTGTTAGAGGTGACCGTGATATCGCTGGCCTCATTAGAGATCAAGCCATTAGCCATGGTGTAATGTTGGTAAGACAAATCAGGTGCGATACGTATAATTCCCCCACCATTTATCGAAGAGATATCGGCTGCCCACAAGTTGCCGTCAGGGGCGGCTTCAATGCTGTTGGCGTTCAAGCCGAACTCATTTAGCCCGTAATATTCCCAGCGACCATTCTCGAAGTAGCAGAGGGATGCGTTATTGTTGGCCATCCATAAACGGCCGTTTGCCGTACGGGCAACATCAACAGGCTCATCACACCTATTATTTGTTCCGATAGGCTGGTGGCTCCATTGGCCATTATGATATATATCAATATTGCTACTATTATTGATAACCATAATTTGGTTGTCGTAAGTAGCGGTTAAAGCTCGGATCTGATTGTTGGACAAACCATCTGCAGTCGTGTAATAATGCCAGTTTTGACCATCAAAGCGTTGCAAACCAGCATAGGTGCCGACCCAAGCATGTCCATTACGATCAACCATGACAGCGGTAGGGTCATCTAAGAGGCCGTTTTCAGATGTAAAAATGTGGGCACGTAAACTATTTTTCTCCCAGCGGGTGAGTGTGCCGGCGAAAGTACTATACCACCAAACATATTGATCGCTGGCGGCAATATTATACGGAGAATTTGTATCGGCATAATAATCTTGCCAAGCGTGTTGGATATTATCACCACCCATGCGTTCAGGGGTGTAGGCATAACTGGTACTAATCATTACTAAGATCGTTAATAAGAGGGTTATTGGTAGATACTTTTTCATCTTTTCCTTTATTTTTGAATATTGACAAGCGCAAGCGGGCTGACAGATTGGTTTGAGCTATATTTGCGCGAGCAAACTGCAATTAAACCAGATTCTGACGAAACTTGTTTGAGGTTACTTTGCTTGTGTTGGTAACTGGCAATTAAAAATTTGGATTGGGAGTAAATTAATTACGATCACAATCGAAAACGGCGTATATTCTACCTGATTTAGCAATATTTTCCCAATTTAGAGTGCTCGTATTTAACATCGGGAGTACAATTCGGAAAATGAGTTTATTTTTGTATAATCGGGGTGTTGTAGCGTTAGAACAGGTATAGGTCAAGGTAAAGATTATGGGAAATTCAAATCATCCGCAGTTAAGTTATGAGGCGATTGCGCCGTTGGTAGCCGAGGCTGAGCAGAATGGGGAGGAGATTGTTTGTCGGTTTGTGTGTCCGGTGACGTATGATGAAGTGATGTCGCGGGCACCGTTGCGGCGGGAGGGGATGATCAGTTTGGCCAAGGATGCGACCAAGCGGAGTTTGCCGCGCGCGGTGCGCTGGGGGTTTTGGCGGGGGGCATTGTCCCGTTTTGGGTATGGATTTGTGGGGGAATTTTTGGGTAATATTGTGGGGGATGTGGCGGCCGAGGTGGTGCATGATAAGGTGCAGACGTTGCCGCAGACGTTTTCGGGGGATGAGCGGGAGGCGGGAATTGTGGCTGCGTTTCGGCGGGTGCAGGGTCAGTTTGTGTGGGATGGGGGCAACGGCCGTTGGCTCTCGGCCAGCACCCAAACCGCCCTCGCCACCCGGTTTCAGCAACAGTTGCAGAACCAGCCGGTGCGTCAACGGTATGATTGGGTGATGTTGGGGCGGATTTTGCTGATGTTGGCCGAGGCGGATGCGGGGACAATCAAGCAAGAACATGAATTTTTGACGGAATTCCTCGTCCCCCAAATGGGGCAGGAGATGCGTAAGTTGGCATTGAAGCCGAAAGTGTCAGCGATTGAGCTGGAGCAGGTAGATAGCCGCGAGACGGTGATGATGTTGGCTTGGGGGTTGGCGTTATGTGATGCGGATTTGGCTCGAGTGGAAACGGAGATGTTGAATGACATCGCGCAAGGGCTTGGTTTGGGGCAAGCACGGGTGAATGAGCTACGGTATATGGCGCAGATGCATCTGATCGATTTAGCCATTGATGGGATTTACACGGAGGGGGATTGGGACGAGGCGGCGGAGCGGGATTTGCTGAAGATGGCCGAGGCATTGGGTGTGGGGCATGAGGATGCGCAACGGGCTTTAATTAAGTATCAAAAGCGAACAGGATTGATTTAGCTTATTCCCTCAGAGCAAATTCGACCCCTCGGCCAAAAAAGAGTATAATTATAGCTTAATCGATTTTATGCTGAGCTTTTTTCGCGCATAAGTGTATTAAACTAAATATCTTCAACATTTAATCTTGAAAATATGCCGTTTAATAGTTAGAAGTTGTTAAATCAAACGTAAAGAATCTTTTAGTTAAACAACTTAAATCGTTGACACAATCAATTCCCTTTTACACTTTCACAAATTCAAACAGTTAGCACCAATAGCGGTTTCTTCTTGGCCAAAAAGAGACGACCAATGATTGGTGCCTACCTATTACAGTACCCTTGTGTGAGTGACAAGGCTTTTTTATAATTCCACTATTTTGAAATGAGGTATATGCATGGCTAGCAGTTTTAAATGGGCTGATCCCCTATTATTTGATGAACAATTGAGTGAAGAAGAGAAGATGGTGCGCGACGCCGCGCGCGATTATTGCCAAGAGAAGTTGATGACCCGTGTGCTAGAAGATAACCGTCATGAACGGTTTGATCGCAACATCTTCAACGAGATGGGGGCCATCGGCTTCTTAGGCCCAACCATTCCTGAAGAGTATGGTGGTCCTGATTTGAATCACGTCTGCTACGGCTTGATCGCCCGCGAGGTAGAACGGGTTGACAGCGGTTATCGGAGTGCGATGAGCGTGCAAAGTTCGTTGGTGATGTATCCGATTTATACGTACGGGACCGAAGAACAACGGCAGAAATATTTGCCGAAATTGGCGACAGGTGAATGGGTCGGTTGTTTCGGTTTGACCGAGCCGAATCATGGTAGTGACCCTGGTAGCATGGAAAGTCGGGCCACGAAGACAGATGGTGGTTGGATTTTGCATGGTACGAAAATGTGGATTACCAATTCGCCCATTGCGGATGTATTTGTGGTGTGGGCGAAGGCGTATGGTCACACGGCTGAAGTGGAAGGGGCCAAAGATGGTGAGATTCGCGGTTTCATCTTGGATAAAGGGATGAAAGGGTTGAGTGCGCCCAAAATTGAAGGGAAATTTAGCTTGCGGGCGAGTGTCACGGGTGAAATCGTGATGGATGAGGTGTTTGTACCAGATGAGAACTTTATGCCTAACGTGAAAGGGTTGAAAGGGCCATTTGGTTGTTTGAACAAGGCTCGTTATGGGATTTCGTGGGGGACGTTGGGGGCGGCCGAGTTCTGCTGGCACGCGGCTCGTCAATACACCTTAGATCGGCACCAGTTTGGCAAACCATTGGCCTCTACGCAGTTGATCCAATGGAAATTAGCTAATATGATGACGGAAATCACCTTAGGGTTACACTCGGTGTTGCGTGTGGGCCGTTTATTGGACGAAGGCAAGATGGCACCAGAGATGATTTCGTTGGTGAAACGGAACTCTTGTGGCAAAGCGTTAGAAATTGCTCGTATATCCCGTGATATGCATGGTGGTAACGGCATTTCGGATGAGTTCCATGTGATTCGCCACGTCATGAATTTGGAAGCGGTGAATACCTATGAAGGGACGCATGATATCCACGCCTTAATTTTAGGGCGGGCGCAGACGGGGATTCAAGCGTTTATGTAGTTGGCTATTTTAGCTAATTGGTAGTTGAAATGGGGCATCGGAAGATGCCTCATTTTTGTTTTAATGGAGAAGTTTTGCAGATGATAACGAATATGGCCGAGTTGTTAGCGGCTCATGAGCGGGGGGAGCGATTTGAGTATATCTTTTTTTGGGGGCATCAACCGCGGCCGGACGGCGAGATTGGCAAAAGTTGTTTGAGCCAATGGTGGCCAGCCGAGTTTGAGATGGATGGGGTGCGATATGGGACGGCCGAGCATTATATGATGGCGGCCAAAGCGCGGTTGTTTAATGATCCGGTACGGTTAGAGCAGATATTGGCGGCGGAGCATCCGGAGCAGGTGAAGAAGTTGGGTCGTCAGGTGGAGGGGTTTGATAGGGAGGTTTGGGAGCGGCATCGTGTCGAGATTGTGGCGACGGCTAATTATGCTAAGTTTGGGCAGAATGAGGCGTTGCGGGCTTATTTGTTAGGTAGTGGAGAACGGATTTTAGTGGAAGCGAGTCCGTATGATAAGATTTGGGGGATTGGGTTGGGGGAAGGGGCCGAGGGGATTGAGGACCCGACGAGATGGGGAGGTTTGAATTTGTTAGGTTTTGTTTTGATGGGGGTGCGGGGGAGGTTGGCCGAGGGAAGGGGAGAGACGGGTAGCGATTGACAAGGGAGCCCCCGCTATTGGCAGGGGCTCCTAGAATCATTTGTGAATGATTAGATGGCGATGGGCAGTTCCATTAAGAAGGCACTCCCCTGTCCAATTTTGCTACTGACCCAAACACGGCCGTTATGCCCTTGCGCCACCGCTTTCACCACGGATAAGCCCAAACCCGCGCCTGGTATTCTTAATTTTTCTGGATTCCGGACCCGATAAAACCGTTCAAAGAGGAAAGGAATATCTTTGGGCCAGATACCGATACCGGTATCACGAATAGCTAAGGTCACTTGCCCATTTTTGCATTGGGCTAAAATTTGGATTTTAGCCCCAACCGGGCTGTATTTAATCGCATTATCGAGAAGTTCGAAGATAGCTTGTTGTAGCTCCTCTTTATTGGCTTGGAGATCGGGGAGATCGGCTGGTAAAATTTGTTGAATGCTTAATTTTTTGGCTTGGGCTTCATCTAACAGCTGTTTGATACAGGCTTCAATGATATGGGCTAATTTGATGGGGGCGCGCTCACTGGCCCCTTTTTGTAATTTCTCAATGAGTAACAGTTTGTCGACCAACTCATCCGTTTCTTGATCGTCGGTATGGTTGTCATCATCATTGATTTTGCCTAGTTGTTTAGCGATGGTATCCATTTCGAGGTTGACTTGGCTAATTTGGTCTAACGCTTCGCTTTGTGATGGGGAGAGGTTACCCATTTGGGGAAGTTCGGTAACGAGGCGATTGACGCGTTGCACGCGGCCGAGGATTTCATCGCTCAATTTAATCCGAGCGACGAGTTCTTGTGTCGTTGAACCGCCATTTGATTTGCCTAACGCTTCTTCCATGTCACGCAAAACCAATGTCCAGTGGGAGACATCATCGTCATCATTATTATCTTCATCATAAGCGGGGGCGGCCCCAATTAGATATTGCTTTCCTTTTTTCGTGGTTAATTCACCATAGACCATGCCGAGTTGGGGTTGTAGATTAGCGATGAAATATTCAAGGTCAGAGTTGTTGAAGATGGCGAAAGATTCGCCAGCTAAGCGATGGGGGGGCAATTGGAATAGATGCCGACTCATGTTATTGACAAACCGAATCGATTTATCCGCTTCTAGGACGATGATGCCATCAAGGGTGCTGTCTAGAATAGTGGTGAGGTTGTTGGCCGCGTTGTTATCGGGGGGCGGTGGCGCTGGTGTTTCCGGGGCGATGCCACTCATAGCTAAAGCGAGTTGGGTACCGATTGTGGCTAGGGAATCTAAGTTTTCATCAGCGTAGACATTTGGTTTGTGGCTGGTGATTTGGAGGGCGCCGAGTAGTTGGCCGCGGGCTTGGAGCGGGAGGGCGACCATACTGCGCACGGCTGGATCAAACAGGTCAGCAATTTCAGCCGCTTCCGTATCGGCGATATGAGCGATTTTGTTGTTTTGTAACGTTTGGGTGACGAGCAAATCGGGATTATCTTTTGGTTGACGACGATAGAGTGCACGACGCCAATTTTTGGGAAGACCAGCGGCGGCGGTTAGTTCAATTTCATCGGCTTGGGGGTCTGGTTGCCAGATAGTGACAGTACGGGCTTTAAAAATTTCTTGGAGATCCGTAACGGCTTGGTCGAGGAATTGGTCGTAAGCAATTTCTTGGCTAGCAGCGTCGGCGATTTTTTGCAGGGCGGTTGATAGACGTTGGTTGCGCCGACTATTCAGTTTGCTTTTCTCTAAGTTAAGGACAAGATTGCTAGCGATATCGACAATATATTCATTTTGCCGTGCATAGTCCCGTTGATGGATGGGATTATAATCTTGATTAAGATATTGGGTTGTGAGCAGATAGGCTTGGTCAACGACCTGTTGGTCATGCGTCCACATACCAGCAAATTGGCGTTCACCAGTGACCTCATCCCGTTCATCCGTTTCGCGGGTTAGCAGTGAGGTATAAAAGTAGGGGGCATTGACAACTAAGAACCATTCCAGTGCTAGATTATCGTCGGGAGTGAGGGGGATAAATTCAATACCGGGGATGACGGGTACCTCGACATCGGGGATACCAAAGATGAAGACCCGTCGTGCGACTTGGGCCAACCGTTCATACCGTTCTTTTTGGCGCATGAAAGCGGAATATTTTTGAAAGCCGGCGTAAAAATCAACCGGCAGAGAGTTATCCATGATAACATTTTCAATTTGAAAACTAATCGTACGCATCATTGAGACGGTATTAACAGTAATATAATCTTGGTATTGACCAGTAATCAAGCGGTATAAAGATAAACCAGTGGGCATAATGCGTTTCCTCGCTGAGATAAGTTGACAAAAGTGGGATGTACCAGCAGAGCTGGACAAATCAGTGACAATTAGGAGCATTATAGAGCAGAAAGACAGTTTTGTCAATGATTTGTCTAACTTTTGTAATGATTGTGTCCCGCTAGCGACACTTGTGACTGAATTGTCAATGGCAGTAGTACCAAACTCCTAGTGACAAGTTTGGAAGAAAGCTTTATTATCAAGACTAACAGTGTTAGTTTTAACAAGGAGAACAGTTATGGACACACAATATATGAATCATGAACAAGGGAAGTTGGCCTATACAGATTATGGGGGGCAGGGGGAGCTGGTGTTGATGCTGCCTGGTATGGGCGCGTTGCGGCAGGAGTACCGTTATTTGGGACCAGCATTGGTTGAGGCCGGGTATCATGCGGTGGCCGTTGACTTGCGGGGACAGGGTGATTCGACAGTTGGTTGGGATGCGTATGATGTGCCCGCAGTGGGGGGGGATATATTGGCGTTAATTGCCCATTTTGGTGGTCAACCGGCACATCTTATCGGGACCTCTTTTTCGCCGGCATCGATGGTGTGGGCCTCGGCCGAGGCGCCGCAATTGGTTAAATCATTAACCCTTATTGGAGCCTTTGTGCGTGACCCGCAGTTAAATCCCGTGATGCGCGGCGTGATGTGGTTGGTGATGAATAACCCTTGGCGGGTACAGATGTGGAAACTGTTTTATCCAACCATGTATCCCCAGCAAAAGCCGGCCGATTTTGACGCCTATATGGCTGAGTTGACCCGTAATTTGAAAGAGAAGGGTCGGTTTGAAGCGGTGCGCGCGTTTGGGTCGACGAGTCGGGAGCCGTCTGAGTCGCGCTTAGCACAGGTACAAGCGCCGACATTGGTGGTGATGGGCACGGCTGACCCAGATTTTCCCGATCCGGTGGCCGAGGCGAACTACATTGTTGCACAGACGAAGGGGCGTTTGGCCTTAATTGAGGGAGCGGGTCATTACCCACAAACGGAAATGCCTGATAAGACAACGCCAGCTATTCTTGATTTTTTAGAGAGTGTATAAGATGATAGAGGGGAATGATATCATTAATAGGCAAGGATTTTGTTATGCCCTATCCATCTCAGATTGATCGTGAGCAGATTGTGTCGACTGCCCGTGAGTTATTAGTTGCCCACGGGATTGAAGCGGTGACTTTGCGTAGGGTGGCGGGGGTGTTGGGGGTGAAGGCACCGTCGTTATATCGGTATATTAAGAATAAAAATGAGTTGTTGGTCGCTATTAATGAGGCGACGTCGGTTGCTTTGTTTGCGGAATTGGGGGTGGCGGCCGAGGGAGAGGGGAGTTTGGTGGAGCGGTTGGTGGGGGTGGCCGAGGCGTACCGGCGGTATGCCCATGCGCATCCGGTTTGTTATGCGTTGGCGATGAGTAGTAACCCTGAGTTGAAGCCGCCGCAAGCGACTCAAGTGGGCTGGGTATTGCCTTTGCAGGCGTTATTTGCGGAGTTGGCGACGGAGGCGGAGTCGTTGGCCGCGTTACGTGGGGCTTATGCCTTTTTGCATGGCTGGGTCATTTTAGAGATTGGTCAGCAATTACAACGGGGCGGCGATTTGAACGCCCATTTTGCGCAAAGCTTTCGCGCTTATTTGGCGGGATGGGAGCGGGGGTGAGGGTGGGAGGCGGCGCGGTGGTTGATCTTCTTTTTGGATGTCATACTTAAATTAACTTACATTTGTTGAACTAATTAGCTTTCGTGAAAGTTTGCCCATAAAACAACCTCTATTGGTCACTTTACTTCCCCCTTGAGTTTGGCTTTTCTGGAAAAAAAGATGCCTTTGTTGTAAAGTAAATTCAGCAAAAAAAATACAAAAGCAACAAAGGCATCTAAAATGAAAGATAACAAAAAAGAAGAGTTAAAACCAGTATTAGTACCACAATTA
>DATHYN010000208.1:0-23955 GCA_035459145.1 Anaerolineae bacterium | reverse complement strand
GTTGTTGGTTTTTTGTTTTTTTTTGCGGTTGGGTGGTGGGGGGGGGGTTTGGGTGGGGGGGGGTTGGGGGGGGTGGGGTGGGGGGGGGTGGGGGGGGTGTGGGGGGGGGTGGTGGGGGGGGGGGGGGGGGGGGGGGGGGTGGGGGTGTGGGGGGGGGGGGGGGGGGGGGGGGGGGGGGGGGGTGGGGTGGGGGGTGGGGGGGGTGGGGGGTTGGGCGGGGGGGTTTTGTTTGAGTTGGGTGTTGGTTGGGTTAGGTTTGGTGGGTTTTGATAATTAGTCAAGCCGATGTAAGCATTTGTTATGGTATTTTTAGGGTAGATTTCTCAACTCCATTTTGCCCTGTTTTAGGTGGTGGTTTTGAAGTGGGGTGGGACGGGCAAAACTCCGTTCGAAATGACGTTGGGAGGGGATTCTGAATTGTCGAACTCAGGTTAATTAGGGTGGGTAGCTTATTCCACAATAATTGAGCCGAGGGTGTAGAAGTCGCCGGCGAGGTTGCCGTCTTTGTCGGCGAGGTGGAGGCGGCGGAGACTGGTCATTTCGTAGAGGCCAACTTCGAGGGTGTAGGTGCCAGGGGGGATATCGAGGGGGAGGTGGATTTGGTAGGGGTCGAGGAAGCGTTGGCCGGGGAGCCATTTGGGTATCCAGAGGTGGGTGGGGGCGGCGCCGCCGAGGGGGGTGTAATCGAGGGGTTGGATGACGGGCTGGTGGTTGGCGTCGACAAGATGGACAAAGATGGTGTAGCTTTCTTCGGCGGGGGCGAGGCTTTCCCATTCGAGGGTGAGGTGGAGGGTGTTACCTCGTTTGACGGTGGGGACGGAAGCGCCACGGCCGGTATCGAATTGTGTGTTCCAAGGTGCCTGACGGGTGGGCGCGAGGAGATTGGGGATGGGGGCGTTGTTGAAGTAGGCGGCGCGGAGGCCGACGCGTTGGCGGAAGTTGGCGAGGAGGTAGTCGTAGTTGGTGGCGAGGGGTTGGCTAGTGACGTTGAGTTGGCCGAGGATGAAGGTGGTGGGGCTAAGTTGGTCTTGGCTGAGGTTTTGGAATTGGAGTTTGACGGGATAACGGCCAGCAGGCATATCAAAAGGTAAGGCAAAATCGAAACGTTCAGTGATGATTTCACGTGGTTGCCATTGCGGGGTAGGTAGATGGCTGTCGGTGGTGAAGGCGTAGGTGAGCTGATCACCAATGGTGATGACGGGGACGTAATAATCGGTGATGGTGAGGGGGACACTCATGGCGAGAATGAGCGGGACGTAATCGCCGGCAGTGACTTGGGCTTGGGGGAGAAGATAGCCATTGAGAAGGAGATCGTTGAGGGGGGCGCCGGCGGGTGTGCCGGCGGGAAAGTCGGGGGTTTCAGGGATGTTGTCGGTGGGGATGAGTTCGGGGGGGAGGGATTGGTCGCCAGGTTCAACGACTTGGTAGAAGGGGCCGCGGGGACGGAGGCGAAAGCCGGCATCGACGATTTCGCGGCGATAGCTGTTAATGTAGACGGGGCCGCCAGGTAGGTAGTTAAAGACACTGGGGAGCCAAGGGTTGGCGGCGGAGACGAATTCAGCGCGAACGTCATTGGGGTCTGGTTGGCGTTCTTCGACCCATTGGGTGTACCAGACAGGGGTCATGAATTCCCAGTTATGGAGTAAAATAGCTTGTTCGCCACTATCGTCAAACCATGTAAAGAGATTGTCGATATGTTGTTGCCCTTCGTTGTAATCGGCGAGGGAGATGTGGGGGAGGTTGACGGTGAGGTAGAGGGCGGGGCCGAGGAGAAAGAGAGCGAGGGTGGTGAGGGGGAGGATGAAGGTGCGGTCGCGTTGTTTTTCTTGGAGATAAAGGAGGAATTGATAGAGGCCGTGGCCGGCGAAGAGAGCGACGAGAAGGAAGGGGCCGATGAGATAAGCCATGACATCTTGGACGGTGTTGATGACAAAGAGATAGTTGCAGAGGAAGGCGAGGAGGTAGAGGAGGGCGAGGGAGCGGGGTTGATTATGGCGTTGGTGTTTGAGTTGGCGGCGCCAGAGGGCGGGGAGGCCGAGGAAGGCGAGGAAGATGACAGGGAGGGTGTATTGGAGGCGGAGGAGGGTCCAAAAGACGAGGGCGCGGTCGATTTGGTCGGTGAGGCCGAAGTGGAAGAGGTTGACGCGGAGGCCGCGGGCGAGGGCGACATTGAGGAAGCCATCGAGGGTGGCCATGTCAGAGGGGCCGAAAGGTGGTTCTTGGGGGCTACGCCAGGGGAAGTAGAGCCAGACGGTGAGGCCGAGGAGGGCGAAGGCGACCATAGGGGCTAGGGCACGCCATGAGGGTAATATTTGGGGTCGGACATAGATGATAAAGATGGCGTAGACAGAAAAAGTGAGGATGGGGAGAGGGTGGTAGGCAACGCCGAGGCCGAGGGAGAGACAAAAGAGGTAGAGCCAACCATTGTGTTCTTTTTGAGTATACCACCATTGAGCGAGGCAGAAGAGGTTAAAAGTGAGAAAGAGGGCGGTAATGATGTAAGAATTGGTTTGGAGGCTGTCTTGCCAATGATTAGCCTCGACAATGATGGTAAGGCCGATAGCGATGATAAGGCCGAGGAGGGCGAAGGCAGCCATAGCGACTAAGGTACGCCATAGGGGTAATATTTGGGGTTTAATATAGATGATAAAGATGGTATAGGCAGGAAATGTGAAGACGGTGAGAGGGTGGTGGGTGACGCCGAGGCCGGTCGAGAGGCAGAAGAGGTAGAGCCAGCCGTTATGTTTTTCTTGGGTGTGCCACCATTGGGTGAGGCAGAAGAGATTGAAAATGAGGAAGAGGGCGGTGATGATGTGGGGATTGGTGTGGAGGCTGTGTTGCCAATGATTAGCACCGACGGCGACGGTGAGGGCGGCGAAGATGGCGGCGAGGCGGCTGGCCCAGGGGTGGTCGGGGGTGGCGCGACGGATGGTGAGGTAGAGGAGGAGGGGGATGAGGGTACCGGCGGTGACGGAGAGGAGGTGCATGCGCCAGGGGATGGGGCCGAAGGGGATGATGAATTTTTGCCAGAGGTGGCCGAGGACGGTGATGAAGGCGTAGCCAGGGGGGTGGGCGATGCCGAGGATGTTAGCGACGAAGGTGTATTCGGTGGGGTCGCCGAGGACGAGGGTGCGGGCCATGGTGGCGAGGTAGAGGATCGGAATGATTATAAGAAAGAGAGCGGTCGTGCCTTTGCGATTAAACCAACTTATCATAGAGTGCTATTGTTTCCTTTGCGGCTCGTTGCCAACTAAATTTGCGGGCTTGGTGATAACCGAGATGACGACGGTATTGGTATTCTTCGGGGTCATTGAGCAGGCGGTGGATGGTGGCGGCCATCTCGTCGACATTGTAGGGGTCGAAGTAGGCGGCGGCGTCGCCACCGACTTCGGGGTGACTGCTGGCGTTGCTGGCGGCGACAACTTGGGAGCAAGCCATATGCTCCAAGATGGGTAAGCCGAAGCCCTCATAGAGGCTGGGTTGAACGGCGAGGGTGGCGTTGCCGATAACGGCGGGGAGGAGTTCGTCATCGACCCAGCCGAGGCGATGGACATAATTAGACAAGCCATCGGTCTCTATTTTGGCGAGGAGTTCGTCGTAGAGCCAGCCGGTGCTACCGACGAGGACGAGATGGAGATGGGGGTCATCTTGGCGTAATATTTTTAAAGCATCGAGAAGGCGGCTGAGATTTTTGCGTGGTTCGATGGTGCTGAGGTGGATGAGATAACGGTCGGGGAGGTTGAATTTTTGGCGGGCGACATCGATAGCGCTGGGGACGGGGGGACGGAAGTGGGGGGCGGCCGCTTCATAGATGACATGTATTTTATCAGGATTTATGTGGTAATGTTTGACGATATCGCGCTTACTAGACTCCGATACGGCGACGATGGCGGTGGCACGGCGACAGTAGATGGGCATGGCGAGATTGAGATACCAGTAGTTGAGGCGTTTGTGGTATTGGGGATATATTTTATAGATGAGGTCATGTACGGTGAGGACTGTGGGTAGATGTTTGACAGGGAGGAGGAGGTGTTCGGTGCTGTGGAAGAGGTTGGCATTGGGGACGAGGCGGTTAAAAGAGAGGCGGCTGAAGTGGGCGAGGAGAATGGCCAAGCGCCATGGTTTGTAGCCCCATTTGACGTATCGTTGGGGGAGGTGGGTGAGTTGGGAGGGGACACGGCCATCGGTACCTTGATTGTAGAAGAGGGAGAAGCGGCCAGGTTGGGCTTGGTCGAGGGCGGCGGCGAGTTTGGCGCTGTAGCGGCCGAGGCCGGCGCGACTGTGGACAGCGGGAGATATGTCAATATAGTGGGTCATATTTTAAGAGAGATATAGGTGAAACCTAGATCTGGGTTGGGCATTGATTGCTCCAAGTCTTTCCTGTGTAGGAATAGCAATAGTTATATGATAGGTAGTGCGATTTAACAAATCGCACTACCTATGGATTGTCCTATGCTTTACACTTTTTGCAAGTTGACTTTTACTTCGTCGTCGCCGAGGTCGGTGGTGAGGGGGTCTTGGGTGACAGCACCGGCGGTGAGGGTGTCGGCGAGGGTTTCTTGTTGGATGTAGGCGGCGAAGTTAGCGATAGCTTCGGCGGCGGTGCCGGTGGCGCTGTAGGTGATGTAGATGCGGTCGTTGATTTCGAAGTCGGCCTCTTTGCGCCAGGTGTTAATGGCGCGGACGAGGTCGCGGGCAAGCCCTTCTTGGAGGAGTTCGTCGGTGAGGTTGGTGTCGACGGCGACGGTGACGCCTTTATCGCTGGCGACGGCTTGTCCGCCACGGGATTCGGTTTGGACGAGGATGTCGTCGGGGCCGAGGGAGACGGTTTCGCCGTTTAGTTCGAGGGAGACGGTGTCACCGGCTTGGAGGGTGCGGGCGATTTCGGCGGCATCGAGGGCGGTGAGGGCTTTACGGACTTTGGGGAAATCTTTGCCGAAGCGGGGGCCGAGGACGCGGTTGTTAGGGAGGACGATGTAGTTGACGAGTTCACCGACTTCGGAGACAACTTCGATCTCTTTGACGTTGATCTCTTCGGTGAGGACATCGGCGAGGGATTCGATGTCGTGGCGTTCTTGTTGGGTGGCGACGTTGACGCGGGCTTTGGCCAGTGGTTGGCGGAGTTTGATATCGGCGGCACCGCGGGCGGCGCGGCCGAGGCTGGCGGTGGTGATAGCTAAGCCCATTTTGGCGAGTAACGCTTTATCGAGACGGGATTCATCAACGGCGGGATAGAGGCAGTGGTGGACGCTGGTAGGAGCGTTGGGGTTGACGGAGCGGACGAGGTTTTGATACATTGCCTCGGTCATGAAGGGGATGAAGGGGGCAACCAGCTTGACGAAGTTAACGAGAACATGATAAAGCGTGGCGTAGGCGGCTGATTTGTCTTGATCAGCTTCGCTTTTCCAGAAACGGCGGCGAGAACGGCGGACGTACCAGTTGGAGAGGTCGTCGAGGAAGGATTCGAGATGTTCGGTGGCGCGTTCGGCGTCGTAGCGGTCAAGGGCTTCGCGGGTGCCGGCGTTGGCTTCTTGCAAACGGGCCAAGATCCATTGGTCGAGTTGGGCATTACCGCTGTTGGGGGAGGTGGGGAGGCTACCGGTGGGTCTCCAACCGTCGAGGTTGGCGTAGGTGACGAAGAAGGAGTAGACGTTCCAGAGTGGTAAGAGGAAGCGGCGACGGGTTTCGTCACCGTTGGTATAGCCAAAGAGAAGGTTTTTCTCTGGTTTACAGCTGGCGTAGAGCCAACGCATTGTATCGGCACCCATTTTGTCAGCAGCTTCATTAAATTCGATGGCGTTGCCCCAGGATTTGTGCATTTCGCGGCCGTCTTCAGCGAGGAGGGTGGCGTAACCGAAGAGATTGCGGAAGGGGGGCTCGTCGGCGAGGACGGTGCTTTGGGCCAAGAGGCTGTAGAACCAGTTGCGGAATTGGCCGGGGAAGCTTTCGGTGACGAAATCGGCGGGATACCATTTTTGCCAATAATCTTTGTCGGTACGGTGGCGCATGGTGCTGAAACCGACGATACCGGCATCGAGCCAAGGGTTGCCGACATCTTTGATGCGACGGGCGGGTTCGCCACATTTGGCACAGGCGATGACGACTTCATCGATGTGAGGGCGATGCGGGGTGTGGCCTTCGAATTTTTCCCAACCTTCGATGGTGCGATCTTGGAGTTGGTGTTCGTCACCGATGACTTCAAAGTGATGGCAATCGGGGTCGGTACATTCCCAGATAGGGAGGGCAAGGCCCCAATACCGTTTTTTACTGATCATCCAATCGTGCATGTTGCGGAGCCAGTCCATTTCACGATCGTAGCCAAAGCCGGGATACCAGTTGATTTTATCGACACGGTCCATGATTTGGTAGCGGAGACTGGCTTCTTTTTCTGCGGCGGTGACTTCTTCGCGTGGTTTATCGTAGAGTTCGCCCATGCTGATGAACCATTCATCGACGAGGCGGTAGACGAGTTCTTCGCCACAGCGCCAGCAGTGGGGGTAGCGGTGGGTGTAGCGTTGTTTGCGATAGAAAACTTCTTTTTCGCGGAGGTTGTCGAAGACATCGTTGGCGATATTGTCATGGACGGAGCGGCCGGAGAAGGGGCCGAAACCGTCGATGTAGTAGCCATTCTCGTCGAGGGGAGCGATGACGGGGAGGTCATGTTCTTTGCTGAGGCCAAAGTCCTCGGCACCACAGCCGGGGGCGATGTGGACGATACCGGTCCCTTCTTCGGAGCCGACATCTTTCCAAGAGATGACGCGATGGGTGTAGTCGGTGAAGGCTTCTTGGGCGGCGGGGAGTTCATCGAAGGGGCCGCGGTAGGTCCAGCCGAGCATGTCACTCCCTTTGAGTGTTTCGACGACGGTGTTGTCGTTGCCGATGAGGGTGTTGGCCATAGCGCCTTCGGCTAAGTAGTAATGCCAGCCATCGGGGGCGGCGACTTTGACGTAGTCGAGGTCGGGGCCGACGGCGGCGGCGACGTTACTGGTGAGGGTCCAGGGGGTAGTGGTCCAGACGAGGAGGGCTTCTTTGTCGCGGCCTTCGAGGGGGAATTTGATGAAGACGGATTCGTGGGTGATGTCATGGTAGCCATCGGTGACGATTTCATGTTGGCTGATGCCGGTACCACAGCGGGCGCACCAAGGCATGACGTCACGCCCTTTATAGAGCCAGCCGTTGTCGTAACATTGCTTGAGGAAGCCCCAGATTTGGTAGTTGTTTTCGTTGCTGAAGGTGAAGTAGGAGCCGCCGAGTTGGGGGAGGCCGAGTTGGCCGACGATGGCTTCGACCGTGCCAGTGACGGGGCCTTGGGGGCCTTGGACAGTGACTTCTTGGAGAGGGTCTTCTTCCATCCAGTCACGGAGTTGGCGGAGGAAATCGGGGTCGTTCCAATCCATCCAGTAGCCAAGACGAACAGATTGTTCGGTTTGGACGGCGGCGTATTTGAGGACGCGCATTTTACAGAGGCGGACGAATTCGGCGAGGCCGTATTCTTCGATGTCATGTTTGCTTTGGAAGCCGAGTTCCTTTTCGACATTGACTTCGACCCAGAGACCTTGGCAATCGAAGCCGTTTTGCCAGCGCAGGTTTTTGCCGAGCATGGCGTGGTAGCGATTGTAGAGGTCTTTGTAGGTGCGGCCCCAAGCGTGGTGGACACCCATCGGATTATTAGCGGTGATAGGGCCATCGAGGAAGCTGTAGGTACTTTGGCTGTTGGCGCGCAGGCGGCGTAATTCATTAAAGGCATCGGTTTCTTGCCAGAAGTTGAGGGTGTCATGTTCGAGGGCAACG
This sequence comes from Anaerolineae bacterium, assembly GCA_035459145.1. Classification (GTDB taxonomy): domain Bacteria; phylum Chloroflexota; class Anaerolineae; order Promineifilales; family Promineifilaceae; genus DATHYN01. The sequence continues at coordinate 16,164 of DATHYN010000208.1, read as the reverse complement.
AAATCTGGTTTATCTACATCATTAAAGCTCATGTAAGTCCTCCGTGAGGGCCCCGTGGGGCGTGTTGGTAAAGATATTAATTTTTAGATAGGGCGTAGAGACCGTCAGGGCGGTCCATACGGTGGGCACGGCCGTGGGCATCGGCCCAGACGGTGCGTTGTTTATTGTGCCAGGTGGCGGTCCAAGGTTGCCAGCCATGTTCATTGGGTTGGCTAGTGGTGACGGTGGCGGGGAGGTGTTGGGGGTTGAGGTGGTCGTCGAAGTCGAGGGTGAGGGTATGGCCGGCGCCGGCTTGGTTAATGATCATGGTGAGGCCGGTGGCGGATGGAATCCAGAACCAGCGGAAGGCGCCGGGGAGCCAAGATTCGTGGCGGGTGGCGTTATTTTCGGGGCCGATTTCGCGGACGGCGGCGACGCCATCGGCTTCAAAGATGAGGCGGCCGTTGATGCGGGTGGTGGTGGGGCCCCAGAGGCGGAAGTTGAGGCGTTCGGGTTGGCCGAGGGGGTTGAGGACGAGGTGGTAGAGGTAGGAGGTGCCGGTGGAGGCGGCGCGGGCGTCGAGGTCGATGCGGAGGATGCGGTAGTCGTTGATGGCGGCGGTGAGGCGCCATTGTTCGGTGGCGCCGGTGGGGCCATCGTGGTCGGCGTAGTGCCAACGGCCGTTGCTAATCGGCTTTTCGTAAGGCATTTCGCGGATAAGAAAGCGCATGATTAGTTGGTGGACTCCAGATAGGTATGTGTTGTCATTAATTCTCCTATGGGTGGGCAATAAAAAACGCCTTCATCCCAGTTTGGGACGAAGGCGTTGAATGCTTCGCGGTACCACCCAAATTCCTGAGGTTGGGGAACAACATCAGGCACTTAGTACAATAACAGATCATTATCGTGCGCCGGTTAACGGTGGCGAGGGCCGGTCAAGCTTACTCAGAATTTTTCAGTTGACAGCTCCGGAGGGATTTTGGCTTCATGGCTGGTACCTGACTTGCACCGACTCAGGTTCGCTGAGACCAGGATATAAAGTTACTCGTCTCCATCATCGCTTTTTAAGTATGGTAGGGGAATTATGCCAAAAGAGAGGGGTGTTGTCAAGGGAGTGGAGAGGGTGATTGGGTGGTGGTATGGTTAATGATGGCGGTGATGCCGGCGAGATTGGCCTCGAAATCGACCGCTTGGTAGTCGGGGAGGAGGACAAAGATGGCGGGGATGCCATATTTGGCTAAGCGGTTGGTGACATCACCGGTTAAGGTGCTGGGGTTTGGTTGGGTGTAGTTGACTAGATTGTAGCCAGCGGCTTGGCCGTAGATGGTGGAGATTGTTTCGGAGGGGGTGTGGCGTTGGTCGCATTTACCGGGGGCGACGAGGCCGTTGGTAGCGCGGGCGGTGTAGAAGATGGCGGCCGAGGGGGGATTGTTATTGATTAGTCTTAATAGACGCCAGCTTTCTGGTTCTGCTTCCATGGTTTGGCCGCCAGCCCCTTCGATGAGTTGGCCGCCGATGTAGGCCGTTGATTGCCAGTTACAATCCCAGTTACGGTTGAGGTCAACTTGATTGGCATTATACCGGCCGATTGGATCGCCGGGGGCAAATTGGGCATCGGGGTTCATATTAGGTTGGATGATTAAGGTGATATCGTCGGGGATGGTCGTGTAGTTGCTTTGGTAATAAGCGACTAATTGGGCGGTGAGAGCGGCGGAACTAGGGGCGTAACCGGCATGAATACCGCCAACAATTAATATATTTTTGTCACCCTGTCCAAAAAAATAAGCTTCGGTGAAAGGGGATTTTTGCCAAGGAACGGGGCGGTCAATTGGTTGTAGGGAGCGGATAATGTCATCGGTTATGGACATAAGGCGGTCTAAATCAGTATTGTCCCCAGAATAATCGATCTGAGTCAGCATATAGGTGTCGATGAAGCCATCCGTAAATGATAGTTTATAACCATCGGCGCAGGTATTGAGGCCCATATCGGCTTCGGTATAGGCATAAGTATTGCGATTAGGATAATTGATGCGCACAATCATTGAGTCTTGTTGGTTGTTGATAGATGGTCTGATAAAGAGTGTGTCGGTGGGGCAGGGGAAACCAGCACCTTCGAGGAGGCCGCAGGCGGGGGTTAAGGTAAGGGTAAGGGTGTTATCGGGGTTGGTGAGCATGTATTCGGCGCAATCATGGCCAAAAACGACGCTCCAATAGCCGAGTGGTTCTGGGCGGCGGTTTTTTTCTATCATGGTCCAAGAGGTGGGGAGCGTGAGTTGGAGGGGGTAGAGGCTGAGGGTTTGGGTATGCCAGTCGAGAGGTTGAATGGTGTTGGCAGGTGATTGGATGGTATTGGTAGTGGGTGGTGGGGTGATGGTGGGATAGGCTGAGGCTGATTGGGTGGGGTTGGGGGTGGCGATGGTGGCGTTTTGGGTGGGGATGGCCGTGGGGATGGCCGTGGGGGTGGTCGTTGGTTGGGGAAGGGCAATGGTGGGGGAAGGGGGTGGCGGGGTATTGGTGGTACAGGCGATGAAGAGAATTGATAAAAATGGTAGTAAGATGAGTAATTGTTTGGCAGACATGTTTTCCTTCTATTGCAGTGTTGTTTTTATGGGGTATAGTCAAATAATTTTTTCTATTGTATATGAAGTTGGGGGGAGGTGGCATGATGGGTATTATACATTTAGGCGATGTTTGGGCTACGAGAAGATGGGTATTTGAAGAATTTCGGCATTTTGAAAAACGTAAGGAGGAATTAGAGGGTAGGTGCGTCCGGAATCCAGAATGATAGTTGATAGCTACCACGCTGGTTTTGGTAATGCCGTTCATGGATTCTGATTTTCATCAGAGTGGGGGAATGCGTGGTATTGTTATCAGGCAGTGGCGGTTGGGGGTGATGAGCGGGCGGCGGGGCGGTTGGCGGCGACGTATGAGGGGATGATGGCGGAGGGGATGAAAGATAGGCGACCTCTTTTAATTGTTGTACAATGTCACTCTAGTAACTATCGTTTTTTAGCTAAAGGAAGCCTGTATGCACCGTCTAGTCTCCCCCTTTATTCTAGAGAAATATGCTGTTGGTGAAACGAGTGGTGACCTCACGGTCGCCTCCCTCTTCGTCGACATCTCCGGCTTTAGCACCATTACCGATACCCTGATGACCCACGGTCAGCACGGTGCCGAAGTCATGGCCGCCCTGATGCGTCAAATTTTTGACCCCCTCGTTGAAGCCGTTTATGCCCATGATGGCTTCATCACCACCTTTGCTGGTGATGCCTTCACTGCGCTATTTCCCACTCGTGAAGCAGGTGAAGGGGACTGGCGACAAGCGGCTCAACGTGCTCTCGTCGCTGGTTGGACTATCCGCCATACTGTGGCTGAGCACCCCCCATATAAAACCATCTATGCTAATTTTGAAGTCGGGGTCAAAGTGGGGCTAGCTACTGGCGATGCCCATTGGGGCATTATTCAGGCTGAAGAAAATGAGCAAGCTATCTTTTATTTTCGAGGCACAGCTATCGATCGCGCCGCCCATGCCGAACAACAAGCCAGTCGTAATATGATGATCCTGACGGCAACTGCCCACAAATTACTCCAAGATCAAACAACGACTGTGGCGCATAATGGGTATCATCAACTCCTAGCGGTGGGTCATCATTTACCGGCGCCACAACCTATTGGCCTCCCTCCTCTTGACGAAAAAATAATGCGAGCTTTCTTCCCCCCTAATAGTCTTCGTCAAATTCACACAGATGAATTTCGACATATCGTTAATCTTTTTATCAGCGTAGACGGGGCCTTAAGTGGGAATCAAATTACTGAATTTGGTCAAATCTTGTTAAAACTGCAAACAGATTATGGGGGGCTATTTAACCATATCGACTTTGGTGACAAAGGCTGTAATGTCATTATCTTTTTTGGGGCACCTATCGCTCATGAAAATGATGTCAATCGTGCCCTTAATTTCGCCTTAGCCCTACAAGCCCAAAGCCCCATATCCATTCGTGCTGGGGTGACTTGGCGTATTGCTCATGCGGGGACGGTTGGGTCACCATTACATGGCGATTTCACTTGTACCGGTAATGGCGTCAACTTGGCCGCTCGCTTTATGATGACAGCCCCCCTCGGCCAGATTTGGTTAGATGCGCCCATAGCCACCAAAGGTCAAGAAACATTTGAAATAAGCCAAGTGGGTGCCCAACAAGTCAAAGGATTTGCGCAACCACAAACCGTTTATCGTTTGGGTTCGCAAAAAAGCTTTGCCACTCGTTTTTATAAACATGAGATGGTTGGCCGTGAGGCGGAAATCGAAGAAGTGCAAACTTTTATTGAGCAAATTTTGGATCCGACAGCCAAAAAAAGGTTTTCTGGTATCCTAACAGTAATAGGCGATGCGGGGTTAGGTAAAAGTCGCTTGGTTACCAAGGTGCGTGTAGCTTTAGAGGAATCTGGAGGGGTTCAATTTGCTCTCGGCCAAACTAACCAACTCCACCGATCGTCATTTAATCCCTTTACTTACTGGCTCCGTAATTATTTTGACCAAAAAACCAACCAATCAATCAGCGCTAATCAACATGCCTTTCAACAAAAATTAGAGCAATTGGTGGCTGTTACCACCAATGAAGAACTGAGTAAAACCCTCACCCAAGGTTTATCTGCCTTGGGTTCATTAATCGACTTGCGCTGGGAAAATTCTGCTTATGAACAGTTGCCTCCTGAAGGGCGTTATGAATGGCGGTTATCAGCCTTGAAAGCCTTGCTTTTGGCTGAAAGTTTACAGACACCATTGGTCATCGTTCTTGAAGATATTCATTGGCTTGATTCGCAATCAATCGCCTTTATTGAACGTTTGGTGCGGGGCATCGATGAGTATCCCATAGCTATCTTGGCTACGGCTCGCCCGACAACCGATAGCAAGCCGCTTTTGGGACAGGTCGATTACCGCGAGTTGCATCTCTCCCTGCTCAAACGAGAAGTTATGGCTGAATTATTGCCTCAAGTATTAGCGGCTCCTTTAACGGATGGTGTGCTTGACATTATTGTTGGGCGAGCCGAGGGTAATCCCTTTTTTGGCGAACAAATCGGCCTTTACTTACAAGATCAAGGCATCATCAAGCAACAAGATGGGGTTTGGCATTTAGCTAAACAAGATGGGGAATATTATTTGCCACAAGATATTCGCATCATCTTTACGGCTCGTTTAGACCAGTTAACCACTAAACTAAAAGAAATTGTGCAAACGGCATCTATTTTAGGTCGGGAGTTTGAAGTGCAAGTTTTGAGTGGTATGTTGTCTGGGGTGGCCGAGCTTCCCGCTCACATCCAAACTTTAGAAAATGAATCAATCTGGACCGCCCTTAACCAAATTCGCTACCTCTTCAAACATACATTACTCCGTGATGCTGCTTACGCCATGCAAGTCCGTTCCCAACGCAGTCAATTACACCAACTAGCAGCTACAACATTAGAGCAATTATATGCCCCCGATTTAGCCCCTCATTACGAAAAAATTGCTAAACATTATTTGACCGCTTATAACCAAGGTCTGAGCAAGGTAGGAAGGAAGGCGATCCATTATTTGCAGGTCACTGCTCAGCAATTAAGCATAAACAATGAGCACCAGCGGGTGATAACGACTGTTGCGCAAGCAGTTGCTATTATAGATGATGGGGTTATGGGAACAGAAACAATCAAGAGTCGTTATGAGTTATTGTTATTGCAGGAAGCGAGTTGTGATTTTTTAGGTCAACGTGAAACCCAAAAGGTTGTGCTACAACAGCTTCTTGATGTCGCCCAAACGAAGCCAACTTGGCAATTGGAGATATATTTGCGTCAGATCGAGATGGCCGGGATGATAGGGGCTTATGAAGTTGGACTTGAGCAAGCTGAGGTTGCTTTGGCGTTAGCCCAACAACTTGATGATGTGGGAAGAGAGGCGGCGTTGGCCGTGATTTTGGGAAATATTGCTAAGCAGCAGTCTCGTCATAAGGAGGCGATTAGGTGGGGGGAGCGGGGGGTAAAGTTGGCAGAGATAGGGGGGCGGTTAGATGTTTTAGCAAAAGGGGTAAATTTATTAGGCAATATAACTCGTGCTCAGGGGCGGTATGAGGAGGCGGTGGCTTATTATACACGTTCATTGGCAATAGATGAGGAGATTGGCAATAAGCGTGGGGTGTCGATGAGTTTAAATAACTTGGGACTTGTGGCTGATGAGTTAGGGCGGTATGAGGAGGCGGTGGCTTATTATACCCGTTCGTTGGCAATACGGGAAGAGATTGGTGATAGGCGTGGGGTGTCGATGAGTCTAAATAACATGGGGGTTGTGGCGCGTACTCAGGGACAGTATAAGAAGGCGATGGCTTATTATAGTCGTTCATTGGCAATAGATGAGGAGATTGGCAGTAAGCGTGGCGTGTCGATAAGTCTAAATAACCTGGGGGTTGTGGCCCATCATCAGGGACGGCGTGAGGAAGCTGTGACTTATCATACTCGTTCGTTGGCAATACGGAAGGAACTGGGCAATAGATTTGGGGTGGCGATGAGTCTATTTAACTTGGGAATTATAATTGATGAGCAAGAGCGATATGATGAGAGTATCATTTATTTTGCACAAGCATTAACAATGTGTGAAGAAATTGGAGATAAGCATCTCAAATCTTATGTTTTAACAGGTTTAGGTAAAGCGAATATTTCTTTAGGACAGTTTGATAACGGGATAGTATTTTTAAAGCAAGCAATTGATTTGCGACAACAATTGGGAAAAGAGATATTGATGGAATCGTTGGCTGTTTTAGGCTGGGGGTATTTGGAGGCTGGGAATTTGTCTAAAGCGTTAGCGGTTATGGAAGAGGTGGAAAGCTATTTGGCCGAGGGGGGGCGTTTAACAGGCACTGAATATAAGTGGTGTAATGCTTGGTACTGTTATCAGGTGTTGGCGGCGGGGGGTGATGAGCGGGCGGCGGGACGGTTGGCGGCGACGTATGAGGGGGTGATGGCGGCGGCGGCGAAGATTGAGGATGAGGTGGGGCGGCAGCGGTTTTTGGAAGATGTGCCGTGGCATCGGGAGATTGTGGCAGCTTATGAGGAGCGGGCGGGAAGGGTAGGGTGTAGGTAGAGGGTGGGATAATCTTCGCTTGAGGTGGGGGTGAGGAGGGATGAGGGGAATGTTGATGGCTCATTCGTCCAAAGACTTATATAATGTATTTCAGTTAATTATTAGGCCATAAAATACAGGAAGGAAACTGGTATGCATCGTCTTGTTTCTCCGTTTATTCTCGAAAAATATGCAGTTGGTGAAACAAGTGGTGATCTAACAGCGGCTTCTCTTTTTGTCGATATTTCTGGTTTTAGTACGATTACGGACACTTTGATGGGGCACGGCCAACACGGCGCCGAAGTAATGGCCGATCTGATGCGTCAAATCTTCACCCCCCTTGTTGAGGCAGTCTACGCTCATGACGGCTTCATTGCTACTTTTGCAGGTGATGCGTTTACCGCGCTCTTTCCCATTCGCGAAGAAGATGAAACAGCATTGCCCAAAGCGGCGCAACGCGCCCTTGCCGCTGGCTGGACCATCCGTGACGCCATTACCGAGCATCCACCTTACGAAACAGACTATGCCGATTTTGAGGTGGGGGTGAAGGTGGGGTTGGCGACGGGGGAGGCGCATTGGCAGATTGTTTTGGCGGAGAAAGGAGGGCTTAATCAGGAGCGGGCGACCTTTTATTTTCGGGGGACGGCTATTGATGGTGCCGCCCAGGCGGAGCAGCAAGCGAGCCGTAATATGATGATTTTGACAGCGGTGGCGTATGAGTTGCTACAAGAGCATGTTACCGCGATTGACCATAATGATGAGTATTGGCGAGTGATGGACACTTCGGCAGGCTCAGAGCAAGCTATTTCGACTGACTCAGGGCAAGTAGTGAGGGCTGGCTTGCCTCAGCCGCAACCGATTGACCTGCCCCCTGTCGATGATGTTGTTTTGCGCCATTTCTTTCCCCCCAAACTGCTCCGCTATGTACAAACGGATGAATTTCGGCAGATTGTCAATCTCTATATCGGTTTGCAAGGTACCCCTAATGATGCCCAAATTATTCAGTTTGGACAGACTTTGCTTGATTTGCAAGCGCAATATGGGGGCTTATTTAATCGCCTCGACTTTGGGGATAAAGGGTGTAATGTGGTGCTTTTTTGGGGAGCACCGGTCGCCTATGAAAATGATGTGAGCCGCGCATTGAACTTTATCTTGGCGTTGCAAGAGCGGAGTCCGATCGCGATTCGGGCGGGAGTGACGCAGCGTATTGCCCATGTTGGGGTGGTGGGGTCAGCGTTGCAGGGGGAGTTTACCTGCACGGGAAATGGGGTTAATTTAGCGGCGCGGTTTATGATGAAGGCTGGTTGGGGGGAGGTGTGGCTGGATGCGTTTGTGGCGGAGAAGGGGCGGCGAGAATTTGAGTTGAGCGCCATAGGCGACCAAGAGGTCAAAGGGTTTGCCCAGCCGCAGATGGCGTATCGGTTAGAAGAGCAGAAAAGCTTTATCGCCCGTCTTTATGACCATGAGATGGTTGGCCGTGAGGCGGAGGCGGGGGAGGTGCGGGCTTTTATTGAGCCGATTTTGGCTGAGGAGGCGGATAAGCGGTTTGCGGGGATTTTGGTTGTGATGGGGGAAGCGGGGTTGGGTAAGAGTCGGTTGGTGACCGATGTGCAGTTGTCATTTGAGAAGCAAGGGGGGATTCAATTTGCCCTTTGTCAAACGGACCAAATTCATCGTTCTTCATTTAATCCGTTTGCCTACTGGTTGCGGAACTATTTCAGCCAAGCGAATACCCAATCGGTGGCACGGAATAAACGTGCTTTTAATCGTAAGTTAGATCAGTTGCTTAATGTTACCCAAAATGAAGAGTTAAGTAAGACGCTTAGCCAAGGGCGAGCGGCGTTGGGGTCGCTGATTGGCTTGCGGTGGGAGCATTCTGCTTATGAACAATTGCATCCTGAGGGGCGGTATGAGTGGCGGTTAGCGACCTTGAAGGCGTTGATTTTGGCGGAAAGTTTACAGATGCCCTTGGTAATTATTTTAGAAGATGTTCATTGGCTGGATGTAGAATCGATTGCCTTTGTTGAGCGTTTGGTACGGGTGATTGATGCTTACCCTTTGGCTATTCTGGCTACTTCGCGGCCAACGGTGGGTGACAAGCCGCTTTTGGGGCAAGTTGATTATCGTCGTCTCAATCTGTCTTTGCTGAAAGCGGAGAGCATGGCGATTTTGTTGGGGCAGGTGTTGGCGGGGTCAGTGGCTGATGCTGTTTTTGAGTTGATTGTGGGGCGGGCCGAGGGGAATCCTTTTTTTGGGGAACAGATCGCCCTTTACTTGCAAGAGCAAGGGATTATTAGTCAACAAGAAGGGGTGTGGCAACTGACCCAAAAGGGTGGCGGGCGGTATCTGCCCCAAGATATTCGCACCATCTTCACTGCCCGTTTAGATCAGTTGGCAGATGAGTTGAAAGGGATTGTGCAAACGGCTGCTATTTTGGGGCGGGAGTTTGAGGTGCAGGTTTTGAGCGGGATGTTGCAAGCGGTGGAAGCGCTTCCCGCCCACATGCAAGCGTTAGAAGCGGAGACGATTTGGACAGCCTTGAATCAAGTGCGTTATCTGTTCAAACATGCTCTTCTGCGTGATGCCGCTTATGAAATGCAAGTCCGTGCCCAGCGGAGTCAACTGCACCAGTTGGCGGCGGTGACAATGGAACGACTTTATGAGGCTGATTTAGCCCCTCATTATGAAGCAATTGCGGAGCATTATTTGGTGGCTTATAACCAGGGTATCCCGGAGGTGGGAGCCAAGGCGGTTCATTATTTACAGGTTACTGCCCAGCAATTAGGAGCGGATAATGAACATCAGCGGGTGATAAGGATGGTCAGCCATGCTTTAGACGTTGTGGGCGATGGGGTGATGGGGGCCGAGACAGTGAAGAGTCGTTATGACCTTTGGCTATTGCAGGAAGCGAGTTATCATCTTTTAGGTCAGCGCGACGAGCAAGAGAAGGTGTTACAACAGCTTCTAGCGCTTGCCGAAACGGAGCCAGCTTGGGAATTAGAGATACGTTTGCGCCAGATAGAGATGTTAGAAGTGACAGGGGCTTATGACAGTGGGCTTGAGCAGGCGGCGATTGCTTTGGCATTAGCCCAACAGCTTGGGGATGTGGGGGGGGAGGCAGCGGTGGCGGTGGCTTGGGGGGAGATCGCTTGGCGGCAATCTCGTCATGAGGAGGCGATTGAAAGGGGGGAACAGGGAATACAGTTGGCGGAGATAGGGGAGCGGTTAGATGTGTTGGCGAGGGGGTTGAATTTGTTAGGATCTGTGGCTCGTGATCAGGGGCGGAATGAGGAGGCGGAGGCTTATCATAGTCGTTCTTTGGCAATTAAAGAGGAGATTGGCGATAGGCGGGGAGTGGCGGAAAGTCTGAATAACTTAGGGGTTGTGGCTTATGATCACGGGCGGAATGAGGAGGCCGTGGCGTATTTTAGCCGTTCCTTGGCAATTAAAGAGGAGATTGGCGATAGGCGGGGGGTGGCGATTAGTCTAGGTAACTTGGGGAGTGTGGCTAATGATCAGGGGCGGAATGAGGAGGCCGTGGCTTATTATAGCCGTGCTTTGGCAATACAGGAGGAGATTGGCGATAGGCAGATGGTGGCGATTAGTCTAGGTAACTTGGGGATTATGAGTGATGTGTACGGCCAATATGATGAGGCCAGCCGTTATTTTTCACAAGCCTTGAAAATATGTGAAGAAATTGGCGATAACTATGTAAGACCTTATGTTTTAACAGGGTTAGGCAAAGTGAGTATTGCTTTAGGGCAGTTTGATAAAGGGATAACGTATTTAAAACAAGGGATTGACTTACAGCAACAACAAGGACATCAAGCGCTATTGATGGAATCCTTAGCGGTATTGGGTTGGGGGTATTGGCAGGAGGGGAATTTATCGGAAGCGTTGATGGTTATAGAGCAGGTGGAGAGTTATTTGGCGGCGGGGGGGAGTTTGGCGGGGGCCGCATATAAGTGGGGAAATGCGTGGTATTGCTATCAGGTGCTGGCGGCTGGGGGGGATGAGCGGGCGGTGGGACGGTTGGCGGCGACGTATGAGGGGGTGATGGCTGATGTGGCTAAGATTGAGAGTGAGGCGGGGCGGGAGAGTTTTTTGGAGAACATTCCTTGGCATCGGGAGATTGTGGCGGCTTATGAGGCATGGAATAAGGAGGGGGTGTTGGTTTTAGGAGGGGGCGTGGCTGTCGATGGGGAGGCGGAAGCAGTGGTTGAGGTAACAGATGTTGATGATCTTGTCACGGCTGCCTCCCCCACTTCCGCAAACAGAGCCTCAATCAATGAGCAGTCAGATGAAGTTTCGGCGACGGACACGGCCGCAAAGTCAGCAGTCGCTAAGCCATTAACAGGCATGACGCCAGCTACCAAGCAGCAGAAAAAGAGGAAGAAGAAGAAGAAAAAAGGGAAGAAGGGGAAAAGGTCGGTGGTGATTAACCTGCATATTGAGCATCTTGAGAATCATGGAGATATTTATGTTAATGATTTGTTGCTTGAGGCGTTACGGAGGTTGTTGGATGAGTTGGAGGGGGGGGATGAAGCGTGATAATTTATTTATTCATTGGTTAGAGTGTTATTTGGTTAGACAATACCTTCGCCAAAAATGGCTCAGGTATTGTATGTTATGAAGTATTAAGTAGAGTGTAACCGAAAGAATCTAGAGTGTGACGTTCCTCATGCTGTCAGATTATAAGTGGATTCCGGCCTGCGCCGGAATGACAGCGTTCTGGGTTATTTATGTTACAGTCTATTAAGTGCATTAAACTACACATTTTCGATATTGATGTTTGAAAATCAGCCGTTTAATGCTTAGAAGTTGTTAAATCAGAAGTATGAAACTTTTAGGTTAAACAACTTAAAGGGAATTTGTATGTATCGGTTAGTCTCACCGTTTATTCTGGAGAAGTATGCAGTTGGTGAAGTCAGCGGTGATCTGGCGGCCGCCGCCCTCTTCGTTGATATATCCGGTTTTAGTGCCATTACTGATACCCTGATGAATCATGGTCAGCATGGTGCCGAAGTAATGGCCAATCTCATGCGTCAAATCTTTACTCCCCTCGTTGAGGCAGTTTACGTACATAATGGTTTCATCAGTACATTTGCTGGGGATGCATTCACCGCTTTGTTTTCAATTAACGAAGCTAGTGAAACTGGGGTGCAAATAGCAGGGCAACGGGCTTTGGCCGCTGGTTGGATCATTTTCAAGGCTATTGCTGACCAGTCTTTGTATGAAACCCCATATGCCCAATTTGATGTAGGTGTTAAGGTGGGTTTGGCCATTGGTGATGTGCATTGGCAAATCATTCGAGCTGAAGAGGGTGCCCGTGCCACCTTCTATTTTCGTGGCAGTGCCATTGAACGTGCTGTTCACGCTGAAGAACAGGCTGGTCGCAATATGATGATTCTGAGTCCAGAGATTCATCAATTGTTCCCAAACAAAATTAAGACTATGTCTTATAATGGATACCAACAGTTGGTGGACGTGGAGGCTAATTTGCCTCAATCAGAGCCTATCAATCTACCCCCTGTCGACAAGACTATTTTGCGTCATTTCTTTCCCTCTACTATTGTCAACAATAGGCAAGTTGATGAATTTCGACAAGTTGTTAATCTCTATATTGGTTTACAAGGGGAGCCAACCAACGTTCAAATGATTCAGTTTGGACAGACTCTTTTGGCTTTACAAGCACAGTATGGAGGCCTTTTTAATCGCATCGATTTTGGGGATAAGGGGTACAATGTTGTTCTCTTTTGGGGGGCACCTGTCGCCTATGAAAATGATGTTAGTCGTGCCTTTAATTTGATTCTTGATTTACAAGAACAGAGCCCCATTTTAATTCGTGCTGGTGTAACATTCCAAATGGCTCATACTGGTGTTGTTGGTTCAGACATACAAGGAGAATTTGCATGTACAGGTAATGGGGTTAACTTGGCGGCACGTTTAATGATGCAAGCGTCTTGGGGAGAAATTTGGTTGGATACATCCTTAGCTGAAAAGGGTCGACAGGGATTTGAAATAAGTGAGATAGGTACTTATCAGGTGAAGGGTTTTGCTGAGCCCCAAAAGATATATTTGTTAGGGGGGCGAAAAAACCGGATAGCCAATTTTTATATGTATGAGATGGTTGGCCGTGAAGTGGAAATGGCACAGGTGCAAGCCTTTATCGAATCAATATTGGATTCTGATAGAGAGAAACGGTTTGCTGGTATTCTGGCTATTATGGGAGAAGCGGGTTTAGGCAAGAGTCGTTTGGTTAATAGAATACAGTTGACTATGGAGGCCAAAAGCGGCGTACAATTTGCCTTTTGTCAAACTGATCAAACTCATCGTTCCGCGTTCAACCCCTTTATTTACTGGTTGCGTAACTATTTTAACCAATCATCGACGCAATCGGTAACGCGTAACAAGCGTGTGTTTAATCGCAAATTGGATCAGTTATTGGCTGTAACTGTTGATGAGGGATTAACAAAGATGTTGAGCCGAGGGCGGGAGGCGTTGGGTTCATTGGTTGCTTTGAGCTGGGAAAATTCAACCTACGAACAATTGCCACCAAAAGGGCGATATGAGTGGCGTTTAACAGCATTGAAGGCGTTGTTGCTAGCTGAAAGCCAGCAAACACCATTGGTCGTCGTATTGGAAGATGCACATTGGTTAGATGTAGAGTCAATAAATTTCATTGAACGATTGGGATATAATATTGATGCATATCCGCTAGCTATCTTAGTAACTTCACGGCCAATGGTTGGGGATAAACCACTTTTGGGTAAAGCAGACTATGCTATCTTAGATTTAGCTATTATGGAGCCGGGGGATATACAACAGTTATTAAATCAAGTTTTAGGAGGGAACTTAGCCAAATCAGTGGCCGAATTAATTATCTCTCGAGCGGAGGGGAACCCTTTTTTTGGTGAACAGATTGCTCTTTATTTGCAAGAGAAAAAGGCGATTGTTCAGCAGGATGGTAAATGGCATTTAGTCAATAGTGGTGAAGGATATTATTTGCCTCAAGATATTCGTACTATTTTCACGGCACGCTTAGACCAATTGGCAGTTGAATTGAAAGAGATTGTGCAAACAGCAGCTATCTTGGGACGGGAGTTTGAGGTACAGGTACTAAGTGGTATGTTACAAGAAGGTGAAAAGTTACTAACGCAGATGGCTACGATTGAGGCGGAGACAATTTGGGTGGCCTTAAGTCAAGTTCGTTACTTGTTTAAGCATGCTTTATTACGGGATGCTGCGTATGAGATGCAAGTGCGGTCGCGGCGTAGTCAATTGCATCAGTTAGCGGCAATAACGATGGAGCAGTTATATATTAATGATTTAGCACCTTATTATGAAGCGATTGCTAAACATTATGTAGCCGCATACAGACAAGGTTTAACTGAGGTTGGTGCTGAGGCTTTACAATATTTGGGATGGACAGTTGAGCAATTTAGTAAGAATTATGAACATCGTCGGGTGATAACGACAGTTAACCAAGCCCTAGCTATTTTAGAAGATGGTGTGATGGGAGCAAGGGGGATAAACGTCAAGTACGATCTTTTGTTATGGCAGGAAGGGAGTTATGATGCATTGGCTCAGCGAATAGAGCAAGCTGAGGTGTTGCGGCAGCTATTGATTGTTGCTATGGCTGAGCCAGCATGGCAGGTGGTGGTGTTATTGCGTCAGATAGCTATGTTAGATACCACAGAAGATGTTTATCAGGCTATGAAGCAGATAAAGATAGCTTTGGCTTTAACGCAGGAGATTGGAGATGTAGGGCAAGAGGCGGCCGTGGAGGTGGCTTGGGGGCGGATAGCTTGGCGGCAAGCTCATTATGAAGAAGCTCAAATACATAGTGAACGTGGTGTAGAATTGGCTCAGATAAGTAACCGGTTAAATGTGGTGGCGCGGGGTTTGCGACAGTTAGGGCTTGTGGCGAATGATCGGAGAGAATATAACGAAGCCGCAGATTATTTTAAGCAATCATTGGTGATTAGTGAGCAGATTGGATATAAAGTTGAGATGGCGATTAATCTCAATAATTTGGGGGATATGGCTAGGGAACAAGGAATGTATGAGGTGGCGGTTGATTACCTTGAGCATTCATTGATGATTTTGGAGGGTATTGGGTATAGATTTTTGGCGTCAGCCGTATTGCATAATTTAGGGGTTTTGGCTAATATGCAAGAGATATATGAGAAGGCTAGAGAATATCATGCACGATCATTAATGATTACTGAAGAGATTGGGGAAGAGGTTGGGGTGGCGATTGATTTAACTCATTTAGGGGATGCGATGATTTCATTAGAGCGGGTTGAAGAAGCGATAGTGCATCTAACAAGAGCTGTTAGGATATGGCAATCATTAGAGAGTGATAGTTTACATGAGCAGGTGCAGATAGAATCTTTGGCTATATTAGGTTGGGGATATTTACAAGCTGGCGATAGGGTAAAAGCTTTGGAACTGATGGCAAAAGTAGAGAGTTATTTAGCGGAGGGGGGTAGTGTGGGGAGAATAGATTCTGGTTGGCGGATAGCTTGGCTATGTTATCAAGTATTAGCTGTTACTGGTGATGTCCGGGCGGAAGGGCGATTGATGGTGACTTATGAAGGTCTCATGGCAGATGCAAATAAAATTAAGGATGAGGGGATAAGAGAGAGCTTTTTGAAGAAGGTGCCGTGGCATCGGGAGATTGTGGTTGCTTATGAGACATGGAATCAGGATGAGGAAGGGGAAAGGTTTAGTGGTGATTAACCTGCATATTGAGCATCTTGAGAATCATGGAGATATTTATGTTAATGATTTGTCGCTTGAGGCGTTACGGAGGTTGTTGGATGAGTTGGAGGGGGGGGATGAAGCGTGATAATTTATTTATTCATTTGTGAATGATGACCACATTGAGTGGCTGGTCAAAAAGGGTATGCAAAATAGGGAAGAGAAGAAATAGTCTAAGCCGTGCGTTTTGTGTCCGGCTTTGGTCACAACCGATTCATCACCTACTAAAATATAAGAGGCTTGTGCATCAAATAGATGGTGATAAAAAAATTGCCAAAACAAGGGTAGCCAAGAAATAGGTTTATAGAAGAACCGTTGGATTGTCCGATAGC
>DATHYN010000207.1:0-27652 GCA_035459145.1 Anaerolineae bacterium | reverse complement strand
GAGTAGGTAGGGCGTGGGGTAGCCGTTTTGGCAGGGGGGCGGGGGGTGTGCTAGAATGGGCGCTTGAAATGGGCTCTATGGTGAGGGCCGAGATTTGATTTACAAGTTATTTTGGGGGGATGAAATATTATCAAAACGGGAAAAGTTAGGTTAAGAAGCGCTTATTGGTGTCGTTCGTGGTTGATAATTTGAAGGATGGCATTCGCATAGCGGTTTGGGAGATGGTTGATATGTTGGATTTAGCAATTATTATCGTCAATTATAATGTAGAAGCGTTGTTGCGGCGTTGTTTGGCCTCCGTTTATGCGAGCGAGGGGGATATTGAGTATGCGGTCTGTGTGGTGGATAATGTGTCGCAGGATGGGAGTGTGGCGATGGTGCGTAAGGAGTTTCCGCAGACGTTTTTGATTGCTAATGAGATGAATGTGGGTTATCCGGTAGCGAATAATCAGGGGATGGAGGCGTTTGGGGTGATGGGGGAGAGGGCACCGCGTTACACGCTATTATTGAATCCCGATACCGAAGTGCCGGTGGATGGGTTGGCGAAGATGGTGGCTTATATGGATGCGAATCCGGGAGTGGGGGTGGTGGGGCCGAAGTTGGTATTGCCGACGGGGGAGTTGGATGCGGCCTGTCGGCGGGGTTTTCCGACACCGTTTGCTTCGTTTTGTTATATGTTGAAGTTGGATCGGTTGTTTCCGAAGTCGGAGCGGGTGGGGCGGTATCATATGACATTTTTGGATGAGGATGAGTTGGCCGAGGTGGATGCGGTGGTGGGCGCGTTCATGTTGGTGCGCACGTCGGTGATTCAGGAAGTGGGGATGTTGGATGATCATTTTTGGATGTATGGGGAGGATTTGGATTGGGCGAAGCGGATTAAGGATGCGGGGTGGCGTGTGATGTACAATCCTGAGGTTGAGGTTTTGCATGTTAAGCGGGCATCGAGCAAGCAGAATCCGCGGGCGCAGTTCGAATTTTCGCGGGCTTTTTTGATTTTTTATTACAAGCATTATTATACGGAGACGCCGGTGTGGTTGCATCCGTTGATTTTATTGGGGATTGGGGTGAAGGGTGGGCGGGCGATTTGGCCATCGATACGATTAGGGGCGGGGATATTAGAGGAGGCCGAGGCACAGCGGGTGGTGCCGGTTGTGGATTTAGATATTCCAGCGGAGTTAAGTAAACAAATACGATGACAACACAAACAGTACGACCGATTTATAGCATTTTATTAGTCATTGCGGATAGCATTGCCATTTTTTTAGCGTTTGCTGGTGCCTATTATTTGCGGCAAACGATTGGATGGCCCCATCCATTACAAAATAGTATCCCGTTTAGCACTTATACTGGTTTGATTGGTGTGCAAATTATCAGCTTAGTTTTGGTATTATCGTTACGCCGTCAGTATAACATTCCGCGGGCAGTGTCACGGATTGACCAGATTTATGCGGTGATACAGTCGGTGACGATTGGTATCTTGTTGGCATTAGGGTTATTTACCTTGATGTTTAAAAATACGGATTGGGAAGTAGATTTCCCCCGGGCGATGATTGCGTATAATTGGATCTTAACGGTTGTGTTGTTGATGGGGGTGCGATTTGTGTATCAGCGGGTGCGGGAGTGGGCGCAAGCGCGTGGTTGGGGGCAAGATCGGTTGCTGTTGGTGGGGTCTAATGATGTGGCGCGGATTATTTTGCAAAGAATTTTGTGGTCACCACAGTTAGGTTATCGGGTAGTGGGGGTGGTGACAGCGGATTCCCATTTAGAAGAGATGTTAGATGTGCCGGTATTGGGTGCTCCCGAGATGTTGCCCCAGTTGATTGAAGAGTATCAGATTGATGAGGTGATTATTGCGATGCCGGAGCAGGGGCATCGGGCGGCAATGGAAGTGATTTCTTATTGTGAGCGGGGGCGCGTTTCGATCAAGGTCTTCCCTGATGTGTTCCAATTTGTGGCGTCGCAGACGACGGTAGATGATTTGGGTGGTTTACCGTTGTTGGCGGTGCGTGATTTTGCGATGCGGGGATATGCGCTGATTTTGAAGCGGTTGATGGATATTGCGGGGGCAGCATTTGGGTTAATCTTTTTATCGCCATTGTTTATGTTTGTGGCGGCGGCGGTCAAGTTTGAGTCACCGGGGCCAGTCTTTTTTGTGCAGGAGCGGATGGGGTTGGATGGGAAGCCGTTTAAGATGATAAAGTTTCGGTCGATGCGGACGGATGCGGAGAAGCATGGGCCGGGGTGGACGATTGATGATGATCCGCGGCAGACGCGCCTCGGCCGCTTCCTGCGTCGTGTGGATGTTGATGAATTGCCGCAATTGGTTAATGTATTGATTGGGGAGATGAGTTTGGTGGGGCCGAGGCCGGAGCAGCCCTATTATGTGGAGCAGTTTCGGGAAACGGTGCCACGCTATATGGAGCGTCATCGGGAAAAGGCGGGGATGACTGGCTGGGCGCAGGTGAATGGTTTACGGGGGGACACATCGATTGTGGAGCGGACGAAGTATGATATTTGGTATACGGAGAATTGGTCGATTTGGTTAGATATCAAAATCATCTTACGGACAGTGTGGCAGGCGGTAGGGGCACTGTGGCGTCGGGCGCGGAGTTAGGGATGGCGATCTAACATTGTTCTTATTTGACGGAGCAAGGGGGGGCATGATAAGATATAGAGTGAGCCCCCTTAGCACTCTAGTATTGCGACTGCTAATTGGGGGGGTGAACAGAAATAAAACCGTTATTAAAATAATAAAGAAAAAGGCAAGTTGGCTGTTTAGCTAGTTGTCAGTTGCTTTAGGCTGAAAATGGAAATGTTTGCATCATTAACGCCAAGACAAAAGAATATATTAGGTTTGGTTGTGCGTACATTTATCGAAACGGGAATGCCGGTTGGCTCCAAGACGTTAGTCGATAATTATGATTTAGACGTGAGTTCAGCGACGGTACGTAACGAATTATCGGCTTTAGATGAGATGGGGTATTTGGTGCAGTTGCACACCTCGGCCGGCCGGATTCCCACAGAGCAAGGGTATCGATACTTTGTACAAAGATTGTTGGGAGAGTTTGAGCTACCATTAGAAGATCAGCAGACGATCCGGCATCAATTTCATCAAGCGCGGATTGAGTTAGAGCAATGGTTACGGTTATCGGCGGCTATTTTGGCCCGGTTATCGGGTGGGGCGGGGGTGGTGACATCGCCACGGCCGCAATTTAATCGGTTTAAGCATTTGCAACTGATTTCGACGCGGGGGCGGTTGGTGTTGATGATTTTAGTTTTTTCGGGGGGGAAGGTACAACAAGAGATGTTGACGTTGGCCGAGCCATTGCCGCAGACGCGATTAAGCATGGCGGCCGAGCATATCAATCAGATTTTTGGGGGGCAGGATGCGGATGCGATTGCGGCGCGGATGCGGCAACTCGATACCTTAGAAACGGAAGTGATGGGGTTGGTAGTTCGTATTTTGCGTCAGCATGATGCGCGTGCGATTCACAGTTTGTATCGTGATGGGTTGTCTAACTTATTAGATGATAAGGGGACACGCTTAGCGGTACGGCTGTTAGAAGAGCGGACATTGTTTGGGGATGTGGTGCAGACGGTATTAGAGCCCGATGTGTCCGGGGTGCAAGTAGTGATTGGTGGGGAGGGGCATTGGGAAGAGTTAAAAGATTGCACCATTATTTTGTCACGGTATGGTGTGGATGAGTTAAGTGGCGAGTTAGGGGTGGTGGGGCCGACGCGGATGTCGTATGGACGTAACATTTCGGCTGTGCGTTATGTCGCCGATATTATGAGTGGGTTTGTTGATGAATATTATGCGGAGCACAAGCCTGCATCATTGGAGGATAAATAAGTGAGCGAAGAAGTAGAAAATGTACTTGAGCCCGAAGAGATCGTGGCTGATTTAGAAGGTGTTGAAGTTGTTGGTTCTGAAGATGCTGAAGAAGAAGTGGAAGAGACGACAACGGAGTTAAGTTTTGAAGAGAAGTTAGCGGCGGCGGAAGCGAAAGCGGCTGAGAACTTAGAAGGATGGCAACGGTCGATTGCGGAATTAGCGAATGCGCGCAAGCGGTTTAATACGCAAACGCAAGCATCGTATCAAAATGCAACGATTGAGTTAGTGAAGAAATTATTGCCAGTGTTGGACGATTTAGATCGGGCGATGGCGAATGCGCCAGAGGCGATTGCGACCGACGATTGGTTTAAAGGGATTGAGTTGTTGCCCCGTAAAATTAACAACATTTTTGAGGGGTTAAAAATTGAACGGATCGAGGCCCTCGGCCAACCGTTCGACCCTAACTTTCATGAAGCGATTTCGATGGAACCATCGGACGAGTATGAAAGTGGACATGTCGTACGTGAATTATTGCCTGGTTATAAGGTAGGCGATCGAGTGATTCGAGCGTCACTGGTTTATGTCGCGGCGTAATCGAGGCTGATTGTCACGAGGTGGCAATCATAAGCAATGAATTATCTTTCAGGAGAGTAAGTGTTTCAATGGCTAAAATTATTGGTATTGATTTAGGTACCACCAACTCTGTGGCCGCGGTCATGGAAGGGAATGAACCAGTGGTGATTCCCAGCGCCGAAGGGGGCCGTTTGTTTCCTTCGATTGTAGCAGTTAACCCGAAAACGGGTGAGCGGATTGTGGGCCAAGTGGCTAAACGGCAAGCGGTCATCAATCCAGAGAATACCGTTTTTTCGGTGAAGCGGTTTATGGGGCGGAAGTATAAAGATCCGGCGGTGGCCGAGTCGCGCAAATATGTCCCTTATGACGTTAAAGAAGCGCCTAATGGGGATGTGCGGGTGGTTTTGAATGGAAAAGAGTATTCACCACCAGAAGTATCGGCGATGATTTTGCAGAAAATCAAAGCGGATGCGGAAGCGTTTTTAGGGACCCCAGTCACGCAAGCGGTTATCACGGTACCAGCTTACTTTAATGATAGTCAACGGCAAGCGACCAAAGACGCGGGTAAAATTGCGGGTTTGGAAGTGTTGCGGATTGTGAATGAGCCGACAGCGTCATCATTGGCGTATGGGTTAGGGAGTGACAAAGATGAGATGATTGCGGTGTATGACCTTGGTGGTGGTACGTTTGACATCTCGATTTTGGAAGTGGGTGAGGGGGTTTTTGAAGTCAAATCGACCAACGGGGATACATTCTTGGGTGGTGATGATTTTGATTTAGCGATTATTGATTGGGCGGCCGAGCAGTTCAAGATGGAGCAAGGCATCGATTTGCGTCAAGATCGGCAAGCGTTACAACGGTTGCGTGAAGCATCCGAGAAAGCGAAGATTGAGTTATCGACCACGATGCAATCGGAGATGAATTTGCCGTATATTACGGCGGATGCATCCGGGCCGAAGCATTTGAACTTGACCTTGACCCGCTCCAAGTTTGAGCAATTGACAGAGCATTTAGTGAAGCGGAGCATGGGGCCGGTGCGGCAAGCGTTGAAAGATGCTGATTTGAATCCATCGGAAGTGACCCAAGTTGTGTTGGTGGGTGGTATGACGCGGATGCCAGCGATTCAAGAAGCGGTGAAGAAGTTCTTTGGTCGTGAGCCACACAAGGGTGTTAACCCCGATGAGGTGGTTGGTGTTGGGGCGGCGATTCAAGGTGGTGTGTTAGGTGGTGACGTTAAGGATGTGTTGTTACTTGATGTGACCCCATTGACGTTAAGCATCGAAACGTTGGGTGGGGTGGCGACGCCATTAATTGAGCGGAACACGACGATTCCAACGAAGAAGAGCCAAGTGTTCTCGACGGCGGCTGATGGCCAGACGCAGGTGGAGATTCATGTATTGCAAGGTGAACGGCCGATGGCAGCTGACAACAAAAGCTTAGGCAAGTTCATTTTGGACGGGATTCCGCCATCACCACGTGGTATTCCGCAGATTGAAGTATCGTTTGATATTAATGCGGACGGTATTTTGAATGTAACGGCCAAAGATCGGGCGACCAATCGTGAGCAAGCGATGCAGATTATTCCGTCTAGCGGTTTAAGTGATTCTGAAATTGATAAGATGGTGACGGAAGCGGAGAAGTTTGCGGCGGATGATGCGCAACGTAAAGAAGAGGTTGAGGCCCGTAATATTGCTGATTCGGCCGTTTATAGCGCAGAAAAATTCCTTGAAGAAAACAAAGAGCAACTTCCGGAAGCGCAACAAGATGCGATACGTCATCAGGTTGGTGAAGTACGGACCGCTTTAGAAGCGGGGGATTATACGGCGGTTAAGCCGGCCGTGGACAAATTACAATCGGTGATGCAAGAGGCTGGTGGCGCGATGCATCAGCAAGGACCTCCGTCAGGGGCGGCGCCAACGGGCGACGCGAATGGTGGTGGTGATGACAATGTCATCGAAGGTGATTTTGTTGAAGGTTAGGGTTAGTTAGAAAAAACATATCTGTGTAAGAAGATTTTCCCAGAAGCTGATGAAACCCATTAGCTTCTGGGAAATAGTTGATGAAGAGGTATTTGTCGTGGGGACTGGTTACGGCCAGAGCGCACGCACCATTAAATATAAGTTGATATGGCTATGGCAACAGACAAAAAAGATTATTATGAAGTCTTAGGCGTTTCTCGTGATGTGGATAAGTCTGCTTTGAAGAAAGCTTATCGTCGTTTAGCGCGTCAATATCATCCTGATGTGAATAAAGATCCGGGTGCTGATGAGCGTTTCAAAGAGATTAGTGAAGCGTATGAAGTATTAAGTGACGAGGAGAAGCGCGCTGTTTATGATCGTTATGGCCATTCCGGTTTTCAAAACGGATTTGGGGGTCAAGGTGGTTTCAGTGGCGCTGGATTTGGGGGCATGAGTGATATCTTTGAGGAGATATTTGGGTTTAACACGGGACGGCGGCAGCGGCGCGGGCCGCGGCGTGGGGCTGATTTGCGCTATGATTTGACCTTGGAGTTTGAAGAGGCGGTTTTTGGAGCGGACAAAGAGTTGAATATCCGGCGGCCAGAGCCTTGTGATGCGTGTGATGCGACGGGGGCCGAGCCAGGGTCGGAGCCAATTAAGTGTACCAATTGTAATGGTAGCGGCGAGGTGCGGCGCCAACAGCAGTCGATATTTGGCTCGTTGGTCAATGTATCGACCTGTCCCGTATGCCAGGGGACAGGTGAGTTAATTCCTGACCCGTGTAAGACATGTAACGGACAAAAACAGGTACAGAAAGTTCGGCAACGGATGGTTAAAATTCCACCTGGTGTCGATAGTGATACGCAGATTCGGATTACGGGTGAGGGGTCGCCTGGTGAACATGGTGGGCCTCCGGGTAACTTGTATGTTTTTATCAATGTACGTAAGCATAAATATTTTCAACGGCGGGGCAACGACATTTTGCTTGATTTGCGTGTAAATGTGGCGCAAGCGGCGTTAGGTGATGAAGTGAAGGTGCCGGTTGTTGATGGGCATGAGGAAGATTTGGTTATTCCGGCGGGAACACAGTCGGGCACCATTTTGAAAATTACGAATAAAGGTGTGCCGCAGTTGCGGCGGACGGGGCGGGGGGATTACAAGACAGATCGGCGTGGTGATCAGTTAGTGGTGATTCAGGTTGATATTCCGAAGAAGTTAACGGATGAGCAACGAGATTTATTCCAACAGTTATCACGGACCTTGGGGCGTGAAGCGGTGGCTCAGCAAGATAAAGGTATCTTGAGTCAGTTAAAAGAGACGTTAGGGGATATCTTTGGTATAGGTTAGGTGGGGAGAAAGATAGCGTAACAGATAGATTTGAAGGGTTGGCCCAAAGTCGGAGACGGCTTTGGGCTAATTTTGTAGTAGGAGGTAGTGAGATGGCGTGGTTTGAGGTGGTGGTGGTAACGAATGAGGCGGTGGCCGAGGCGGTGGGGGAGGCGTTGCGGCCGTATGCGATTGATGAGAGTGTGGTGCGGGAGCAGTTGGGGGATCCGGCTGATTTGGCGCCGATGGCGATGTTACCGGACGTGATGGTGAAAGTGTATTTGGAGGAGGAGGATGTGACGGCGGCGTTGCGGGCGGAGATTGAGGCGGTGGTGGGGGAGGTGGGGGAGGCGATGGCCGAGTGGGGGACGGTTAGTCCGCCACAGTGGCAGAGGTTAACGAAACAGGATTGGGCTTATGCATGGCGAGAGCATTATCATCCTTTGCGGGTTGGGGAACGGCTTTGGATTAAGCCTAGTTGGTATGAAACGGCGGATTTACCAACGGGAGCTGATGATATTGTGATCGAATTAGATCCAGGTATGGCGTTTGGTACGGGGACACATGCGACGACGCAACTATGTTTAAAGCAGGTGGAGAAAATGTTACAACCGGGTCAGACTGTGTTTGATGTAGGTACTGGGTCGGGTATTTTGACCATTGCAGCGGCCAAATTGGGAGCGAGTGAGGTCTTGGCGGTTGATACGGAGGAGGAGGCGATAATGGCAACAGAAACCAATCTGGCGCGAAATGGGGTGGTGGAGGGGGTGCGTTGGTTAAGAGGGTCATTGAAAGATGTTTCGCCGGGTAAGTGGGATGTCGTGGTTGTAAACATCCTAGCGACAATCATTGTGACGTTATTTAAAGAAGAGGATTTGTGGTCATATGTGGGGGATTGTTTGATTTTGAGTGGGATTGTGCTGGCACAGGAAGAGATGATACAGTCATTAATTGCGCAGGTTGGCGGGCAAATCGAATCTGTTACTGAGCAGGAGGGGTGGTTATGTTTTGTTGTACGGCGTTCATAAGCAAAAAACGCCCCCATGAAGGGTGCGTTTTGCTTGCTTGTTCATCTGAGCGCCTGTAAAAATTTAAACTTTGAACAAGCGAATGTGATTAGCGCCGTTTGCCGCCGCCCGCTTCGACTGATTTTTTGTAGCGATAGGTGATACGGCCGCGGGTGAGGTCATAGGGGGTCATTTCGACGCGGACGCGATCGCCTAAAAGGATGCGAATGTAGTAACGACGCATTTTGCCAGATAAGTAAGCCAAAACGCGATGGCCATTGTCTAATTCGACAATAAATTGGGTATTAGGGAGTGATTCGACCACAGTCCCTTCTACTTCTAGTTTTTCTTCTTTTTCTTTCTGTGTAGGTTTTTTAGCCATATTTCTCCTTAAAAATGGACTAAAGGCGTTAATTCGAATTAACGCCTTTACTTAACGTTTATAAAATTATTCTTCTTCGCTGGCGATGTCGCTAGCGGGAGGTGTTTCGGTTGGTTCTTCAGTGGCGGGGGCATCATTAGTTTCAGATGTGGTAGTGGTGGTATCCTCTGTTGATGCTTCAGCGGAAGGGGCATCATCATCATCCATTTCGGCCGAGGGGACATCATCATCATCCATTTCGGCGGAAGGGACATCATCATCATCCATTTCGGCCGAGGGGACATCATCATACGTATTGTTTTCGATTGTGTCTGATGCTGTTTCGTCATCAAAAGATTCTTCTGTTATCGGTTCTTCAGCTGAGGGGGCATCTTCGGGTGATGCTTGTTGGGCCATCCATTCGATTTGTTCTTGGGCGGTGACAGCTTTGAGGCTGAGGCCGAGGCGTTGACGCTTGCTATCGATGCTGAGGATGCGTAATAAGTGAGTTTCGCCTTCGCTGACGACCTCACGTGGATTTTCAACCCGGTTGCGGGATAATTGTGAAGTATGGAGGAGCCCTTCAATTCCGGGTGTGATTTCGACAAAACAGCCATAATCAACCACGCGGGTCACTTTACCCTCAACCAATTGGCCTTCTTTGTAGTTTTCGTTAATAAGTTGCCAAGGGTTAGGTACTAATTTTTTGCGACTGAGGCTAATCCGTTGATTGTCGCGGTCAATTTTCAAGATATGGACATCTAATTCATCACCAATCTTTACGATTTCACGGGGATGGTTGACGCGATGCCAAGCTAATTCAGAGATATGAATGAGACCATCAGCACCACCTAAATCGACAAAAGCGCCGAAGTCACGTAAACCGCTGACACGTCCTTTAATGCTTTGTCCTTCCTCAAGTTGGGCAATTAGTTCACTGCGACGGGTTTCATCCCACTCTTTTTGGGCGTCACGTTGTGACAAGACGAGGCGTCGGCGACGGCGGTCGACCTCAATTACTTTTAAGGGTAGGTTTTGGCCGCGAATACCCTCCATCTTTTTCAGTCGTTGTTCTTCGTTCATACCACGGCTGATCGTTGTAAGGTGAGAAGCGGGGACAAAGCCACGCAAATTACCAAAGGGAACGAGCACACCACCACGATTAATGTCAACGACTTCAGCTTCAACAATATCGCCATTATCTAATAGCTCTTGGGCTTTGACCCAATCTTGATTGACAAGTGCTTTACTAATGGAGATCGCGATACCATCAGGGGCATCGGTATTGACAACGTAGACAAGGATATTACTGTCTGGTGTTAGCTCGGCGATCTGTTCATCACTTAGTTTACTAAGGTCGGAACTGGGTACAATCCCATCTCGTTTTAGACCAAGGTCAACAATCAGCCCTTGATTTGATTTTGAAATGATAATACCTTCTCTAAGTTCACCGACTTCAGGAACTTCATAATCATGTTGATCGAGAAGATTTTCCATAGCGGCCAAGAAATCAACATCTTCGTTACTGTTTTCTTGGTTATTTGGTTCTTGGTCTAAATTGTTTTGCATGCTCACTAAATCTCTGCTTGATATTGATAAGACAAAAAAAAGCTCGGTAGGGCGCATACCGAGCAACTGAATTTATTCGTTAGTGGGTCATTGCACTATTTTTGGGATTAGCAATGCATTTATGTCCCAATTAAAAGATACTATCTTTAGATAGTTTGGGTTAAAATACTAACAAACTAGTTGCCAATATGCAGTTCATTACGCCAAGGCTACTCTTTGTCCGATCTTGGATAACTTTAATTGTAATTAAAGCGAATTTAAAAGGTAAAAAGTAACCATTGGAGTCACCGATAGGCTTGTAAAATGGTTAAGGCTAGTATAACCTTGTTAGAGAGGTTTGTCAATGCTAATCGTTTTCTCATAAAAAGATTTATGGGAATTATAAGAGGTAATCAGATGAGAAGAAAGCGTAATTATTGGTGGTTGGTGGGGGCATTGCTTTTGCCGATATTAATGATTGGATGTCAAGAGGAAGCGCCAGAAGGGGTTGTTAGTAGTGAACAGTTACTGGCGGCGGCGGCGGAGGTGGGGAGTGTAACGGCTGAAGGTCAGATTGTGCCGATTCGACATTTGCAATTGTCTTTTGAGGTAGGTGGTGAAGTAGTAGAGTTATTAGTTGAAGAAGGAGATGTGGTGGCCGTGGGCACGCCATTAATTCGATTGAAGGATACAGATGTTGCGTTGCAGGTTGCCCAAGCGGCGGCAGGTGTGGCTTTAGCTGAAGCGAATTTAGAGGCAGCGACAGCAACTTTAGAGGCGGCGGCGGCGCAGGTTGCCCAAGCTGAGTCTGGCGTAACGGTAGCTAGGGCGCAGTTGGCTTTGGTGCAGGCGGAACCACGAGAAGAAGAGTCATTGGTGGCTGAAGGGAATGTGACGGCGGCGGAGGCGGGGGTATTGCAAGCATTAGCTGGTCAGCAAGTGGTAAATGAGATATCGACGGCACAGGTAACGGGGGCGCAAGCGCAAGTTGCGGCGGCGCAGCAAGAAGTAAAGGTTTTGCAAGATCAGTATGATGAGTTGCTTCGTTTAGAGATTTTGGGGACACCGGAGGAGCAGGCGCGGTTAGCCTTAGCGGCGGCGAAAGCGCGATTAACGGCGGCGGAGGCGGCGTTGGCCGAAGCGCGGCGAGGGGCAACGGCGGGTCAACGTCAATCGGCTAGTGCGGGTATTCGTTTGGCCGAGGCACAGCAAACAGTGGCGGAGGCGAATTTGGCGTTGTTGTTAGCGGATCCACGACGAGAGCAAGTAGTTGTTTATGAAGCTGGTGTGAGCCAGGCGGAGGCGGCGTTGGCACAAGCGCAGGTGGGTGTATTGCAAGCGGAAACGGGGGTGAGTCAAGCGGAAGCGGCGTTGGTACAGGCTGAAACTGGTTTAGCGACGGCGGAAGCGGCTTTAGCTAAGTTAACGTTAGTGGCACCGTTTGAGGGGACAGTAGCGGCTTTACCGGTAGAGATTGGTGCGGTTGTTTTGCCGGGCACACCGATATTGACGTTAGCAGATTTTCGACAATGGCAGGTGGAAACGGTTGATTTAACGGAGCTTGATGTGGTTGATTTGGCGGTGGGTGATACGGTTGATATCTCATTTGATGCGATTGATGATGAGTTAACGGCCGTTATCAGCGCCATCGGCACCGTCCCACAATTAGTCCGTGGGGATGTGACCTATGTAGTTACATTAGATTTGCCGGCGGATTTAGATTTACCGTTGCGTTGGGGAATGACTGTTTTTGTGGCGCGTGATGCTTAGCGGCTACCGATAATTGGGGCGATATCTTTATCGAGCCAAGCTTCATTGGCATGACGTGGGTGTTGGGCCGAGGCGACGAAAAAAGCGACCCCACGTACGGTGGGATGGGTTTGTAAATTGCGCCAAAACTGTAAATATTGACGTGCTTTACGGGTGCCACTGAGTTGCGGGTCTTTGTTGCTGGCCTCAGTTATCCAAATTGGAGTAAAGCGAAAACGGCCGATATAATCAGCAATAGCGCGTTCGCTTTCGGCCATGGGTTGTACATGTGACCAATAGGTATGAACGCCTAGCCCATCAGCCGCTTCAACGGCTGGGCGACTGGCTTCAATAAACTGAATATAATCAATTTGAAAATTGGTAACAGTTCCCCCTGGTGAGAGCCCTGGATAGATAAATTTCGCGGTGGGTAAAGCGGCTCGATAAAGTGTTAGCAGTTCAAGAAACCATTGATTGAATTCTTCACCCGTTTGCCAACTACTACCTAATCCATTTTGGGCTTTATTTGGTTTGTGATGTAGTTCGATAACATATTCTTTGTCACCTAAAGCAGACGTAGCTTGTTGGACATCGGTAAGTGTAGCGGCCAGATAATCCGCTGGGGAGACGGTTTGGCGATGTAAATCGAGATGGGTGCGAATGATCCATTGGGCTGAAGGATGGTTTTGGGCGAGGAGGGCGAGTTGGGCGGGGTCTTGGGTGGCGATTGCTTTGATGAGGGTGGGGCGGGCTTGTTCAAAAAGGTGTATTTCTGCAGGGGTGATAGGTTGGTCGATGGCGGTGTGGAGGCCGAGGTCGACTTGGCCGAGCATAGGTTGTTCGGGGTTGTTGATAACGGGTTCTTCGGCATCTTCGTTCGTGGGTGGGGGTGGGGCTGTGCCAAAGGGAGGTTGAAGTTGGTTGTTAGCGACACGAATGGGCGTATATTCACCTTGGTTAGGGCCAGTGACGGTAAAGGTTGTGTGGGCGGGGATAAAGCCGAGATTACGGCCGTTACGGTTTGGTTCCGCACGTAGATTGAGACCAAAGGGGCCGGCGGTACCGTTATTATCATTGATGGTAATGGCGGTAGTGGCGACCCAGCCATTGGTCATGTTAGTATTCGGTTCGGGTGGTGGTGGCGGTGGTGGTGGTGGGGCATTATCGTTCACGGTGGGGGTATTGGGGTCTTCGAGGGTGATGGCGGCGGTGGGGACGCGAACAGCGACGTATTGGCCACGTGGTTCAGCGGTGAGGATGATGAGGGAGCCGCCGGTGATGAGGCCGAGGCGGCGGGAGTCAGTGCGGGGTCGGGAGCGAAGATTAACGCCACCAGCCGCTGTTTGGGCTAATTGGTCGATGATAATGAGGGCGGGGACATAGGCAAACCCTTCGACATAGGGGCCGGCGGGGGGGTGCCAGCCGAGGAGGGGGAGAAGGAAGGGGGTGGGGTCGATGATATTACTGGGGTAGTTGTCGAAAGAGGCGCCATCTTTTTTGAGGGTGAGGTGGAGGTGGGAGCCGAAGCTGTTGCCGGTATTGTCAGCGCGGCCGAGGACGGAGCCAGCTTGTACCATTTGATTAGGTTCCACATTTACGGATTCTAAATGGGCATAAATTGTTTGGTAACCATCAATATGGCGTACGCGGACATGAATACCGTAATTATGCGTATCAGGGTTGGTATGGACACGGGTGACGGTGCCGGGGGCAACGGCAAAGATGCGGCTACCAGTGGGGGCCATAATATCGACACCTTCATGACCCGGCAGATTAAACTGTACGTAATTTTGGGGATTAGCTCCGAATAATTGATTGATATGACGAAACTCGGTCGGCCAGAATTCAAATTGGAAAGACATATGACCTCATTAGTGGTAATTAGGTAACAAAAAACGGAACCATTAACTAAACCACTTTAGCCAAGTTCAATTATCATCTAATTGTGCTAAAGAGATTTAATTAACGATTCCGCCGTTGCCAGAGAACTTTTGGTGTTATTTTTGTTTGGTCACCATCCGAATGGATAAAATCAAGCAATAGCCGATTAAATTTAGCTGGTTCTTGGAGCATAGGGAAGTGACTACCACCTTCAAGGGTGACATAGTAACGATTTTGGCCCTGAACAAGCGATTCAATTTCCCCGTTTGATGTTTGGATAACGGGGTCTTGGCTACCTGCAATTAGCATAATGGGACAGGTGCATTTTTGAAGATCATCAACAAAACTGAAGTCACGTAATTGTTTGGCTAAGACATTAACCGCGGCGCGATCTGATTTCGGAATTTCTGAATCAATTTCATTAAAGCTATTGCCTTTACCGAGAACACGGTTAATGAAAACCGAGGTATCACTATTGGCTAGGCGGCTATGGATTTGGGTGCCATGCACGGGCATGGATACACCGGCAATCCGTTTGACACGATCGGGGTGGGTGGTAGCAAAGCGGAGAGCAACAGCGGCGCCGAGCGAATGCCCAACGAGGATCACTGGTTGCATAATCCCCAATTTGTCCATCAATTGACCGACCATGGAAACATATGATTCAAACGAATATTTGCTCTGAACCTTACTGGAGTTGCCATAACCCCAAAGGTCAAAGGCGAAAGTCCGATGGCCACGTGCTAATTCTTGCATGGATGGCCACCAGTATCGCCAAGAGCCAAGCCAGCCATGAATAAAAATTAATGGTTGGCCGCGTCCGAGCACTTCATAATGGATTAGATGTTCTTCGACAGTTGTAATACTCATCTTGTCGTGGTGCTTTTACTCTACAGGTTTAGACTGTATGGATATTAAAAAAAATAGATATTAGACCTAGCTAGAGGCACGGGCTAATACTTCAGTAACTTTATTGACCAAGATATCAGGTGCAAATGGTTTTAAGATATATTCCGTTGCGCCTGCTTCTAGGCCAGTTTGTACTTCACCTTCTTGCCCTTTAGCGGACAAAAAGATAAAGGGTGTGTCTTTGGTTGTTTCAATTTGGCGAATAGCCCGACAAGCCTCATAGCCTGTCATACGGGGCATACGCACATCCATCATGATAAGGTCAAAATCACCACCCCGGTCTTCAGCGATTTCGACCGCTTCTTGACCATCTTTGGCACTAGTCACTTCATGACCACTAAAGGTTAGGGTGAGGGTAATGAGTTCGCGTATATCATGTTCATCTTCAGCAATTAATATTTTTGCCATGATTTATACCCTTTCGTTAAAACTTAAGCATCTTCATCAACGCTGATTGGCAAAGTAAAGGAAAATGTACTTCCTTTTCCTGCTTGACTAGAGACTGTTAATTGTCCACCATGCATTTCAACAAGGTTTTTAACAATAGCGAGTCCTAGGCCTGTACCAGATACTTTTTGGACATCAGCATCATTTGAACGATAGAATCGTTCAAAGATTTTCTTTTGGTTTTCTTCCGAGATACCGATACCAGTATCTTGAACGGCGACATGGACATATTTTCCATTAACTGTCGCCTTAATAGTAATTGTACCATTCTCTGGCGTATAATTAAAAGCATTATCGGCCAAATTGGTCAAAATCTGTGTAACTCGTTGCACATCAGCATTAACAAGTGGTAGTGCTGGTGCCAAATCTGTGATTACATTCATTTGTTTGTTTAGATGTTGGCTACGGCCTTGCAAATGAATAATAACTTGTTCCGCAATTTGAGGGATATCAACTGGCCGTAAATCCAACTCTGTTTTACCCGTTTCGATACGGGAGATATCTAGTAGGTCATCCACAAGCATATGGAGACGGTCGGCATTATTTTTGATAACGGACAGATATTTGTTTTGGGGGCCAGATAGAGGGCCCGAGGCACCCATTAGCATCAAATCTGCATACCCTTTAATAGAGGTCATAGGTGTTCGTAGTTCATGGGAAACGGTGGAGACAAACTCACTTTTCATGCGGTCAACCTCAACTTCACGTGTAATATCACGGAAAATAGAGACCGTTCCGAGGAACTGGTTATTGGTAAAGAGCGATGCGAAGACGGGTGAAACAAGAATACTAATGACTTTATCTTCGATAGGAATGTGATTGGCCAAAAAGCTTTCATTTTCCAAATCGTTTGGATTTGCAGCCCATTCTTCAATTGTGGTGATCCACGAATCACCTTTGGCACCATAGAGGCCGGCTAATTCTTGGACTGGTTTACCCCAGATTTGGTCTTTAGGGATACCCAAGATTTGGCTAGCCGTGATATTGGCTAAGATGATTTTACCATTTTCATCGGCAACAAGCACACCATCGGCAATACTTTGTAAGATTGACTCGTTTTTAGCCGCTTCGATTTGGACGTCACGGAGAAGATTAGCGAGGCGGTCAGCCTGTTCACGCGTGAGCAAGAATAGACTGGCGTTATTGATGGCATTGGCGACTTGTGAGGCAGCGGCTTCGACAAGGGTGAGTTGTTTATCGGTAAAGGCCTTGGCATTGGTGTGGAAGAGGAGTAGAACGCCAATGACATCATCATTAACGATAAGTGGGACGCCTAGAGCAGAGCGATAGAAATCTTCTTTGGTTTGCCAACGTGTTTCCGTATTGGTATCGTGGACAATGGTTGGTTTTTGGTTATCGATGACCCAGCCGACTAGACCTTGGTCAGCTTTAAGGCTGGGGCCAACTAATTCTTTGTTCATGCCGAAAGCGGCGCGGTAGACGAGGTCTTCGTCGGCCAAACTGGTGAGAAGAATAGCCCCTTGGGTGGCGTTAACGACCTCATTAACCAGCCGTAAAGCTTCATTAAGGACATAATCTTGGTCGAGGCTGGTGGATAATTCTGTGGTGATACGAAGGAGGAATTGGACACGTTCACTTTCTTCGGCCAGAGCGCGCGTGCGATTAACGACCCGTTCATCAAGCTTTTCATTTAGTTCACGTAACTCTGTGACGAGACGTGCATTTTGCACAGCAATAGCGGCTTGGACACCGAACGTAGAGGCATACTCAATATCTTGTTCACTGAACCGGTCGGGGGTATTTTGGTCGACGAGGACCATAACGCCGATAATTTCGTCATCTTTGGTGAGAGGGAGGCCGAGGAGAGCTTGGGGACTATGGTGGGGTAGGGCGATATTGGTTTTCTTTTGGTCCGTGAAATGGTTTAGGAAGACGGGTTGGCCGTTGCGAACAATGGAGACGGCAAAATATGAGGATTCATTAATATTAACGGTAGTATTAATGAATTCTTGTTCGCCCATACCTTGGGCGGCGATGCCTACGAGTTGGTTATTTTCTTGGCGTTGCCAGATATAGACGCCATCGACGGCAAAAATATTTAGACTTTCGCGACAGATTAGGGAGAGGACATCATTAAGATTGAGGGTGGCATTGATAGCGGAGCTAACGCGGCCGAGGGCGGCATAGAAGCGTTCGCGTTCAGAAGTTTGTTTGAAAAGTTTAGCGTTTTCGATAACGGCCGTTGAAAACTGAGCATACAACTCTAACGTCTTTAACATACGCTCATCAGGCCGTTGTCCGCTTTCAGGTGCATCTAGTCCAATAATGGCCATAACCCGTTGTTGGCGGTCATATAGGGGGATAAAGAGAACATCATATGGTTGCCAAGCATTAGGCACATCAGACATGATTGAATCGTCAGACCCAACCGCTTCACCAAAATATTGCTGTACCCATTCGTTATCGCCTGGCAAAAAGTAACAGGAAGCGTGACGGAACTGGCTTAAATTATCATTATTGAGCCAATCACGCCAAACAGAAGGGGCGATCATATTGTCCCATAGCTGGTCTTCTTCTTCAGCCGTAAGACCAGAGGCAATGACTTGAATAGGATTTAAATCTTCATCTCGGAGACTCAGTACAATACGACGCCAGCCAAATTTACCCAAACCTTCGGCCAGTAATCGTAGTTGGGTGTCGAAATCTATTTCGCGCAATACAAGACGGGAAACATCATGCAATTCTTGTAATTGGGTAGCATAAACAATCGTATTATGGAAAAGACGGGCGTTTTCGATAGCAGCTGCGGCTTGATTAGCAAAGATTTCCAACGCTTTAACGACACTTGCATCGGGACGTTCGCCATCCTTGGGTCCGTCAAGAGTGATAAGACCTAATGGTTTACCTGTTGAATCACGTAGAGGTATAAAGAAGAAATCTTTGTTTTTCCAAGGATTAGCTGCTGTTTGATTATTGAAATCGATAGGGTAAAGGTCGGTGATATCTTCGCGATGGATGTCGTAATTAGTGACCTCATCGGCGGGGACAAAGTAGGCGCCACCAACCTCATAGTCTGGTTTGAGAACAGCGACTAGATTATGCCACGAAAAATCTTTTGTTTGCATTTCGTGTAAACGGGTTAGGGGGAGTCCAGCGGCGGCAATTTGTTGTAACTGCAGGTTAGGATCTGATTCATTTAATAAGCTTAAGACAACAACATTAAAATTAACACTTTCTTGAATGGCATATACCAACTCTTGGTACATATCATCTTGTGAACGGTTGCTTTGCTGTAAGCCTCGGCCAGCTTCTAAGAATTGCTCAATTTGTTGGGTGCGTTGTTGCATGGCATCGGTTCGTTGCCGCAACTGTTGAAACCGTTGGTTATTGCCAATAGCAATGGCAATATGGTTTGTAAGTGTATGGATAAAGGCACGTTGTTGGCTATGGTACTGATCTGGTTGTGAGCTGTAAAGGGCTAATATACCAGCCACTTGCCCTTCGTAATTAATGGGATAGAGAGCGAGCGAACCTTGGTCATCCGTTTCAGGATGGTGCCAACGATTAATGAGTAAAGATTGTCCATTATTCCAGACTTGGTCGATATAATGTGAATCGACAGGAATAGGGTTCCCTTGGTTGATATGAATGGGTTGGCTGTTATTTGTCGTGGGTAAATTAACATAGCCACTTGTGGAGACAGTATTTTCAATGGCTTCATTGAGGACCAAATCGAGAATACCATCTAGTTCTAAAGTGGCATTGAGGCCATCACTAACACGAACGAGGGCGTCAATTTGGGTGAGCGCGAAGTGGTTATCTCCGTTAATAGACATATTAGCTGTGTATTGAACAGGGATAAGTGCTATTTGTACTAGTTTGCCATCTGGCGTGTTGACATGATGGGATTGGAACCTAAGAAGACCATTTTTCACAGGCGATTCAGCATCAATACCATCTTCTAACAATAAATGTTCGTTTAGTTGCGCGCCAGTTATTTCAATTAAGGCAGATAGAGTGGGGGGGCTGGCGGTGAGCTTTAGCAGCTGTAGCGCCGATTGGTTGGCATGTAAGAGATCGCCATGCAACGAGGCAATAATAATAGCCTCGTTAAGGTTATCCAGAAACTGCTTTGTTTCTATTTGAATGGCGATCTGCTCTGTCACGCGGTTGCTAACCTTTTACTTTACTTTTTCCTATTTAGCTGTTTTTACTCAATAGCTAGCTATATATAGCGACATGGTAAATAAAAACAGCTAAATACATCAATGAAGTTATACATTAAAAACGTTTGCTAGGCTGAATTTTCAAGCCGACAACAAACAGTTTTAATGGTTATAAACTATGGCGATCAAGTTGTGTAACAACCTGATCTTAAATGCAGTTATGAAGCGGTTTCTTGTCCGTCCATACGGCGTAATTCAGCTGCAATTTCAGTGATTTCGCGAATATCGGCAAAGGATTGATCTTCACTAGAGACGACACCCATGGCTAAACGCATGAGAGGCGCTACTGTGCCATCAGGCATGGTAATGCCACCCTGTTCGAAATCCATGAAGTTGTAATGAGTCCCTACTTCATCAGCGAATCGTTGACGTAATTTACTCACCAAGGCGTGCGGGTTATCAGCCATGGTTGTGGCGACGAACTCACTGCCACCGGTGTGGCCGATAAAATCATCGAGCGTACCCAGTTCATCAACCACTTGATTGATAATCATAGCGGTAAAACGAATGACCTCATCAGCGGCGACAAAACCATAAACATCATTGAACGGTTGCATATTATCGATGTTAATGAGCATAAACGTCCAGTTTTTGCTGCGCATCAATTTGCGCAATTCATCTTCAATAAGGCGACCACTTGGTAAGCCAGTGCGGGGGTCAGTCATATTCATACGACGATGTTGATCGATCGCATTTTTAACCCGTAACCGTAATTCCTCGATATCAAAAGGTTTCGTGATGTAATCATCCGCCCCTAATTCAAGACCAGCAATACGGTCACTACGTTCATCTTTTTGTGTTAAGAAGATGATGGGGATATGCTGGGTACGGGTGGTTGTCCGTAATTGCCGACAGACGGCATAACCATCCATATCAGGCAACATAATATCTAACACAATCAAGTCCGGCAGTTGTTGCCGGCACATTGAGAGGGCTAAACTACCACGTGCAGCTACTTCTACATGATAGCCTTGTCCGGTAAAGAACAGGCGTAACATGTTAGAAATATCAAAATCATCTTCTACTACCAATATTCTGCCATTACTCATAACGTTTCCCTTTAATTTGGATAATAAGGTTCAAAAGTTGTCTTAAGAGTTCCTTTGAGAACGTATCTAATGCTTAGTTCTATTATTTTACAGCAAATCAGGCTTAAGTTGTAATTGAGCCTTGACATTTGCAATTTCTTGGTCTGTGACAGCACGTTCGAAGCTACGAAACCCGCCGAGTGCAAACCCATGTTTACTTGCAATTTTATCAATAGTTTGCACTTGTGACAATTGTACTTCTTTCCCTAATGTGAAAGAGACATATTTTTGTTCAAGAGCAAGCGCCATTGTTTCCGCCATACAAGCATAGGCCATTTTGGGCGGAAAGCCAAAGTTGAAGCCAAAATCGACATCACCAGGAACAGCGACCATGCCACCCTCGATAACGAGCACATCAGGTCGTTGTTGTGCGACTTGGAGGGAGACATCACGTGGTCGGGCCACATCACAGACGATGGCACCACGCCGCAAATGCTCTGCTTGGATAACGGCTTGGACATCACTGGTGACAGTGATGATGAGATGGGCCTCATTGATATCACCCATATCGACACTAGTGATGACATCTTGGCCACCTAGTTGGCGGCATTTTTGGGCGATTTGGTTAAGGGCATCAGGTCGTTTGCCGATGAGGATAAGCTGTTTTGTTTCAGCGGCCAGCATTTGGGCACAAACGGCACCGATAGCGCCAGTGGCACCAACAACGGCGACCGTTGCTTTGGGCAGGGGGATTTCCATGACCTCGGCCGCTTTTCTGACCGCCTCAACCGCCATCGCCACCGTATAACTGTCGCCCGTGGTTACGGGGATATTAAGATGTTTGGCAATTGTTTGCCCGCCATCACCCACGACCGCGGTAAACGCCCCTAGCCCTAAAATTTTGGCACCCAGCTTTTCTGCTTTTTTACCCGTCTGGATGATTTTGCGATAGACCACTTGTGGCGGCAAGCTCATCATGCGGGTGGGGGTGAGCGGACAAGCGATAAACCAACCTTTCAACTCATTGTTGGTTGCTTGTGAGCGGACACCATTAATTTCAGAAATATAGACAGGGGGGAAAAAGACAGACAAGAAGTCGATCAGCCAAACCGGCAACTTTCCAAGCATCGGGAACTTGCGGCTGACATCGCGCTGTGGGTCGATTGGGTGGATGATAAAGGCAAAAGTATCTTGCATATCTATATTGTAGCAGAAAAAAAGATTTTTGCCTTGTGAATTTTACAGTAAATTATCGTCTTCCGTCTCTTCACGCCGTGGATATAGGCGCGGATAGGGGTATTTGGCCGAATATGGGTGATGGTCACTTTGTTCAAAGGTTACATTTTTGCTAATGAAATGGTATTCATCTGAAGACAAAATGACCGTGTCCGATTCAATCGTACGTGCTGGTTGGATAATAAGACCGGAACTGAGGCGGCAATGATGGCCGACACAGCCACCTAAAATACGTAAGTTAGCGAGATCAAGTTCGCCACGGATGGAGGCTTTGATGGGGGAGGGGAGGACATTAAAGTCAGTGAAGGTACTGCCAGCGCCAATGAATGAATCGCGGCCGATAACACATAGTTGGAGGCAGGTATTTTGAGCGACCATTGTGTTTTCCATCAGCGTAGTCATGAAAAGAGCGGCGCGGAAGGGGAGGAAACAGCCATCACTGACGACACTGAGCATGAGTTGACAGCCTTGGGAGATATTGACGTTATTGCCGATGATACAGTTATCGATGACGGTGCCGGCGCCAATGGTGACATTATTGCCGATGATGGTGGGGCCACTGATATGGGCCGAGGGGTGGATATTGACATTGTTGCCCACTTTGACCAAAGAAGAAGAGGATAGGACTTGTTTTTGTTCCATAATAGCGTGCCAGAGCACTTTGAGCCGGTCGATCCAGCGGTCATCCAATTCATCTTCACGATTAGCCCCTTGGGCAAAGACCCCAAAGAGGATATTAATGACAAAGATATGCACCCAGCTTTCGACAAGGACAAATGCTTTGCGTGGTAGTTGGTAGACAAGGTCACCTGTTTCTGAGGCCATGTAGGGGGGAATATGGTAGTAACCACGTTCACGCGCTTCGGTTTCGATAATGAGCGGGGTGGCGACAACGCTTTGGGAGACGCCATTGGGCAAATACCACATATTGGCTAAGACGAGGTCCCCTTGACGGAAAAAGGATTTGGTAAGGGGGAGAACATGTTCACGAATAGCGGGGTCATCGGCGCGGAACGCGAGGCGGACAGGTTTGTGGCCAGCGCGTGCTTTGGTTATGAAGTCATCCACTAGTGCTTGATTGAAGAAAATGTTATCACGATGGATTAAGGTTTCAACTTTTTCGCCCCGTTCAAACATTTGAGCCGTTTTCCAATCAGGATATTCACGTTCGTCATTGACATATTTACTGAGGACATCACGTTGATGCAACCATAAAGGTTTATTGAGCACACGGAGGTCACGAGCGGGCTCATTAAAAGGGTGAATATGATTTGGTTCTTGTAAGACGACTCTACGAAAGATTTTTTGCATGATTTTGCCTATGAGCCAGTACCAACACGGCCATGGGGTGATTTTTTGCTATTATCATTATTACTTAAGAAAGCATCGAGCACTTCCATGAATTTTTCGGGTTGATCCGTCATGGGGAAGTGGCCTGATTTGTCCATCATGACAACTTGGGCTAGTTCTGAGCCATCAAGAAGGAGTTTTGCATTTTTGGGGGAGACGATGCGGTCGCGGGTGCCGTAGATGCCGAGGGCGGGAATATGGAGATTGGCTAAATCTTTACGTAAATCGGTACGACGTAAATCATCGATACTACGGAAAAAAGGTTCCATATTGGTGCGTTGCACATCGCGGAAAATCATTTGACGTACTTGTGCGGAATCATTGGCTAGGAGGATGCGCATAATTGTGTGTAAGATGATGGGGTAGCGCCAGACAATTTCAGCGATCCAACTTTGACCAGCTAACTTTAGAAAAGGGTTTAATGAACGGCCAACGATAGGTGAGCCGACAATGGCCACTTTTTGAATACGTTCCGGGTGGGTGAGGGCGAACTTTAGGGCGACGGTGCCACCCATTGAGTGACCAAAGATAGGTGAAGCTTGAATTCCTAAGGTTTCCATAAATTGGTAAACCATGCCTACATAGCTTTTTAGCCGGAATGTATCAACATTGCTTTTGGCTGAATCCCCGAACCCCCAAAAATCAAGAGCATAAACACGATAACGCCCAACGCGGTTGAGGGCGAACATACAGTCACGCCAGACGTCCCAAGAATTGATCCAGCCATGCAACAAAATGACCGGTTTACCACGGCCAATTGTCTCGTAATGTAGGATACCTTCTTTGGTGACGATTGAACTCACACTGACCTCCGCTTGGTCAATGAGTAATATGGCGGTGTGGTACTGTCTACGGCCACCATGATACGATTATCGATGATTGAATAAGGATGCAAGTGACAAAAAGAGCAGTTGTCCATTATAAAAGACAAGGGCTCCTCACAAAGGAACCCTAATTGTGTTAAGCACAGTGCTATAATGATACCATAGGCTCCCAGCCAACGTTGTTAATAATCAGTAAATTACAGACGTTGGGCAACCTTATTGTGAAAATGCAAATTAACTTTATTAGTCTTCAATTTTGTCAAGAATTGAGTAAAGAAGTTCTAACAAAGCGTTTTTAACACTTTCTTTATCTACGGCAACACAAGGGAGTACTTTCACACTTTCATCTAGGCGCAGGATGATACGAATATCTTCCGGCTCCCAAGCATCATCGTGATCTTGTTTATTAGCTGCGACTACAAACGGCGTTTCTGCATAGCTGGCGAATGTGTCGAGAATACGTTTTGCTTCGCGGAATGTTTCTGGTTTTGTGCTGTCGACCATGACAACAAAACCGAGCATACCTTCGGAAAGAATTTCCCACATGAAGTCAAAACGACGTTGACCTGGTGTACCAAATAGGTAGAGCACCAAGTCGTTATCGACAGTGATACGACCAAAATCCATAGCGACGGTGGTGGATTCTTTAACCATCTCCGCACTACTACTAATTTTACGTTCAGTAGCGACAACATCGATTTCACTGACAGATTGTATAAATTCTGTCTTGCCCGCTGCGAACGGGCCGGTAATGACCATTTTTACGGCTTCCATGGAACCTCGTTACTTCGTTTACTTAGCTTGTCATGTAATCAAGCCCCGCTGACAACAGGACCAATCAAAACATACCTCTTCTTCGCTATATGCGGCGAATACGATCAATGAGGCGATTTACAATCGTACGTTTAACGTCTGGCGATTTTTGCGCTTCGCGTTCTGCCCGTGCTTTTTGGGAACGGGTAGGGGGTGGTTTTTTGACCGCCCGGGGTTGGCTTGCGATTTCGACCAGACCAGCTTGTAATAAGCTATAAACAATGCGGCGGATTTGAAAATCATTCAAATTATTCGCTTTAGCGATTTGCCGCATATTGTTTTTGGGATCAATAAAGGAAATGACCTTCCATTCCTCAACCGTCAAGTTGATTTTATTCAACCGTGTACTTGGTTGGTCAGGGAATTTGAGACAGATGTCTAGGCTGGGCAACTCATCTTGAAGATGTTCCCATTCTTTCAAGCGACGACTGCCTTCAAGAATAACACTATCCAAATCAATAGGAATGGTGATGCGGTCGGGTGGAGGCAGCTTATTAGCTTCAAAGCGGAAAAGCCCCTCTGCCCATGTGAAAATTTTGTAAGCGACATCCAGAATATGTTTGCGCATACTTTGGATAATGTCACTTTGTGTGACGTATCCAGCCTGAATGAGCAAATGTCCTAACTGCTTGTCACCCGTACCAGCTGCGCGCTTTTCAATTGCTTTGGTTTGTTGTTGTGATAATTTCCCGCCACGCTGTAAGATGTGGGCTAAGCTATTTTCACTATC
Organism: Anaerolineae bacterium; assembly: GCA_035459145.1. Classification (GTDB taxonomy): domain Bacteria; phylum Chloroflexota; class Anaerolineae; order Promineifilales; family Promineifilaceae; genus DATHYN01. The sequence continues at coordinate 1,890 of DATHYN010000207.1, read as the reverse complement.
GGACCCCAAAGTGGCGTAGATGAGTTTACCCTCACGGAATGACATGCGGGCCATATCTTCACCATCAATTGATAACGTCCCCGTTTTACGCGCTAAGCTAATTAAGTTGAGTAACTGAGCTGTCGAAAAATTACTCAGGTCACCTTTTAGGGCCATATGTTTGTTCCTGCTCGACTACTAGTTTTAATTAATTTAAAACAATTTTCCATTATGCTAGGAAGAATCCTAGTACTATTTCCGACTCGCATTATACATTTACTCTATACCATCGTCAAACATCTCGTCACTTTTGCTCGAAATTGGGTCAAAATTGGGCAAATTTGGCAAATTTCTTGCTATTCAAGATAATAAGTTGTACAATAATTGTTTGTGTGGGGCGGTGGCGAAATGGCATACGCAGCAGACTTAAAATCTGCCGAGAGCAATCTCATGTGGGTTCGACTCCCACCCGCCCTATGAGGCTTCCGTAAGGAAGCCTTTTTTTTTTGCGCGGTGAAAGGTGGTGGGCAGAGGGGTGAGGAGAGGGAGCAGTGGTAAAATCTTTTATTTTAGTAGAAAATAGCGATCATATCGGATTCAAACTTTCTGTCTATGAGCAGAGGCAAGGAAAATGGATGTAGGAAAAATTGTTAAGCAACAATTAGAAAGTATTGGTTTAGATGAGAAGAGTGATGTGGTGGTGGCAGTATCGGGTGGGGTTGATTCGTTGGCGTTATGGCATATGTTGGTGCAAGGGGCTGGGCGCTGGCGGGGGCGGGTGTGGGGGGTGCATGTGTTGCATTTGTGGCCGACTGATGAGGATGAGGTCCCGATATTTTTGGAGGAGATGGGGGCGAGGTGGTCGGTGCCGTTGGCGATTTTATCATTTGATGCGCCGGCGCGGGCGGCCGAGCGGGGAGAGAGCTTAGAAGAAGCGAGTCGACACGGCCGTTATAATCTTTTGGCGCGCTATGCGCAGGAGAAGCAAGCGGCGGCAGTGATTACCGCCCATCACGCGGATGATCAAGCGGAAACGGTGTTGATGCATTTGATTCGGGGGGCTGGTTTGAATGGATTGGCGGGGATGCGACCCAAGGGAGTGGTGCCGTGTGAAGATGAGTTGGATATTATGCTGGCACGGCCGTTGTTAACGGTGCCGAAGGCGGCGTTGCGGGCATATTGTGATGATTATGAGTTAAAGCCATTAGAAGATGAGATGAATCAAGACGTGCGCTTTCGACGGAATCGTATTCGTCATCAGCTATTGCCCTTGTTGGCGGATTATAATCCGGAAATTAGTCGTTTGTTGGGGCAGACGGCGACAATTGTGGCGGCGGATGTAGCGTGGTTAGAGGCAGAGACAGCGGCGGCTTGGTTGGGTTGGGTGCAGGCGAAGGGGGCTGGGTGGGTGAGGTGGTCGCGGGCTGAATGGTGTGAGGCGCCATTGGCGTTGCGGCGGCGTAGTTTGCGTTATGGGTGGGAGCAAGTGGCTGCTGGTGGGGAATTGGCGTTCAAAGCGGTTGAATTGGCGCGGTCAGTGGCGGAAAGGGGGCAAGTGGGGGGAGAGGTTGATTTAGGGGCAGGCGTCCAATTACGGGTGGAATATGAGAGTTTGCTATTATTACGGTCAGATGTAGAGATCGGGTATGATGGGCCGCAGTTGGTGACGGCGGTGGCGCAGTTATTGGGGGTGCCGGGGGAGTTGCGTTTAGCGGGGGGGTGGCGATTGGAGGCGAAGTGGGCGTTGGCCGAGGCGGCGTTAGTCAACGATGATGATCCGTTTGTGGCTTGGTTGGCGTTGGCACCGGATGAGCAGTTATTGGTACGGGGGCGGCGGGCAGGGGAGCGGATGCGGCCGTTGGGGATGGGGGGGCAGCGGGTGCGGTTGAAGAAGGTGATGGGGGAATTGCG
>DATHYN010000206.1:0-29817 GCA_035459145.1 Anaerolineae bacterium | reverse complement strand
GTTGGTTGACGGGTATTGGTGGCGGTGGCGTCAACGGTGGTGAAGATGACAGGGGTCCAAGTGGGAACGATGGTGGCTTCGTCGAGCGCTTCAGGTGAGGGGGTGCTGGTGGCGGTGGGTAGTTGTGCGCGGGCGATGAGGGTGGGTGTGGGGTAAGGGGTAGGTGGGGTGATGACATTGCTTAGACCAGGCACGAGATCGGGGAAAAGATAGATGATAATGAAGCTGCCGCCTAACATGAGAGCGGCACCGACGATCATCACGGTAAACACATTGAGGAAGTTAATACCACCACGACGGCGGTCCTTGGGGTCTTCAAAACGGGACAATTGACTCATGTAGCACCTTCAGCAGATTATTCAGAATTAGAGGGGTCGATAAATAGGGAAATAGTGGCTTGTTGACGTTGTTGGGCGAGCCATTGTTGGGTGGCCCGCTGGACAAGCGGTTGACGTTGTTCTTGGGTAAGAGGCATATCTTCTTGGCGGTCAGTGACTTGGAGGATGTAGTAGGTTTGGGTACCGTTAATGGTGACGGGAATGACAGCGCTAATACCGTTAACGGGCAAAGAGAAGGCAGCTGTTTCGATTTCGGGGGCAAATAGTTGACCTTGGTTGTGGAAGTAGCCGAGGTCGCCACCAAAATCGGCGGTATTTTGGTCGAGGCTATATTGTTGCACGAGGAAGGTGAAGTCGTCGCCCGCGGCGGCGCGGGCTCGAACCTCCTCGGCCAACAGAGGATCATTCAGTCGAATATAGCGGGCACGGACTTGGGGGAGGGCGTAGGGAACCGCGTCGGTGATTTGAGGAATAATTTGTGATTCGAGAATACCGTGAGCGATTTCATCGAGATATTCTTCAGGGGTATATTGATTAGCGGCGAGCCAAGCATTGAAATTATCGATGTTACCAGCTTGGGCGGAATCTTGTGAATAACGGGTGGCGATCATATCTGGGGAGGTGGTATAGCCAGCTTGGCGGGCAGCTTGTTCGATGAGAAGACGATCGATCAAGCTATCGAGAACGATTTGGCGATAATTTTCATCGGGGTCAGCTAGACCGGTAGCGATCCAGCCTTGTTCATAGCGGGCTAATTCACGCTCGTAGCGGTGGAGGTAGATGGGGGTGTCATTGACCATAGCGGCAAGCGGTGGGGTGGGGGTTGGGGAAGGGGGGAGTGGGGTGGCGGTGTTGGTGGGGGTGGTGGCATTGGGTTGGGGGTTGGTGGCTGGGGAGGGATTGGTGTCATTGTTGGGAGCAGTTACGGTGGGGGTGGGGTCTTGGCCACAAGCGGCTAAGAGGAGAATGAGGCTAGTGATGAGAAGGAAGCCGTATTGTCGGGGGCGATAGTGTAACGATGATAGTTGATCGATTTTGGATAAGAGATTTAAAATGTTCATGGTTGCATTATAACTGGGGTCGGCATGGTTGCCAACGGCCGTTTTATCCTTCAGTTAATCATTGATAAGAATAAAACGGCGCCGACGACAAGAATGATCAAGAAACAGCCGATCCGCATTAAGGTGGCGGTGAGGCGAATGGCAAAGCGTAGCACAGTCAAAATGATGACGCCGATGACGAGCAAGGTAATCATGGTGATGAGCTCATTCATCGTTAGGCCAAAAGTAGCTAGCAAGGTATCCATTAGATTATCTCCTAGAGATTTTGGGCGACAATCTCACCCTGTTTAATAACGGTGTGGACGAGATTGGTGCCGAAACGGTAGCCGAGGTGGCGGTAGTCGGGGGGGGTAAGCATGATGATATCGGCCTGTTTGCCGGGGGTGAGGGAGCCGATTTGGTCGCCACGGCGGATGGCGTAGGCGGCGTTGAGGGTGGTGGCGACGAGGGCTTGGGCGGGGGTGAGGCCCATGTAGCGGCAAGCGAGGGCGATGACCATTTGTTGGGATTCGCACCAGCAAGTGCCGGGATTGCAATCGGTGGCGAGGGCGAGGGCGCCGCCGGCGTCGAGAATTTTTTGGGCGGGGGTGTATTCGTGGTGGCCGAGGCCGAAGGGGGTGCCGGGGAGGCCGACGGCGATGGTTTCACTGAGGCCGAGGGCGATAATATCTTCATCGGGGGTTTTGACGAGGTGGTCGGCGGAGGTGGCGCCGAGGGAAGCGGCGAGGGCGGTGCCGCCGAGACCTTCAAACTCATCGGCATGGAGTTTGAGCTCATAGCCGAGGTCGCGGCCCCGTTCTAAGATGCGGCGGGTTTGGTTGACATCGAAGACACCAGCTTCACAGAAGACATCACAGAAGAGGGTGAGATGGTGTTGTTTCATCCATTCAGCGCCAGCGGGCAGGATTTCGTCGATGACATAGGTGACAAAAGCGTCGGGGTCGTTTTTGTATTCGGCGGGGACGGCGTGAGCGGGCAGGAAAGTGGGGGTGAGATCGATGGGTTGGGCATTGTTGAGGGCGACGATGGCATCGAGTTGTTTGATTTCCGTAGGGAGATCGAGGCCGTAGCCGGTTTTAGTTTCGGCGGAGGTGGTGCCATGTTGTAACATGCGGCGGAGGCGGGGGAGGTTGTCACGGACGAGGTCGGTGACATTGGCGAGGCGGGTTTGGAGGACGGTGGACATGATACCACCGCCGGCGGCCATAATGTCCATGTAGGTGGCGCCGCCGACACGCATTTCGAATTCAGCGGCACGGTCACCGGCCCAGGGGATGTGGGTGTGGGGGTCAACGAAGCCGGGGAGGAGGCAATGGTTAGTGGCATCGAGGGTGTTGGCGGGGGTATATTGGGCTTGGAGGTCGGCGCTGGGGCCGATGGCGAGGATGTGGCCGTCGTTGATGGCGATAGCGCCATCGGTGATGATACCAAGTTGGCCGAGGTCGTGGCCGCGTTGGGGGCGGCCGTTATCGGGGATGGTACAGATTTGATTAGCTGAATGGATAAGAAGGTCAATGTTGATAGTCATCAGTAGCTTCCTTAATGGTGAGAGTGAGGATAGTAACGGCGAGGAACATGGCGGCACTGGCCACGAAAGCGACGCCGGTTAAGCCAAATTGTTGCCAGAGCCAAGCGCCGAGGGCGGCGCCGACGGCGCGGCCGAGGCTAATGGCGGCAAGAAGTAAAGTTAGGACAAAGCCGCGAGCGGGGGGAGCGATTTCGGTCATGAGGGGGAGGCCGCCAACGGCCGTTATTTCAAACGTACAAAAAATAAGAGCGAGCAAAAGCAACGCTCCCCAGAAATTATAACTCAAATAGGGCAAAAGGAGATAACTGGTCGCGTTGAGGAGGGCGGCGGTGATGACAACGGGGCGTTTGCCCCAGCGGTCGATCCAGTTGATGACGATGAGTTCGCCGAGGAGTTCGCTACCACCGATGAGGCCGGCGGTGAGGCCGAGGCGGGTGATATCAAGTTGGAAAGCGGATTCCATCCAAGGGCCGTAGGCGATGAAGAGGAGGTCGATACTGCCCATGATGAGAAAAATATAAATGAAAGCGAAAAAGGTAGCGGGATAGCGGCGCAGGAGATGGAAAGAGGGGAGTTGACGTTGGCTAGCTGGTGGGGTGGGGGGGATGAGGAGATAGATACCGATGGCGACAGGGATGGCGAGGGCGCCGTAGACGAGAAAGGGAGTTGACCAGTGGTAGCGGGCTAAGAGCCAGCCAGCGAGAGGGGCACCGATGAGGAGGGCGAGGGCCCAGCCAAGTTCGGTGATGCCGAGGAAACGGCCCCGTTGGGCGTAGGGGATTTGGTCGCCGAGATAAGCTTGGATGGCGGGGTCGTAGAGCGCTTTGGCGAGGGCGACGGTGAGCATAGCGAGGGCGATACCGGCGTAAGTGGGCCAGATGAGGAGGGCGAAGCTACTGAGGGCGAAAAGGGTGAGGGCGAGGAGCATGGCGTGACGGCGGGGGTAGTGGTCGAGGAAGATGCCGAGGAAAGGGCTGGCGAGGCCGGTGAGATTTCGCCAGGAGACGAGTTGGACGAGGCTGGTGTAGGAGACGGTGGGGCCGAGGCCGCGGGCGATGGCGGGGAGGAAAGGGTAGACGAAGCGGAGGGAGCTGTTGAGGAGCCAGCGGCCGAGGGTGAGGCAGATAATTTGCAGGAGCAGGTGTTGTTGGCGGCCAGAGTCAGACATTGTCTGTGGGTGAGGGTATGTTATTCAGTTTCGTACGGTTGGCCGACAGCGGCGGGCGGGGTTGATTGGCTAAAAGAAGCGATGAGGATGGTGAGGATATGGGGGAGGACTTGGAGGAATTCGGCGGGGATATCGGGGTTGAGGGTTTGGGTGCGGATTTGGATGGCGTTAGCGAGGCCGAAGATGAGGGCGGCGCCGAAGGCGCCGAAAGGTGTCCAGCGGCCGAAGATGAGGGCGGCGAGGGCGATATAACCACGGCCGTTGGTCATGCCGATGGTGAAAGTACCGACCCATTCGAGAGAGAGCCAGATACCGGCGAGGCCAGCGAAGAGGCCACCGATGATGACATTCATATAGCGGGTGAGTTGGACGTTGATGCCGAGGGTATCGGCGGCGCGGGGGTGTTCACCGACGGCGCGGAGGCGCAGGCCCCAAGGGGTATAGAAGAGAACATAGTGAATGAGGGGGGTGGCGATGAGCATGAAGTAGACGATAGGTTGGTGTTTAAAGAAGACTTCGCCGAAAAAGGGGATTTGGGAGAGGAGGGGGATTTCGAGTGGGGAGAAGGAGCCGGCCGAGCCCGGCCAGCGGGGGGGGACGAGGTAGATTTGGTACATGTGGGAGGTGAAGCCAACGGCGAGGATATTAATGACCATACCGCTAATGATTTGGTCCGTTTTGAAGCGGATGGAGATGATACCATGGAGGGCGGCCATGAGGGCGCCACTGAAGAGGCCGGCGAGGACGCCGAGGAAGAGGCTATTGGTATAACCGGAGACAAAGCCGGCGAACATAGCGGCGGTGAGCATCATGCCTTCGATGGCGATGTTAACGATACCGGCACGTTCACTAAAGAGGCCGGCGTAGGCGCCGAGGGCGATGGGGGTGGCGGTAGCCAGCGTTAATTTGAGGATGATATCGATATTATCCATGAAAAATTACCCTCCCCAGCCCCGGGCTATGGGTGCATCTTGTTTTTTTGCTTTTTTAGGTAGACGGTACAAGTAGCGGATAATCATTGGGGCGGAGACAAAGAGTAAGATAAGGGCTTGTAAGATTGAGACGATATGAACAGACAAGTTGGCGCGAATTTGGAGAAAGTCACCACCAATACGAAGGATGGCGAAGATAAAAGCGGCGGGAATGATGGCTATTGGGTTGTTGAGGGCAAGGAGACTAACGGCAATGGCATCGAAGCCATAACCGGCGTTGAAGCTTTCGGTAAGCGTATGGTTCAGCCCTTGGACTTCCATGACACCAGCGACACCAGCTAAGCCACCAGCTAAAGTCATGCTAATGACAAACTGGTGTTTGGGGTTAATGCCGGCGTAGTGAGCGGCATCGGGGTTGTGGCCGGTGGTACGAAGGGCGAAGCCCCAAGTGGTGCGGAAGAGGAAAAAGTAGCAGAGGGCAACCAGAATAAGGGCGACAAAGATACCAACATGGAGACGGCCAACCAGACGAAATAGTTCTGCTGATTCTTGAATAGGCAATGTTTGGACACTGGATGTATTTTCGGCTTTAAACGGTTGGCGTACTGCGTAGTTAACGATGGCGATGGCGATAAAGTTAAGCATGATGGTATTGATGACTTCATGGGCACCCATATAAGCACGGAGGAGTCCGGGAATAAGTCCCCAAAGGGCGCCACCGATAAAACCGAAGAGAAGGACGGCTAAGGGGTGAATGCCAACGGGGAGGGGGACATAAATGCCAACGAGGGTGCCGATAAGGGCACCCATCATGAACTGCCCTTCGGCGCCAATGTTGAACAGGCCAGCATGAAAAGGGATAGCGACAGCGAGGCCGGTGAGGATGAGGGGGATGGTAGCGACTAATGTGTTGGGGATACCATTACGACTGAGAAGGGCGCCATCGATAATGCCCCAATAGCCGATACCGACTTTGGTGAGCCCGATTAAAGGGCTTTCGGCGGTGATAATAATGATGAGCGCCCCAATAATGAGTGAGGTGATGATGGCTAAGGTAGGGATGAGGAGGGCACGACCGATACGTTGGAGCAAGCTATTGTCATTCATAGGTATTTAATCAGATGACCCGGCCATGAGCAGACCGATACGTTCACGGGTTGCTTCAGCGATGGGCAAAGTTTTAATAATTTGGCCATCAAACATGACAGCGACACGATCGGCTAGGTTTAAAATTTCGTCTAATTCAGCGGAGATAAGGAGGACGGCGACGCCTTCATCCCGTTGGGCGATGATTTGATTATGAATAAATTCGATGGAACCGACATCGACGCCACGCGTTGGTTGGTTGGCGATGAGCAGTTTGAGGGGGCGTGACAGTTCGCGGGCGATAATAACTTTTTGTTTATTGCCACCAGAAAGGGTTCCGGTTGGGGTATAGATGCTGGGGGTGCGGACATCGAAGGCGTCAACCATTTTTTGGGCATGTTTATCAATGTTTTCGAATTGGAGACGAGCACCTTGGGCATAAGGGGGTTGATAATATTGATTGAGGACCAGATTGTCAGCGATGGTGTAGGAATGGATAAAGCCATGCTTTTCACGATCTTCGGGGATGTGGGCGACGCCCATTTCGGTGATGGGGCGTGGGGAGAGGGTGGTGATATCGTGTCCATTGAGAGAGATAGAGCCTTGAGTGGGGAGGCGAAGGCCGGTAATGGATTCGATGAGTTCGCGTTGGCCATTGCCTTGCACGCCGGCGATACCGAGGATTTCACCAGCATGGACGGTGAGAGAGGTGTTGTTGACGGAGGTTTGGCCACGGTCATCGTTAACCGACAAGTTAGTGACTTGGAGGATAGGGGCTTGGGGTTTGGCTGGTTTTTTATTGACTTTGAGGATGACTTGGCGGCCAACCATCATTTCGGCGAGTTTAGCTTCATCGGCTTCAGCGGGGGAGGTGGTGCCGACGAGGCGGCCGCGGTGGAGGACAGCGATACGGTCAGCGATGCGCAGGACCTCTTTCAGTTTATGGGTGATAAAGATGATGGAGACGCCTTGGTTAGTGAGGCGTTTCATGATGGTAAAAAGTTCTTCGGCTTCTTGGGGGGTGAGGACGGCGGTGGGTTCATCGAGGATAAGGATTTCAGCGCCACGATAAAGGGCTTTGATGATTTCGGCCCGTTGTTGGATACCAACGGGTAAATCCTTAATGTAATCATCGGGGTTGAGGGATAAGTTATATTTTTGGGATAGTTCTTTAATTTCTTTAGCGACGGAGCGGCGGTCGATACGGCCAAAATATTTACCGAGGAGGCCGGGGAGGGGGCCGCGTGTTTGTTCGACACCGAGCATGATGTTTTCGGTAACAGTCATGACGGGAATGAGCATAAAATGTTGATGAACCATGCCAATGCCGGCGGCGATGGCATCATTGGGGGAGTCCATTACAAGAGGGGAGCCGTTGAATAAGATTTCGCCTTCATCTGGTTGATAGAGGCCGTAAAGCATATTCATGAGAGTGGTTTTGCCGGCCCCATTTTCGCCCAGCAGAGCGATAATTTCCCCTTTGTTGAGGGTTAGATCAACGGCGTCATTGGCTAAAACGCCGGGGAAGCGTTTCGTGAGACCGCGTATTTCTAAGATAGGGGATTGGGACATAGTGGCTAATTGCTCACGAACTGTTATGACAGGAAATAAATTAAAGGGGCAAAGCCCCTAAAAAGCTTATGTTAAGTATATCTGAAAGGCCAGGCAGTGACAAACTTTAAGAGGGCATCACTACCTGGCCATGAGGCTATCACCAAAAAGGTTGAGCACGTTACATGGGGCAGACGTGCTCAACCGGGAATCGTTATTTTATTGTGAGGAACCGGTGCTGATTGAGCCATCAGCCAAGCCTTGGCGAGCTGTTTCTACAGCATCTTTACATTCTTGAGGGATTTTGTCGGCCCAATCATGATAATCAGCCAAGCCAACACCATCATTGGCGGCGTTAGCGAGTTGGATACCTGGTTCGAGCGTGCCTTCGGAGTAAGCTTCAACGGCATTGTAGGTGGCGATATCCATATTTTTACGCGCGCTGGTGATGAGGGAGCTAGCGATTTCGGGGTAGGTGTTATATTGGTCAACATCGACACCGATAGCCATTAAGCCTTCTTCGTGAGCGGCGAGGAGGCCACCATTACCGGTATTACCACCGACACCGAAGATGACATCAGCGCCTTCACCGATTTGGGTTTGGCCCGCTTGTTTACCGGTGGCAGGGTCATTGAAGTCAGGGATGTAGACATTGAGGGCTTCGACATCAGGGTTTTGGGCTTTAGCACCATTTTGATACCCTTCGACAAAGCGTTGTACCGGTGGGATTTCCATACCGGAGACGGAGCCGATGACATTGGTTTCGGTCATACAACCGGCGAGAGTACCAGCGAGGTAACCGACTTCATCTTCAGCGAACATGAGGCTGGTGACATTATCGAGGCCACCTTCTTCGGTGTAGCAACTAGAGACGCTTTCATCACAGCCGGCGCCGGGGAAGTAGGCGACATCGACGATGGCGAATTGGACATCGGGATTAGCGCGAGCGGCGGCGGCGGTGGCATCACCCATCAAGAAGCCGATGGTGACGATGAGGCCACAACCTTCGCTGACGAAGTTGTTGATATTTTTTTCATAGTCGGTGGTGCTAGCGGAGACGATATGAGAGAACTCGAGGCCGAGGTCATTGGCGGCATCGCGAGCACCTTTGAGACTAAATTCATTGAAACTTTTGTCATTTTCGCCACCGGTGTCGAGGACGACACAGACTTTGTCACTGGTAGCGGCGCCGCCGCCACAAGCGGCGAGAATGACACTAAAAATTGTTAAAAGTGATAAAAGCAGATAACTGCGTTTAAACATGGTTTTCTCCTTACCTTAGGGATTTTTTATTGTGATGATACCTTTGATTGGTATTATCAGCATATCGAAATCTAAAAAATCCAGTAGACAGATAGATCTTTGTTAAATTGTACCTAAATCATTTTAAACAATGATTTAGGGGGTGATAGCCAAGCAAAAGGATTATACTGGTTTTTGACAGATGATTCAATGGGGGAGTTGGGGGAGGGTGATGGGGGTACGTTGGTCAATAAAGTGATGGATGTGGCGCCAGACTTGGGCATGAGCAGGTTCAAAGGGACGCATAAGTTCATGACCGGCTTGGGGGAATTTTTGTAGATGTTTATCGGAACTGGGGATGGAGGCGAAGAGTTGTTGCATGGAGGCGGGAGAGACGGCGGGGTCATGGCCGCCTTGGAAGAGGAGGATAGGGAGATGGAGTTGGGGCCAGAGGGTGCGGCCGTGTTGAATCATTTGGCTCATTTGATAGAAGGCGGTGGTGGGGATACGGGTGCCACGAGGCAGCCATTTTTGAATAGCGGGGTCATCGAAATCGACGGTGGGGTCAAAGTCGAGGACACGTTGTTTGACGAGAGGGCGGAGGCTTTTAAAGTAGTAGGGATAGAACCAAGGCATAATGTGGCGAAGGGTGATGATATAGCGCAGACGTTTATCGGGCATAGCGTAGAGGGGGGTGAGCATAATGAGGCCATCGATGTGACCGAAAGTGGTGATGAGGTGGGCGGCGAGGACGGTACCCATCGAGTGGCCGATGATAAACAGATGTTGATATTTATTTTTTAGATGGTGAAATGCTTCTTCAGCGGCGTGGAACCATTGTTGGCGGTCGATTTTGTGTAGTTTTTCGGGGTAGTTACCGTGGCCGGGGAGGAGGGGGGCGTGCATGGAGATACCGTGGGCAGAGAGGAATTGGGCCATGGGACGGGAGCTATAAGGGCTGCCCATAAAGCCATGGAGCATGAGACAGGCGACGGGGGACGGGGTGTTGTCGATGGTCGCAATCAGGTCATAAGGATGCCGTTCTGGCGGGACAAAATAGTTTGGTGTATAAGGCATGGATATAATTTTATGGTAAAATACGGATTATGCCTATTCAACTTTTATCAGAACAGTTAGCGTCGCAAATTGCGGCAGGGGAAGTGGTGGAGCGTCCAGCTTCGGTGGTGAAGGAGCTGATTGAAAACGCGTTGGATGCGGGGGCGACGACGATTAATTTAGAGATACGTGAGGGGTGGCGGAAATTAATTCAGATTGCGGATAATGGGGAAGGGATTCCACGGGAGCAAGTGGCATTAGCGTTTCGGCGTCATGCGACGTCGAAACTGGTTAGTGCGGCCGATTTAGAAGCGATTGGGACATTGGGGTTTCGGGGAGAGGCGTTAGCGGCGGTGGCGGCGGTGAGTCAAGTGACGGTGGTGACGCGGACGGCGGAGGCGGAGGCGGGGAGTCGATTGCAGTTGGAGGGGGGGAAGATAGTGGGTGAGGAGTTAGTGGGAGCGCCACAGGGGACGGTATTATCGATAGAGAATTTGTTTTTTAATGTACCAGCGCGGCTTAAGTTTTTAAAGACAGTGATGACGGAAAAGCGGTTGATTGATGAGTTTGTGACGCGGTATGCGTTGGCTTATCCGCAGGTACGGTTTCGGTTAGCGCATGATGGGCGGGTGACGTTTGAGACGAATGGGAATGGGGTTGTCCGGGATGTGTTATTGGCGGTGTATGGTTTGGAGACGGCACGGGCGTTGTTAGAGGTGGCGAGTGAGGAGGCGGCGACGGTGGAACGGCCGTTAGGGACGAAAATTAACGGATTTGTGAGTCCACCGAGCAAACATTGGTCTAATCGGAGTCATATCACGTTATTTGTCAATGGGCGGTGGATCAAAGATCAGCAGTTGACCTACGCAGTGATTCAAGCGTATCATACGTTATTGCCGAAAGGGCGTTATCCGTTGGCGATTTTGTTTTTAGAGGTGGCACCAAAAGAGGTGGATGTGAATGTGCATCCGGCGAAGACGGAGATACGGTTTCGGGGGAAGACGCCGTTTGGGGCGATACAGCGGGCGGTGCGGGCGGCCTTAATTGGGGATAGTCCGGTGCGGGCGGTGGGGAGTTTTGCGTCGAGTGTGAGTGGGGGGTGGGAAGGGAATTTAAATCAGAAGGCGTTTGGGCGGCGGGAGGAGCGTGGGGGAGGCCGAGGCGAGACGGATTGGGGATGGTTTGATGAAGCGGATGAGGGGGGTGAGGGGGAGAGTCCGGGGCCACCACCTAATTGGGAAGGGGGGGAAGGGTCACAAGGGCAGTTGTGGGCGGAGAGTAAGTTGGCGACGGATCCGACGGGGCAGGGCGGGGCCGCGTCGCAGAGCGGGGCCGCGTCGCAGACGCGGCGTGAGGGAGAGCGGTTGCCGATTATGCGGGTGATTGGTCAGGTGGGGGCGTCTTATATTGTGACGGAAGGGCCTGATGGGTTGTTTTTGATTGATCAACATGCGGCGCATGAGCGTATTTTGTATGAACAGTTTTTGGCGCAGTGGGGGCGGGAGGAGCAGATACCGGTGCAGGGGTTGGTGGTGGGGTCGGCGGTGCATTTGCCGCCGGCACATGCGACGTTGATTGAGGAGTTTCGGCCGAGTTTGGCCCGAGTTGGGTTTGAATTAGAGCCATTTGGGCCTAATGCGTTTATGATTCGAGGCATACCAGCAATTGTATCGGAGCACGACCCGAATCAATTATTATTAGATATTGTTGATGATTTAGGAAGTGGTAAAGTACCGATGTTATCTAAAGTAGAAGATAAGTTATTGCGACGGGTATGCAAAACGGCGGCTGTCAAAGCGGGGCAACTGTTATCAATGGCGGAGATGGATGCGTTAATACGGCAATTGGAGGGGTGTGAAAACCCACATACGTGTCCGCATGGGCGGCCAACGTTAATTTATTTATCAGTAGCGCAATTAGCGCATGAGTTTGGGCGAGTATAAATCGTGTCTGACGTAGTATCACAAGCTAGACAAATTATGATTCGGGTGTGGGAAGTGCCGCCACGGCAACGGTTAGCGGTGTTGTTAGGGTGGTTGATGTTATGGGTGTTAGGGTGGTATGGGTTATTGACGGAGCGCGGGTTGGAGGGTGGGGATGTTGTTTATTTACAGCGGGCAATTGGATTGAATTGGGGGACGGTGTGGTTGCCAACGCCAGATTTCGGTTTTTATCGGCCGTTGTCATTAGCGATGACGTTTTTTTGGCGTGATTTATTTGGGATAAATCGGATCAGTTTGTTGTGGTTGTGGGGGATGTTATTGCAGGGGGTGGTGGCGTCTTTGTTGGTGTGGTTATTGTGGCGATTGCGGCCGGTGTGGGGGCGGACAGCGGCGGCGGGATTTTTGATGGTGGCGTGGCCGTGGAGTGAGGCGGCGATCGGGGAGGTGATGAATCATAGTTTTCTGTTAGCAGGGGTGTGGTTGTTGTTGGCGTTGCATGTTTATTTAAGTGGTTTGCGTCAGGGGTGGTCGGTGTGGGGGCCATTGTTGGTGATGTTAGGGGGATTGATGTTGTTGACGCATGAAATGGTGGTGGTTTTAGGGCCATTTGTGGCGTTATTACATTGGTATATTTGGCCGCCTGAGGTGGGGATGCCGAGTTTGCGGCCATTGTTACAGGAAAATCCGTGGTTGATTTTAATGGGTATGGGGATTGTGTATTTGGCCGTTTATTGGTTTTTTGTGTGGCCGGGGTCGGTGTTACCGGCGGCGGGTTTGGGGGAGATGGCGGTATATTTGGGGCAAACGGCGGCTTATCCGTTATTGCGTGTGTTGCAGTGGACGCCATTTAATGTGGAAGAGGTGCTGGTTTGGTGGGTGATGGCTGGGGGGACGTTAGTGGCCGCGTGGGATGAGGAGCGGCGGCGGTTATTGTTAATGGGATGGGGGTGGTGGTTGATTTCCTCATTGGTTGTTTTTTGGTGGTGGCCGTTAGCTTTGGTGCAAGTAGAGCCGGAATGGATGTATCTAGGGGGGTTGGGGTTAGCGGTGGTGTGGGGAGCATTGATAGCGGGGTTTGCTGAATTGCCCTATGGCAATTATGTTGCGTGGGGGATTATGATTTTGGTATTGGTAGCTTTGTAGTGGGGAGTGAAGGGGAGGAGTGGTGTGATTGGTGAGGGTTTTGGGATTGAAAGTTGACAAGGGGGGAGAGGAAAGGATACACTAAGGAGTGTCGTTATTTTATTAGATTTGATTAGATTATAGAGAGGTTGGGTATGAGCAGACGAGAAGTGACAATGGTAGTGGTTGATTGTGCTAAATTAGGGCAGACGTTGAAAGCGTTGGATAAACCGCCGTTCCCTGGTGAGTTAGGGGAGCGTGTTTTTGAGAATATATCAGAACAGGGGTGGGAGTTATGGCAACGGCAGGCGACGATTTTGATTAATCATTATGGGTTGAATATGGCTGATCCACGTTCGCATCAATTTTTATTTGAGCAGATGGAGCAGTTTTTCTTTGGGGAGCAGGCGCCGATGCCGGAAGGGTGGACGCCTGAAGGGAGTGGGGCGGCGCCGGCGCCGGCGGGGAAAGCGCCACGGCGTAAGTAGGTTATCTGCCGTGCCTCAGATTTATATATTTAGTCATGACTTGGCAGAATTGCGCTTGTTAACCTACACATTCCAACAAATAGATTGGAATGTGTTGTCTTGGAGTAATGAGAATGAGTTATTGCAAGAGTTAGAGGTGATGCCATCGCAGATGATTTTATTATCATTAGTGGACGTAGATAGTCCATTGGTGAAACTACTTCGTGAAATGACAATTGTGCCTATTGTTATCATAAGTGACTATTTAGCAGAGAAACAACATATTGATTTACTAGAACAAGGTGTAGATATTATTATTACGCGACCATATAGTATGCGTGTATTACAGAGCCAGATATCAGCCTTGTTACGACGTTCAACAGGGGTGCCTATTACACTATTACCTGAAATTGGGATTGAGACAGAGCTAATTATTGATAATAAAACCTATACTGTAAATGTGCCGCAAATAGGGATACAAAAATTATCAAAACTAGAATTTTCATTACTTTATCTGTTAATGACGCATGCGGAACAGATAATGCCCGCCAATGTGTTGGTTGAGAGGGTTTGGGGGTATGCGGGTGAGGGGAGTGTTGATCTTGTGCGGAGGCTGGTTTACCGAGTACGTAAAAAGATTGAAAAAGATCCTTCCAAACCACAATTTATTATAACAGTACCATCTATTGGATATAAGTTCCAGCCGTAACAACCATCAATTTTATTGGGATATAAATTGAGACATGGTTGTCATGGATTTGCGACTTATGTTTGATAATATACCTTTATTGACCGATACGTAATTAATGTTTATGGTTTAGTTATGAAATGGAGGATATAGTATGGTACAAACATATCGATTGAAACTTTTGGCTGGATTGTTTTTGTTTATTTTATTGATGCCGATTGGTATTGCTAGTGCACACCGACTTGGCGGCAAATTTCGGCATACAACGGGACAATGGCTTTATTTAGGCTATACACGCTCTGGGGATTATTGGTATCAGGCTGAACGAGCGGCGGTATCATGGCATAATACGCCCACTCGTTTGGTGGTGTATAAAACGACTTATGCCAATTCTAAAGTAGACTTTTATACAGTTACAAACTCAGGAACATGGTGGGGTTTAGCAGTGCATCATCCTTGTCCTGGTGGTGGGTCTAATTGTGTCTACAGTTGGGCCGATTTATATATGAATAAACGTACCTTGGCTAATCAATCGACAGCAACGCGTCAAAAAGTAGCGGCGCATGAATTGGGGCATGGTATTGGATTGGCACATACGACATCGATTTTTTATCGGTCTATTATGAAGCAGGGCTACTTGAGTTATAACACCCCTCAAACTCATGATGTTACTGATACGAATGGTATTTATCGTTAACGAGTAGATGACCTAACCGTATGACAATGGCGGGGGAGCCAAACAAACAACATTATATTTTGTTATATTTTTAAGTACACGGGCTGATGACCTAATTCGGCAATACGAGTTGGTCAGTGTACTAGGCTTGAAAAGTAAAGGATTTTACGATGAATATGCGTCAATATGTTTTGGTTGGGTTTGTGATGATTGGGTTGTTAGGTGCTAAGGTGATGGCTAGTGACCGTTATAAAGATGAAGCCACCATACAAATGCATTACATAGAAGCTGATTATCCTATTTATGAAAGTTTGTCACAAATGACAGGGGATAGTGACCTAGTGGTTGTGGGGCAAGTGAAAGAAGTGAGACCTGCTTATCGGGTTGTTCCTGATGGGGTTCCGGTCCAAGAATTGCCGAAAGAAAAAGCAGATAATGTTGGCTTTTTCGTGACCGAAGTTGTTTTTGTGGTGCAACAAAACTTGATGGGTGATGATGCCAATAATGGTCAAGAAATTGTTGTGATTCAATTGGGGGGTGGTGATGGAACTAACTTGTTTGTAATGGAACAAGAACCAATTAGTGAGGTTGGCAAAACGTATTTATTATTTTTAGATGCTGTGGATGACGTTAGCCAAACCTACACCATTGTTGGTGGTCCACAAGGTCGTTATTTGGCTCAACGGAGTCTGTTAACAATGGTATCTGAAGAAGCCAATTATTATCCTTTGGTGACAGCTTTAGTTGGCATGAATGTTGATGATGTAACGAACAATTTTGATGCTTTGCTTGATACTATCCAAGTGGAGATTCCCGAGGAGAAGGACGCACCTGTTACCGATTCCCCATTAATTGATGTGAGTACCAAGCCGTTACAACCATCAAAATAATTGGGTAATAAACTCGTCTGAGCATAAATATAACTAAATAAAAAGGTGAGTGTGCAATTGCACACTCACCTTTTTTTGTTTGAGTATCGTAACTATAACTATAAAGATAGCGCGTCAAGAGATGAATGATTAAATAGAGGAACAGTTAGGGTAATGTTCGTAGGGAGAGGGGGATGATGGGGTCGATGGTGTAGTGGAGTTGGTTGGCGGCGGCCCGGAGGGTGTTTTCGACAGTGGTGGGGGTGTCACCATGAGCAAAGATGAAGCCTAGGTAGCTATCACCTTCGGGGAGGGGGACGAGGGGATAGTTTTCTTTGGCGGTGATTTCGATGTCGTCGATGCCGGGGATGGCGCGGGCGTCGTCGAGGCCGTTGACGTGGCGGAGGAGGCCGGCTTGGGGGATGGGAATCATCATGACGCCACGGGCTTGGGGTTCGCGATTGAGGGGGAGGGAGGCTTGTACCAATTGACGTAAAATAAGTTCTTCGAGGGAGGCGGTGGCGTTTTGGGGGTCATCGGTCTCTTGGGTGGCGGATTCGAGGGTGAAGTTGAGGATGCGGGAGCAGAGGCCGCCGATGGAGCGGCCGGCGATTTCGACGATGTAGGCGCCGTTGTTGTTGAGGCGGAGTTCGGCGTGGATGGGGCCGTGGCGGAGGCCGAGGGCTTGGGCGGCGAGGGCGGTTTGGGTGGCGATTTCGGCTTGGGAGGCGGGGGGGAGGCGGGAGGGGGTGACGTAAATGGTTTCTTCGAAGAAGGGGCCGTCGAGGGGGTCGGGTTTATCGAAGAGGGCGAGGATGTGGCAACGGCCGTTATCCATTAACCCTTCAAGGGCGACTTCAACACCGGGGATGTATTCTTCGATGAGGAAGGGGTGGGAGCCGGGGCCGCGGAGGTCGGTGAGGATGCGGGTGAGGCGACCGGCGGCGGTGATGAATTCCGCGGGTGAGTTGGCGCGGATGACGCCACGGCTACCGGAGAGGCGGGTGGGTTTGACGACACAGGGGTAGTCGATTTGGGTGGCGAGGGTGGTGAAATCATCGCCGGTGTGGGCGAGTTGGAAGTGGGGGCAGAGGGCGCCGCCGGTGCTGAGTTGTTGGCGCATGAGATGTTTGTCGCGAGCGGCGAGGGCGGCGTTGGGGTTGTTGTGGGGGAGGCCGAGGTTGGCGCTGGCGGTGGCGGCAAGTTGGCCGCCGCTATCGTCGACGGCGATGATGGCGCGGGCGTTATTTTGTTGGGCGAGGGTAGTGAGGTGGGTGGCGGCGTCGGGGTGGCTGAAGTTGAGGGCGTGTTTGAGTTGCCATTCAGTGGCGAGGGCGTCGGGGAGGTCGACGATAGTGAGGAGGTGGAGGCCGAGGGTGTTGGCGGCGGCTTGGAAGGCGGGGGTGCGGTAGCTTTGGGGGGTGGTGAGGAGGAGGATGGTTTGTTTTGGGGTGGGCATAAGTGTTTTCCGGTACGTTTGGGGGATTGATGAACGGATGATGGGTGTTTGGTTAGACGGTTAGTGATTTAATAAAGGATGTGTTTCACTTGAGTTGGGGGTTGGTTTGAGAAGATTTGGTGGGTTTTGACGCAGATTTTGGGGATTGAACAGATTTTACCGTTTAGGTAATTATTCTGGTGTTTTAGAACCGGAACCAGCTTTAATATTTGTTTTGATTTTCATAGGTTTCTCCAAAAATAATAAAAACGAATGGTTATACATCTTATTTTAAAAGATAAATTGAAGATAGGCAATGGTACTATTGCAGATAATCTGGATGTGCGGAGAACGAAGCCGAAATGAAGGTGATTTTAGGCGTGGATCCCCGCTTTCGCGAGGATGACAGCCCTGATCGGGCTGTAAATGGTTGTTGACATAAGAAAAACGGACAGCATCTGTGCAGGAATGACAGCCCTTAGCGGGCTGTAGATAAACTGGTTGACATAAGACAGACATTATCGGCACAGGAATGATAGCGTTCGGGGTTATTTGGGTCAGCGTATAAGTTGTTGGGCGGGGTGTGTTATAATCGGGGATTGCATTTATTGTTTAGAGGAGTAAAAAATGAAGAAGCTATTATTTTTGGTTTTGGTGGTGAGTGTGATGGGTTGGGGCTGGGGTCGGTGGCTGGGGTCGGTGGAGGTGGTGGGGAGTGTGGTGGAGAGTGATTTGTTGCTGGTGGCGAATGAGGGGCAGTGGCCGGTGGAGGTGTTGTATGAGGCGGCGGTGGCGGGGGGGCGGTTGCGGTTGGTGGCGGATGGGTTTTGGTTGGTGGTGATGAATCCGGAGGGGGATGATGAATTGGTGGCGGTGCGGGGGCGGTGGCCGGCGGGGACGGTGTTTGTGCCGCAGGGGGAGCGGTCGGAGATGGTGTCGTTTTGGGGTGGTGGGTTGACGGTGAGTGGGGCTGAGGCGTGGCGTGGTGGGGTGTGGCGGTTGGCAGATGGCCGAGAGGTGGGGTTGGCGGGGAGAAACGGCCGTTTGCACCTCCTCAACAGCGAATCAACGCCATTACCGTTGCAGCTTGAGGGGGCGGCGGTGAGCAAGGGGGCCGAGGGGTGGTCGTTGGAACTGCCGTGGGGGGCTTATGAACTGTCGACGGTGCCGCTGGCGGTGACTGATACGGCCGAGGCAAGTATGAGCGGGGGGGGGCAGTTAATTTTCGGAACCTTTTTAGGTGGGGGGAATACGGATGAGGGGAGCGCGATTGCGGTTGATGAGGCGGGGAATGCGTATGTGACGGGGTATACATCTTCGTTGGCGTTTCCGAATGTGGCGGGGGGGCAGACGAGTCGGCACGGGATTGATGTGTATGTGGCTAAGTTGCAGGCGGATGGGAGTGGTTTGGATTATGTGATTTGGGTTAATCCGAATCCGGATCAGACGGATGATGAGGATTATGGGAACGGGATTGTGGTGGATGGGGCTGGGGCGGCGTATGTGGTGGGGCAGACGAAATCGCCTGTTTTTTGTGAGTTTGTGGGGAGTGATATTCCTGGTTATGACACGAGCTATAATGAAAATGTGGATGCGTTTGCGTTTAAAGTGAAGGTGGATGGGTCTGGTTTTGATTATTGTACCTATTTGGGTGGTTTTGATTTTGATGGGGCGACGGTAGCGGCGCTAGATGGAGGGAATAATTTGTATGTGGCGGGGGGAACGTGGTCGACAGATTTTCCGACGACGGCGGGGGTTCAGGCGACGACGTTGGCGGGGGCGCGGGATCTGTTTGTGGCTAAGTTGGATAGTAGTGGGACAAACTTGAGTTATGGGAGTTATATTGGTGGTGACAATCAAGAAGAGGCGCGGGGGATGGTGGTGGCCGAGGATGGGAGTGTGTATGTGACGGGTTGGACGCGGTCGGAGGATTATCCGACGACGGCAGGGGCGTGGCAGGAGACGTTTCAGGGGGTTTTTGATGCGTTTGTGACCCATTTGAGCGCGGATGCGTCGACGCTACTGTTTAGTAGTTATGTGGGTGGGAGTGATGAGGATCGGGGGTTTGGGGTGGCGTTGGCGGCTGATGGGGTGGTGGTGACGGGGCCGACGCGCTCGGCCGATCTCCCGACCACGGCTGGCGCGTATGATGAAGTGCATGGTGGAGGTGTGTGCGGTTTTGCTGATACGTGTAATGATATTTATGTGGCTAAATTGTCGTTGGCGGGGGATGCGTTGGTGTGGGGCACGTATATTGGAGGGGATCAGGCGGAGGAGCCGTTGGGGATGGGAGTGGATGAGTATGGTCGGATTCATCTGGTGGGAGAGACGGCGGCGGATAATTATCCGGTGACGGGGCATGGTTTTGATGGGAGTTATGGTGGGTTGACGGATGGGTTTGTGACGGTGTTGACGGCCGAGGGGGATGAGTTAGCCTACAGCAGTTATATTGGTGGTGATGATACGGATCTGGCATTGGCGGTGGCGGTGGGGCCACTGGGGTATAGTTATGTAACGGGGCGGTCGCGGTCGCAGAATTTGGTGGTGACAGCGGGGAGTTATGATGAGACGCCCAATGGTGATTATGATGTCTACGTGTGGCGTTTAGCGACAATGGATGAAGCGGTGGCGGGAGCGGCGATTATAAATGATAGTGAGGGCAGTGTGCTTGCGGGTGAGCCGATCGTGTTTACAGCGACGGTCAGTGCGGGGACGAATGTGGATTATGTTTGGGATTTTGGGGATGGTGAGATGGGGATGGGGGAGGTAGTGACGCATACATTTATGACGGGGGGCGAGATGACGGTGACGTTATCGGTGGGGAATACGACGAATAGCGAGGTGGTGACGCAGACGGTGGTGGTGGAGCAAGTGTATGCGGTTTATTTGCCGGGAGTGGTGAAGCCGTAGGCGGTGAGGGAGGCCAGCCGCTTGGCGGCTGGCCTCCTTTTTTTATGTTAGGGGGAGAGGGTAGCTAGTTGGCCAGCGGTGAGGTCATGTTGGGTGGTGGTGCCATCGGGCCAGCGGACGGTGGCGGTGGCGGTAGTGGCGGGGCCGAGGCCGAAGACGAGGGTGGCGCTATCTTGGGAGAGGTAGCTGGAACCAGCGTGGATTTCACGGGTCACTGTATGGCCATCGGAGTGGGTGATGGTGATGCGGGCACCGACAGCGGTGGGGTTGGCGGGAGGGCCTTGGAGGCGGACGCGGACGCTGTTATGACCATCTTGGCCTTGGTTATGGAAGAGGGCTGGTTGGGTGTTGTTGCGGGTGACGAGGATGTCAACCCAGCCATCGTTGTCATAATCGGCGAGGGCGACGCCCCGGGCTTCCTCGGGGAGGAAGAGGCCACTGTCGACGGTGGGGACGGGGGTGAAGGTGCCATCGCCGTGGCCGCGAAGCCAGTAGCTGACGCCGCCATCGTAGGCGATGGTTTCGTGGTCGGCGTGGCGGAAGTTACCGGCGAAGTAGAGGTCATCGAAACCGTCGTTATCGAAATCGGAGGCGACGATGCCGAAGCTGAGGCTGGTTTGGCTGAGGAGGGGGAGGGGGGTGGGTTGGAAACGGCCGTTGCCATCATTCAAAAAGAGGGTGTGGGGTGTATGATTGAGTTGGAGGCGGAAAACATCAGGACGGAGAAGGCGCTCGCCGTAGATTTCTTCGAGCGTGTCTTGGGCAAAGGCGCGGTGGGTCTCATATTTGGCGGCGAGGAAGGGCATATCGACTTCGGCCATGCCGAGGAAGCGCCAGGGGTAGAGGGTGCCTGTTTGGTCGTAGTAGGCTTCGATAATGTCGACGTCGCCATCATCATCGACGTTGCCGGCGTAGATGTAGTTGGGGCGGTCGGCGGTGGCTTGGTGGCGGGTGTTGGGGCTGATGTTGGTGGCGGCGAAATCGAGGTGGCCGTCACCGTTGAAGTCGCTGGCGGCGAGACCTTGCCAGATGCCGTGGTAGTTATCGAGGTTGGAAGCGGTGGTGGCGCGGGTGAGTTGGCCGTTGTCGTTGCGGAAGAGGTGGATGGGGCCCCATTCGGTGGCGACGAGGAGGTCGGGGTCGTTATCGTTGTCGACATCGAGCCAGAGGGCGCCGGTGGCGAGGCCGAGGTTGGCGAGCTCGGGGGCGTTGCTGGCGGTGACATCGGTGAGTTGGCCGTTATCGTTGCGGTAGAGGATGCTGGAGACGGCTTCGGGCCAGCGGTTGAGGCGGAGGCGGCCGCCGAGGAAGAGGTCGAGGTCACCGTCGCCGTCGAAGTCGGCGGCGGCGAGGGAGCTCGACGAGTGGTCGGCAGTTGGGGCCCAATCGGCCTGTTGGGTGGCGATGGCGGCGGGGTTGGTGAGGTCATAGCGTGTGGCGAGGGGGAGGGAGGGCGTTTCGAGGGTGCTGTAGCTAAGAAGGAGGTTGGGGTTAGCGTTGGCGGCGGGGGTCCACCAGAGGGGGGCCATCTCTTCGGCGGCGATTTGCCAACGATTTTGGTTGGTGATGTCGGTGAAGGTGCCGTCGCCGTTGTTTTGGTAGAGGCTACCGGCTTGGTTAGCGCCACCAGCGATATAGATATCATCATCGCCATCGTTATCGGGGTCGGCCCAAGCGGCGCCGGGGCCGAAGACGGAGAGGCGGTAGGGGAGGAGGGCTTGTTCTTCAAATTCATCGAAGGCTTTTTCTTCGGCTTCGATGTGGCGGCGGGTGAGGCCAACATTGGTGCTGACTTCGACAAATTGAGGGTTGGTGGGGGCGAAGCGTTGGGGTGGGCTGATGTTGGCGGGTTCATTGGGTTCGACGATGGTGTATTGGTGGTTAATGGGGAGAGGTTGGCCGTCGAGGTCGGTGAAGGTTTGTTCGAGGCCGGAGGGCCAGAGGACGTGGATAGATTGGATGGCGGTGGTATCGCCGAGGCCAAAGCTGATGTGGGCATCGTGGCTGGAGAGGTAGCCGCCGGAGGTGGACATGAAGCGGGTTTGTTGGCCTTGGTTGGTGGTGAGGGTGACGCGGGCGTCGAGGCCGAGGCGGTTGGAGGTTTGGCCGAGGAGGCGGACGGTGATGCGGTTGTTGTCACTGTTATTGCGGAAGATGAGGGCGGGGTCATTCATGTAGTTGACGATGATATCGTTGTCACCATCATTATCGAAGTCAGCGATAGCGGCGCCGTGGCCGATGGCGGCGACATTGAAGTTCCATTCATTGGAGACATCGGTGAAGGTGAGATCGCCATTATTGCGGAAGACGTAGTCGCTGGTATCGAGGAGGGGGTATTCTTGGATGAAGTCGAGGACGGCTTGGCGGCCTTCGGTAATGCCGATTTCGCGGGTGCGTTCAGCGTAATCGCTATCCATCAGATCGCGGACCATGCCGTTGGTGATGAGGAGGTCGACATAGCTGTCAAGGTCAAGGTCGCTGAATTTGGCGGTCCAAGTCCAATCGGTAAAGGCGAGGTCAGCGAGCCAGGCGATATCGGAGAAAGAGCCATCACCATTGTTAATGTAGAGGGTATTGCGCATTAATTGGTCGGCGAAATCGGTAGGTGGTTCAGATGCATCCATTTCGCCGTGTTGGGTCATCCGTTTTTCATGGTCGCGGCTGACCATGTCGCCGATGAAGTAATCTTGGAGGCCGTCGTTGTTGATGTCGGCGAAATCGATGCCCATGGCGAAGCGGGGGGTGTGTTGGATCATATCGGGGGAGATGAGGGAGAAGGTGCCATCGCCGTTGTTGTGATAGAAGGTATCGGGGGACCAGAGGTCGTTGGTGACGTAGAGGTCGAGCCATTGGTCGTTATCGATATCGGCGAAGATGCTGGAGAGGCCCCAGTAGCCGCCGACGATACCGGCTTGGGCGGCGACATCGGTGAACGTGCCGTCCCCATTGTTTTGATAGAGGATGTCACGTTCGCCTAGTTCGCGGAGGGTGCCGCGGCCGCCCTCAACGGAGATGATTTCGAGGCGGTCTTGGAGTTCTGGGGGGACGATGATGGTGCCATCGGCGGCTTGTTGGAGGCGGATGTTTTGGTTTTCGTATTCGATAGCGTGGGGGCGGTAGGTAGCGAGGTAGAGGTCGAGGTCGCCATCACGGTCATAATCGGCGACGGCGATGGTGTTGGTGCCGCCGGCGTAGTTGACGCCAGCGGTGGTGGTGACATCGGTGAAAGTGCCATCGCCGTTATTGAAGAACAGTTTATTGGTGGTTTTCCAGTTGGCGATGAAGAGGTCGAGGTCGTTATCGTTATCGAGGTCAGCGAAGTGGGCGGCCATGCTGAGGCCGCCGGGGTCGGTGACATTGAGGAGGCCGGCGGCTTCGGTGGTGTCTTCGAATTGGAGGTTGCCGGTATTGCGGAAGAGGCGGCTTTGGCCAGATTGGTTTTGCATGAAGATGTCGACGAGGCCGTCGTTGTCGTAGTCGCCGGCGGCGACGCCGGCGCCGTTATAGGTATATTTTTGCTGGAGAGGGACAGGGAGGTCGTTTTGGAAGTTGATACCGGTTTGGTCGGGGGTAAGTTGGGAAAAGAGGGGGGAGGTGTTGGTGGCGGAGAGGGTGAGTGGGGTGGTTGAGAGGCCGGGAGTAAGGGAGGGGGAGGTATCGTTGGAGCGATTAAACCACCAAACGAGGCCGACGGCAATAATGAGGACGAGGACGCCACCAATAATAAAATAGAGACGATTGTTGGATGAGGTCATTGTGAGGTCATTTTTGCGTTTAGATTTATTTTTAGACATACGGGGGGTTTTACTCCAATAAATGCATTAGATTAAAGAATGCGAATTTAGTAACAAACAGCAATTTTAGCAGATGATCACGAAAATTTCACTTTACAGAATCGTTATTTCAGGATAGATTTAGGGGATATATTGTGTTGATGAGTGGAAGGAGAGATAGATGACCAGTTATGAGGAAGCATTAGCAGTGTGGCGGAACGGGGCTGATGCCAATTTGCGACAAGAGAATGGTTGGTTGGCATTGGTAGGTTTATTGTGGTTGCAGGTTGGGGATAATACAATAGGAAGAGGGGGGGATAACAAGGTTGTTTTAGGGGATGTTGAGGAGCGGTGGGGGAAGGTTGTGTGGGCCGGGGAAGAGATTGTGTTTTGGCCGGAGAGTGGGGCGGGGGTTTTGGTGGATGGGGAGGAGGTGGAGCAGGTGGTATTGCGGGCTGATGTGCAGGGGAATCCGACGCATGTGGGCCGAGGGGGGATTGATATGATTTTGATTCAACGTGGTGAGCGGTATGGGTTGCGGGTCTGGGATAATGGTCGGGCGTTACGGCAGACATTTACGGGGCGGGTTTGGTTTGATGTTGATGAGATGTATTGTGTAGAGGCTGAGTTTGTGCGGCCGGAGCGGCCGAGGACGGCGATTGTGCCTAATGCGTTAGGTGATGAAGTTGTGGAAACGATGGCGGGTCAATTGCGGTTTAAGATTAAAGGGCAAGCATTGACATTATGGGCATTACCTGGGGCCGAGAATAGCTTATTTATAATTTTTAAGGATAAGACAAGTGGTCAAGATAGTTATGCTGGTGGCCGTTATTTGAGTGTGCCTGCTCCGGAAAAAGGAAAAACGGTGATTGATTTTAATAAGGCGTATAGCCCGCCATGTGTGTTCACACCATATGCGACATGTTCTTTTGCGCCACCAGAAAATCATTTACCGATACGAATTGAAGCTGGTGAAAAGTATCAACGATTGACATTTGATGAATAAGGATAGGTTGTGATGGCTAAGTTTGAATTAGTATCTGAGTTTGAGCCAACGGGGGATCAGCCGGTGGCGATAGAAAAATTAGTCGAAGGTTTGAATGAAGGGGTGCGGATGCAAACCTTGTTAGGGGCAACAGGGACAGGGAAAACCTTCACAATTGCTAATATTATTGCCAAAGTACAACGGCCAACATTGATTATTGCGCATAATAAGACATTGGCGGCCCAATTGTACACTGAGTTTAAAGAGTTTTTTCCGAATAATGCGGTGTCATACTTTGTGAGTTATTATGATTATTATCAGCCAGAGGCGTATGTACCACAGAAAGATTTATATATTGAAAAAGAATCAGATATTAATGAAGAGATTAATCGGTTACGTTTGGCCACGATGTCCAATTTGTTAAGCCGAGATGATGTGATAATTATTGCCTCTGTTTCGTGTATTTATGGGATTGGTAATCCGGAAGCTTGGGGGAAAGTGACAGTTAAGATTGAGCGGGGACAAGTATATCGGCGGGATTTATTGTTACGACATTTAGTTGATATACAGTATTCGCGTAACGATATTGATTTTGCGCGGGGGACATTTCGGGTGCGGGGGGATACGTTAGAGGTGGCGCCAGCGTATGCGGAAACGGCGTATCGGGTTGAGTTTTGGGGGGACGAGGTGGAGCGGATTGCAGAGATTGATTTGTTGACAGGAGAGGTGATTACAGAGCATTTTGCGGTGGAGATTTTTCCCGCAAAGCAGTTTATTACGGATGATGAGAAGGTATCACAAGCGTTGAACCGGATTGAGACAGAGTTAACGGAGCGGTTGGCACATTTCAAGCATAATGAGATGTTATTAGAGGCGCAAAGATTAGAACAGCGGACGATGTATGATTTGGAGATGATTCGGGAGATGGGGTATACGGGGGGGATTGAAAATTATAGTCGGCATTTAGATTTACGGGATGAGGGCGAGCCGCCATGGACGTTATTAGATTATTTTCCGGGCAACTTTTTGTTGGTGATTGATGAGAGTCATATGACCGTGCCGCAGATTGGGGGGATGTATGCGGGGGATCGGAGTCGGAAGACGACGTTGGTGGAGTATGGGTTTCGGTTGCCGAGTGCGTTAGATAATCGGCCGTTGAATTGGGATGAGTTTGAGCAGAGAATTAATCAGGTGATATTCACGAGTGCGACGCCGGGGAAGTATGAAGATGCACATGCGGAGCGGATTGTACATCAAGTGATTCGACCGACGGGTATTTTGGATCCAGTGATTGATGTGCGGCCGGTGAAGGGTCAGGTGGATGATTTATTGGGTGAGATTAAGCAGAGGACGGCGCGGGGAGAGCGGGTGTTGGTGACGACATTGACGAAGCGGATGGCGGAAGATTTAAGTGATTATTTCTTAGAGATGGGGATTAAAGTACATTATTTACATTCGGAGATTAATACGATTGAGCGGACGGAGATTTTGAGGGATTTGCGCTTAGGGATATTTGATGTGGTGGTAGGGATTAACTTATTGCGGGAAGGGTTAGATTTACCGGAAGTGTCGTTGGTGGCTATTTTGGATGCGGATAAGGAAGGGTTTTTACGGTCAGAGACGGCGTTGGTGCAGACGGTAGGGCGGGCGGCACGGCATATTGAGGGGAAAGTGATTATGTATGCGGATAAGATGACGCCATCGATGAAGCGGGCGATTGAGACGACGAATGAGCGGCGGGAGCGGCAGGCGGCTTATAATGAGGCGTATGGGATTACGCCGCGTAGTATTGCTAAGCAGATTTATGATTTGAAAGCGGAGTTGGCGGAAGAGGCGGGGGATATGGTGGTGGCCGAGGAGCAAGGGGCTTATATTGCGGCGCAAAAGATGCCCATTCCCGAATTGCAACGGGTTATTGAAGAGATGGAACAGCAGATGAAAGTGGCGGCGGCGGCATTAGAATTTGAAGAAGCTGCTTTGTTACGGGATCAAGTTATGGAGTTGCGGGAGATGCTGAGTCGCCGGGAAAATGGTGATTTATCACGCCGATGAGGCTTAATTTGGGTTGGGGGAGCTTAAATCAGAACGAATTCAATTAAAAAGTGGGAAAAATTCCGAAAAATTCCGAAAACTCGGAAGGCATTCGGAGCTTTACTACGATTATTCCGAGGGGTACTATGGTACTATGGGGGTAATATGAGCAGTACCAAAGTACTAAGTGGCTGTATGTCACACACAAAGTCCCCAATTATTTTTACAATAAAACTTATTTTTCAGTTATCACTATTGGGTAGGACCATGGTTGATAGGGGATTAGGATTGATTAGAGATAATTATTAGAAGGAGATCATAGATTATTATGTTATTGAATAAAAGTAGAACAAAATTTGTTTTGGTGGCGGGCTTATTAGCTGCGTTGGCTTTGTTTGTGTTTAGCCAACAAGCACCAGCTACGATGGCCAGCGGTCAAGCTGTGCCCGACCAATATATTATCATTTTAGCGGATGACGTGCCTGCCTTTGGGGCGGCTAATGAGATGGCACAAGCCCATGGTTTAGGGTTAGGTCATGTCTATGGCAAGGCATTGAATGGTTTTTCGGCACGGGTTCCAGCTGGTCGTTTGCAAGCATTGCAAAACGATCCACGTGTATTATCAATTGAGGCGGATCGTTATGTGACGATTAACCATTGTGCTGAGCGTCATCCACAACATTGTGATGAGCCAACGCCAGAACCAACGCCAGAACCAGGTGGGGATCAAGAGTTGCCTACCGGTGTGAGCCGTATTTATGGTCATTTAAGCAGCACGGCTGCTGGGAATGGGTCCGGTATGGTTGATGTTGATGTCGCGGTGATTGATACAGGTGTATCTGATCATGAAGATTTAAATATTGCTGGTGGGATTAACTGTGCCAAAGGGCGTAATTATAGTGATGGTAATGGTCATGGGACACATGTAGCGGGGACAATTGCGGCCTTAGATAATAATCTTGGTGTGGTTGGTGTAGCACCTGGGGCGCGGATTTGGGCGGTACGGGTGTTAGGTAACTCTGGTAGTGGTACATGGGCTGATATTATTTGTGGTGTGGATTGGGTAACGGCCAATGCAGACACGATTGAAGTGGCTAATATGAGCTTAGGTGGTACTGGTACGGGTGGTTCCTGTAGTTCTGATGCTCTGCATCAAGCTGTGTGTAACGCTGTGAATGCTGGGGTGACCTTTGTGGTAGCGGCTGGTAATGAAAGTGACGATTCGGCCAATCATGTGCCAGCGGCTTACGATGAAGTGATTACGGTATCGGCGTTAGCTGATTTTGATGGTGCACCTGGCGGTAATGGCTCGGCCACCTGCCGCGCTGATCAAGACGATACCTTTGCTAGCTTCAGCAATTATGGTAGTGATGTTGACATTATTGCGCCAGGGGTTTGCATTAACTCGACATGGAATAATGGTGGCTACAACACGATTTCAGGTACATCGATGGCTGCGCCTCATGTGGCTGGGGCGGCCGCTTTATACAAAGCAAGCAACCCGAACGCTTCACCTAACCAAGTTAAAAGCGCGTTACAAAGCGCTGGTAACACGGGTTGGGATAACAGTGATGACGGTGACAATAGCAAAGAACGTTTGTTAGATGTCAGTGGCTTCTAAGATTAAGTAGTTAATGTAGAAGGGGAGTAAGTTTTAGGCTTACTCCCCTTTTTGATAATGCGTTGTGGTCGGGGCAGGTTATGCTTCGACCAGAGAGCATTATTGTTCTGTTATAAGAAGAAATCTAAATAGTTGAAACAGTGGCAATGCCGTTTGGGGGTGGGGAATGTGAACGCCCGTTCATGGTATGGCATTGTTTTGTTTGGCCGATATACGTTGTTGAGAAGAAAAAGTCGGAATTTCCGTGCTTTTTACCACCTTTCGTGCTGTTTTTCCGAAAAGTCGGAAAGATTCTGCCTGTTTTGGCCTATATTCGGAAAAAAATTCCCTCTTTTTTTACAAAAAAAGTGTAAACTAGGTTACATAGTTGAGTTATCGGTTAGCTTGATTATCTAGTTTTTTTATTATGAATTATTTTGTTAAGGAGTAGGATCCAGAATGAAAGCTTTACGTACAGTAGCGGCATTTATATTTGCCTTTTTGATGATAGCGGCATGGACGGCCAGCAGTTCAGCCAAAGAGACCAATGATTTCAATGGTTTCCGTGGTGTGGCTGGGGCAGCGGCCAAGAATTTTGAGATGCCCCGCGATATGCAACATCGTAACACGCAAGAGTTAGCCCGTTATGGGGCGACGATGGCTCGTTATGACCAATTCCACGGCAATGCCCGTGTGTTTGGTGGCCAAGTGACGGTGTGGGAGAAAGGGGCGGAAACGGCCGTTGTGGGTGCTCATTACAACAGCATCGTTCCTAGCAACGAATTGAAATTACGTGACTATCAAGCACGGAACATCGCGGCGGGCAAAACGGGCCAAGCTGGCGATTGGTTCACCGAATTGATGATTACGCCAGAAGGTCGTTACTTCTATATCGTTGACAATCAACAAGAAGCAGCCCGTTGGATTTCGTGGGTAGATGCGGAAACGGGTAAAGTTTTCAACCATTACAACGCGTTAACGACTGGTTCTGGTACCGGCGTGTTGGGTGATACGAAAGATTTGACTGGTTTAACCAGCGCTAGCGGCAGTGGATACCAAATGGTCTCTGCTGATGGTTACTTCGAGACATTTGATGCTGGTACCCGTAGCCGCTTACCAGGTAGCATTGGCACCGATGCTGATGATTACTGGACGGACGGTGCGATGGTTGATGCGCAATATTATGCGAGTGTGACCAACGATTATTACACTGAGATTCACGGCATTAGCTGGGCACAAATCACTGGTTTAGCTCAAGCTCGCTCTTCGGTCCATGTACAACGTAATTACAACAACGCTTACTGGAATGGTCAACAAATGGCTTATGGTGATGGTGATGGCGTTATCTTCGTC
>DATHYN010000205.1:0-1022 GCA_035459145.1 Anaerolineae bacterium | reverse complement strand
GGGCCGAGGGGGGAGAAGATTGTGACGGTGGGGTCTGTCGGGGAAGTGGTCATGTGGGAGGCGGGAACGGGACAGGCGTTGTGGGCGGTTAAAGGGCATCGGATATTTGGTTGTGATGGAGCGTGGTCGCCGGATGGACGGTTGGTGGCGACATGTGCATTGCATCAGGAAGCACAAGTGATTGTGTGGGATGTGGCTACGGGCGAGCCGGTTCAGTTTTTGGTGGGTGGTGGTCAGGGGGTGAGTTGGTCGAGGGATGGGAACTGGTTGGCGTTGGCGGGGGAACGGGAGATTGTGGTGTGGTCGACGAAAGATTGGTCTGAGGTGGGGCGGTGGGCACGGCCAGATCAAGATTTGTATACGATTGCTTTTTCGCCGGATAGTCGTTGGTTGTTGGTGGGGTATAAAATTGGACCGATGGAGTTGATAAGTACGCAACAGTGGGCGGTGGTGCGTCAATGGCTTGCGCATGGGTTGGGGGGCGTGGCTGATGTGAGTTGGCGAGGGGATAGTCAGCGGTGGGCGACGGTGACGTCGTCGCCGAATGAGACGACGGTGAAGGTGTGGGGATTGGGACAGGTGGACCCACTGTTGAACTTGCCGTTTATGGCACGGGATGGGAGTTGTGTTATTTGGTGTGATGAAGGCGAGTTTTTGGCGACGAGTCATAATTTGGCCGATGGTAAAGGGGATCGGTATTTTTTCTGGGATGTGCGAGTGTAAATGGTGGTGTTCGCGGTTGAGGTAATGCGGTGGTTGGCGGAGGGGGATTTGGCTGTTCGTTGGTTAAATCAGATGAAAATTGAAGAGATTTCGTTGGTTTAGAAGAGATGATGGTACAATGTGCTGAACCGACGACAAGGGGCTGGTCACAATATTGGTCTAAGTTTTCGTGGCGAACGGTTGATTGGCCGATATTGTCACAGGGGTGGCGTTGGCGCCGAGAAAATGATTGGGGTGAGCCACGATGGTGGCCTTTCTGGGGCTTTAGGGGGCGCGTGGCGATTCGAAAACGAAAATCA
>DATHYN010000204.1:0-4123 GCA_035459145.1 Anaerolineae bacterium | reverse complement strand
CGTGGGTGGCCGTGGGGGGGAGATTGGTGGTGAAGATAGTGATGGTGATATTGGTGGTAGCGGTGAGAGTGCCATCGGAGATGATATAGGGGAGGGTGGCGATGCCTTCATAGGCTAGAGGTGGTTGGTAGGTGAAATCATTGGCGTTCATGATGTAAGAGCCGACGGATGGTGGTTGGGCACCGACTAGCGAGATAGGTTGACCGTCGATATCATAATCATTGAGGAGAATGTCAGCGAAGGGGATGGTGAGGGAAGAGCCATCGCTGTACATAAAATAGGGGCCATCGGGAAGGGGGGTGGGTGGATCGTTAACGGGGGTGATGGTGATGGTGACAGTGGCGGTGGCGGTATCGAAAGTATCGGAGAGGGTGTAGGTAAAGCTATCGAGGCCGTTGTAGTTGAGGGTGGGGGTATAGGTGAAGGAGCCATCGGGATTGATAAGAACGGTGCCAGAGGCGGGGGAGGTGTTAATCGTGGTGCTTAGAGCCAGACCATCGTCACCATCGGTATCGGGGCCAGAGCCGGTGTCATCAGTGATGAGATTGCCAATGATGGGGGTGTCTTCGGCCGTGGTGTAGGTGTTGGGCGAGGCGGTGGGGGGGAGATTGGCGATAAGGATGGTGTTGGTTATGGTTTGGGCAACGGGAGAGTCGGTGGCGTGTGCGGTTAGGGTGTTAACGAGAGAAGCATTCGGGGTGGTGATGTTGGCGGTGACTTGGTAGGTAACGGTGATAGTTGAATAGGGTTCGATGTTGACGCTGGTGAGGATAGTGGGGAAAGAGCCTAAAGTGGCACTATTGTTAAGTGAGGTGATTAATTGGAGGGTGTTGGGTATGTAATTGAGGTCGACAGGTAGAACATCAGTGACAACGCTTTG
Organism: Anaerolineae bacterium; assembly: GCA_035459145.1. Lineage (GTDB taxonomy): Bacteria > Chloroflexota > Anaerolineae > Promineifilales > Promineifilaceae > DATHYN01. The sequence goes on along the minus strand of DATHYN010000204.1, from coordinate 3,243 downwards.
GTAAATGGGATAGCTACTATTGTTAGTTAATTGAAGGGTGTAGGTGAAGGGTGTGTGGGGGTAAACAGCGGGTTGATTGGTTGTTTTGGTAAGGTCAAAGACCGGTAATTCGTAGCGAATGATGCCTAGGTGGCTTGTGCCTAATTCGTTATAGGCATTGATGAAGCGACCATACTTATCAATGATTAGTTGGAGACGATAGGGTAAGAATTCGGAGTAATTCCGCGAGCCAATGGTGTTCCAGTTGGTACCATCAAAGCACATCGTGCTTAAATATTGATTATCATTATCACGATAATCAATAAATGAAACACAGAGTTCTGAAGTTATGGGGTGGAGGGCAAGAGAGGGGGTATAGCTGAAGTCTGGTGTAAAGTTGGTGGGGCCAAGATCTTGCCAACTGCCAGCAGTAAACTGTTGTACGACTATTTTGCCAGAGGAATTGTTATGATAAGCAGCATAAGGGGTGCCATCAGGATGGATGAAGATATCAGGGGAGGAGGCGTTATTTGTCGTTATGGTCGTTCCATTTATTAGTTGCCAATTAAGGCCATTCCAGTAATAAGCAGCGGGTTGATAACTGTTGTTGACATCGGAGAAGATGAGGTAAGGGGTATTCGTTAACAAATCAATATCAAAGTTAAGGTAATAACCTGATGCTTGACTAATATCGGGCGTGCCGAGTTGTTGCCAGTCAGCCCCATTGAAGAATTTGACATTGACGTAGCCATTGCCATCGATATAAGCAATGTATAGGGTTTCGTTGGTATCAAAGTGGAGACGTATGCTATTAGGATAGTTGTTGGAAATAAATTGGGTACCGACATAATCCCAATTACTACCTGTCCATTGGCGTACGGATAAGCGGTTAGGGATGAGGGATGTATCCGCATAGGCGACATAGGGGGTGCCATCAGTGGCAATGATTAGATCGTAGATAATGCCAGCGTCAGGGATGGGGGTGCCTAATGTTTGCCAAGCGCCATTTTGCCAATAAGAGAGGGAGAGGGTGTTGCCGTTTTGATCAAGGGTGTAAGGGGTGAGGTTGTCGGGGCCGAGGGTGATACGTGGTTGGTTATTATTGGTGGCGGAGAATTTGTGGGGGCCGAGGGGGTGCCACAAATCAGTGGTAGCAACGAGTTGATTGGTATAAGGCATGTTGGTAATGGTTTCAACTTGATTCGTGAAGGTGATGGGGGTGATGGGAGTGGCTGATGGTAATGTATTGCCAGTTACTGTGAGGATGACGCCATCATTAGGGACAAGATTAGGCAATTCCCAGACAATGGGGGAGGTATTGACAACTGTAATAGGGAGTGAACTATTAATTAAGTTTGTATTGGTAAATAGATTGGTATAGGTATGTGTAATTAGAGGATGGGTAGCCGTGATAAAATCTTTATTAAGGATTTGCAAAGTGTAGGTTGTTGTTTCGGTTGGCAAGAAGGTATCACGCCGATTGGTGATGATATCCATGATAATAAAGTTGCTTTGAGGATAGATATTAGGAGCGGGGGAAGGGAAGAATAAGTGATTTGACCAGTCGGTAATAGGCGGGGTTAGGGAGGGTTTATCAAGCGAAATATAATAATTGAATTGTTGGCCACAGAAGCTATTGAGATTTAACGTCCAAGTGTAAAGATCGGTGGTGCAAATAATGTATATGTTGCCACCGACAATGCGGCGGTACTCTTTGTGAGTTGGTTGGTTGATAATGAGATAGTAAGTGCCATCAAAGTCAGAGGCACCAGCCCCTTCAACAGTCACGGCTTCAACAACATTGAGAATGGCGGGGACAGAATCATTGCTACTGTTGTCACTTGTCATTTGGGCGGTGTTGGATATGGTGTAGCCTGTGCTTAGGTAAGGGTCAATAGTGCCTGTAATTGTGATGTAGGCGGTGGTTGTGGGAGGGATGGTGGCGACATCCCAGATGTAGCGCGAACCATTAACGGAGGTTATATTCACATTGCTGGTGATAATGGTGCTGTTGATGATTTGGGTCGGGATGGTGTTGGTGATACGGATGTTGGTGGCGGGATTGGGGGTGTCGTTGATGAGGGTGAGTTGATAGGAGATGGTATCGTTACGGGTGGCGTAATTGGTGGAAACGGTTTGTTGGAGGCGGAAGCCGGTGGGGCCGAGGGTGACGGTAGGTGCAGGGTCTGAGCCATTATAACTGAACCAACTATCCATAGGAGGCGTCGTAGAGGTGCTAATATTGTAATAATGAGATGAAAATGTGTTTGAGCAACCAGTGAAAACGAGAGTTAGTACCCAGAGTGAGGGGGTAGCAGAATCAGCACAAAGGAAATGGGTAGACGTGCCATTGAGGACATAGTAAGGTCCGCCCGTATTGGCATTAATACCACCATAGAGATAGAGACCATTAAATTCGGAGGAGCCAGCACCAGAAACGATATAATCGTTTTGAGTGTTGAAAGTTGCTGTAGTTGAGTTAGATGGGGTTGTAGAGCCAGTTAGATAAGCGGCAGAAAGGGCTTGGTTATGCGTGTTGAGGGGAGTAAGTGGGGAAGTAATGTTTGTGGCATGGGAGGTGGCGTGCCAGATAGAAAAAAGAGCAAAAGTTGATATGAAAAAAGTGAAAATGATGTTTGTTGGTTTTTTCCGCATGGTACGAACTCCTCGTTTGCAAGATCGGGTTGATATTTGTTGGGTTAGGCAAATATTGCCTTGGGGTATTGTGTTTGATTGTGTCATAGAGTGGGGGAAGCCACAAGATGAGGAGTTTAAATTGAGCTTAAAATTAGCTTAAATCTAGCTTAGTACTGAAGTACCAATTGAAATGAAGGGTGATTTGGATAAAAAGCCACGAAAGATAAGTTTTTGTAGGTGATCGAGATTAGCGAAATTTTTGTTTGGTGGCGGTAAAAGCGTTTGTGGAGCGTTGAGTAATAAGATATTGGCAATTATTTAGGAGGATGTTGATGACACAACCACCACCATTAGAACAGGTAACGGATCATGATAGTTTGTTTAAAGAGTTTTTGCGGCGTTTTTTGCCCGAAGTGATGGTGTTTTTCTTTCCGCGTAGGGCGAGTGAGATTGATTGGGGAACAGTGACGTTTTTAGATCAAGAGGTGCCGCTCAATTTGCCGGAGAAGTTGAAACGGATTGCGGATATTGTCGTTGAGGTGAGACGTTTAGATGGGGAGGAAGAACAGATATTGATTCATGTGGAAGTGGAGGCGAGTCGGAAGAGGGAGATGCCGAGGCGGATGT
>DATHYN010000203.1:0-4362 GCA_035459145.1 Anaerolineae bacterium | reverse complement strand
GTTGGTTGGTGCGGGGGGAGACGGCCGAGGGGGAGCGGGTTTGGTCGGGGCGGGGGGTGGTGTTGGCGGTGGATGCGCCGGCGGCGAAGCGGTTGTTGTTGAATAGTCCGGCGTTGGCGGAGCAGGCGGCGGGGATGCATTTTCCGCAGGGGGTACCGACGGCGATTATTCGGTTGTGGTATGATAAACAGCCGAGGGGGGTGAGTGAGGCGGGGATGTTTAGTGGTGATTTTGTGATGGATAATTTTTTCTGGCTGGAGCGGTTGCAACCGGCGTATCAGGCGTGGCACGCGGCGACGGGTGGTAGCGCAGTGGAGGCGCATATTTATGGGCCGCCGGAGTTGTTGGCTCAGCCAGATGTGGCATTGATCGCGCAGGTGAGTCAGGGAATGCATCGGGCGTTTCCAGATTTGCGTGGTCATCAGGTGCAGGCGCGGTTGACGCGGAATGAGGCGGCGCATACGTTGTTTAGTGTGGGGACGGCGGATGAGCATTTGGGGGTGGATACGCCGTGGCCGGGTTTGTACGCGTGTGGGGATTGGGTGGCGCATCCGGCGCCGGCGTTGTATTTGGAGCGGGCGGTGACGACGGGGTTGGATGCGGCGAATGCGTTTTTGTTGGCCGAGGGTGGGGCGCCGTGGCCGGTGGCGGCGCATCCAGCGCCGGAGGCGCTGGCGGGGTGGTTGAGTCAGGTGTGGTATGGGGTGCGGCAATGGCGATTGGGTCGTCAGAAGGGGTAAGATGAAAACGAAAACGTTGCGTGAGATTTTGCTGATTTATTTACGGCCGGTTAAGTGGTGGGTGGTTGGTTTGGCGTTGTTGTTGTTGTTAGAAATCGGATTGCAGTTGTTGAATCCGCAGATTATTCGTTATTTTTTGGATACGGCGCAGGCGGTGGCGGGGGGTGAGGTGGCCGAGGGGGCGATAGCCGAGGGGGCGATAGCCGGGGGAGAGTTGTTGGCGACGCCGGTGGTGTTGTGGCAGGCGGCGGGTTTGTTTTTGTTGATCGCGTTGGGGACGCAGTTTGTGCGGTTGGTGGGGACGTTTGTGAGTGAGCAGGTGGCGTGGCGGACGACGAATCAGTTGCGGGGGGATGTGGCGTTGCATTGTTTGCAGTTGGATTATTCGTTTCATCAGCAGCATAAGCCGGGGGAGTTGATTGAGCGGGTGGATGGGGATATTAATCAGTTGGCCAACTTTTTTTCGCAGTTGATTGTGCGGATGAGTGGCAATTTTTTGTTGGTGTTGGGGATTGTCATCTCTTTGTGGTGGGTTCATCCGTTGATTGGGGGGATTATTACGTTGGTGGCGGGTGGTGGGTTGTTGGTTTTGCGTTATTTTAATCGGATTATTGTGCCGCAGTGGGCGAAGACGCGTGAGGCGGATTCGACGTTGTTTGGTTATTTGGAGGAGTGGTTGACGGGGCGGGCGATTATTCAGACGAGTCGGGCGAAGCCGTATGTGTTGTGGCGGTTGTATCCGTTGTTGCGCGAGCGGTGGTTGACGGTGCGGCGGGCGATGGTGACGAATACGGCGATTTTGGCGTTGCCGACGATGATTTCGAGTGGGGCGTATATCACGGCGTACCTAGCGGGTGGGTGGTTGGTGGGGGAGGAGCAGTTGAGTGTGGGTGAGTTGTATTTGGTGATTTATTATATCGGGGTGATGATTAATCCGTTGTGGGAGATTCAGCGGCAGGTGAGTGATTTGCAGAGGGCGGCGGCGAGTTTGGAGCGGGTGGTGTCGTTGTTGCGGTTGGAATCGGAGGTGGTGGCCGAGGGGGAGGGGGTATTGCCGGAGGGGGCGTTGGGGGTGCGGTTTGAGGGGGTGGATTTTTATTATGGTGATGATCCGCGGCCAGCGTTGAAGGGGGTGGATTGGTCATTGCCAGCGGGGAAGGTAGTGGGGATTGTGGGGCGGACGGGGAGTGGGAAATCGACATTGACGAAATTGTTGTTGCGTTTTTATGATCCGCAGACGGGGCGGGTTTTGGTGGGGGAGGAGGATGTGCGGGAGGTGTCGTTGGCGGATTTGCGGACGCGGATTGGGATGGTGACGCAATCGGTGGAGTTATTGCGGGCGTCGGTGCGGGATAATTTGACATTGTGGGCGGAGGGGATTAGTGATGAACGATTGACGGCGGTGGTGGGAGAGATGGGTTTGGGAGGGTGGTTGGCGGATTTGCCTAATGGTTTGGGGACGCGGTTAGCGGGGGAGCAGACGTTATCGGCGGGGGAGGCGCAGTTGTTGGCGTTGGCGCGGGTGTTTTTGACGGAGCCGGGACTGGTGATTTTGGATGAGGCGTCGTCGCGGTTGGATCCGGCGACGGAGGCGCGGTTGGAGCGGGCGTTGGGGCGGTTGTTGGCGGGGCGGACGGGGATTATTATTGCGCATCGGTTGAGTACGTTGGATCGGGTGGATTATATTGGGGTGATGGAGGGTGGGGAGTTGGTGGAGTTTGGGCCGAGGGCGGAGTTGGTGGCGCGGCCGGATTCGTTGTTTGGGGAGTTGTTGTTGGCGATGAGGGAGGGGGAGATGGGGTGAGTAGCGTGTAAATAAAGTAATTTGAAAGTTGCTGTTGTCATTATGTGTAGGGGTAAGGTTTGGTGGTTTAGAACGCGGATTTTGGGGATTTTGGGGATTTTTTTGTTGATTTAGAGGTAAGGTTAGGGTTGTTGGGTTTATTTGTGAATAGGGTGAGTTGTGACGGTTATTTTTGGATTAGATTATAAACAAACTACTCTAACCTGAGTTCGATAATGAATTAAACCCGTTGATGAGTTGGTTAATGGGTTTCTCAGGCAGATTTCTCAACTCCATTTTGCCCTTTTATAGTGGTGGGTTTGAAGTGGGGTGGGACGGGCAAAACTCCGTTCGAAATGACGTTGAGAGGAGGCGTTGAATTACCGGGCTCAGGTTAATCTAGAGTGGGGCGTTTTACATACTGTTAGATTATGAGTGGGTTCCTGCTTGCGCAGATGCTGTCCGTTTTTGTTGAGCAGGTAGGATTTGCGGAGAACGAAGCCGAAATAAAGGTGATTTTAGGAGTGGATCCCCGCTTTCGCGAGGATGACAGCCCTGAACGGGCTGTAGATGAGTTGGTTGACATAAGAAAAGCAGACAGCATCTGCGCAGGAATGACAGTGTTCTAGGTTATGTATGTTACAGTGTATTAATTTTTGTCAGAATCGTTGTTAGTTGGGGGGGAGGTGGCTTCATCGGCGAGGGTTTGGAGGAACTGTTTGTCTTCTTCGGTGAGGGGGGCGGTGAGGAGGAGGTCGGGGCGGCGGTGCCAAGTGCGGCGGAGGGCGTGTTGGCGGCGCCAGCGGTCGATGTTGGCGGCGTGACCGGAGCGGAGGACGTCGGGGACGGGCCAGTGGCGGTAGGTGGCGGGTTGGGTGTAGTGGGGGCCTTCGAGGAGGCCGGTGGCGAAGCTGTCAGTGGCGGCGGCGTTGTCGGCGCCGAGGACATCGGGGAGGAGGCGGGTGACGGCGTCGATGATGATGAGGGCGCCGAGTTCGCCGCCGGTGAGGACGAAGTCGCCGATGGAGATTTCATCGGTGACGAGGTGTTGGCGGACGCGTTCGTCGATGCCTTCGTAGCGGCCGCAGAGGAGGAGGAAGTGGGGATGTTGGCTGAGTTCTTGGGCGATGGTTTGGGTGAAGGGGCGGCCTTGGGGGGTGAGGAGGATGATGGGGGTGGTGTGGGGTGGGGGGCCGAGGACGGCTTCGGTGGCGCGGAAGATGGGCTCGGGGGCGAGAATCATGCCGCCGCCGCCGCCGTAGGGGGTGTAATCGACGCGGCGGTGTTTGTCTTGGCTGTAGTCGCGGATGTTGTGGGCGGCGATGGTGAGGTGGTTAGCGTCTTGGGCGCGGCCGAGGATACTTTCATCGGTATAGGTGGTTATGAGGTGGGGGAATAATGTTAGGACGTCTATGTGCATGATGGTATTATCCGTGAGATGGGGGTTGGGGGCAAGTTCTGGGAGGGGATTGGGAAAATTAGGTGGTGTTTATGGTATAATTTAGTTTTAGTGGTGGTGGTTTGTAATTTGGAGTGAATTTTAATGCGAAACAAGTGGCAACCGAAATTAGAGGGGAGCAACGGCCGTTTTCTCGGCCAAATCGCTGGCGGTCGACAAGGGTTACGGCGGTCGCCACAGATTGATTTGATTGATAAGGGGCGGGGGGCGATTTTAGCGGCGAGTGGGGGTGGGTTGAGTCGGTATGATTTGAGTACGGGGCAGAAGGTGTGGGAAGGCAAAATGCATCAGATAGGTAGGGAGTTGGTGAGTTGGGCCGATGGTGATGGGGGGCGTAAGGAGTGGAGTTTGAAGTTGCATGTGGGGGGGGTGGTGGTGGG
>DATHYN010000202.1:0-2576 GCA_035459145.1 Anaerolineae bacterium | reverse complement strand
ACTGCCCCCCCTCTATCAAATTCCCTTCATAAAAATAATAATCCCCTGTCCCATACGCATTGTAACCACCATCCCCCACATTCTCCCCCACCCCATACTGATCACGAATCGTATGCGCCTGCACTGTCAATAAATACCCATTCTCCCCCGTCCCCCGATAATTATCACTGATCTGAATAATCCCTGAACTCTCCCATACTCCATAATTGGTCGCATGACCCGGCTCAATCGGCCCCACATTATTAAACCCTAAAAAGGTGACCGTATCCGTCCCCACCGCCGTCTCATTCAAAGCAATGTCATATACCGCCACCCCCGCCTGCCGCTCTTCCAATGATAAAATCCCACCACCATACCCCGCTTTATCTTCATTAATCAATACCCGCCCATCACTATCCACCACCAAATTATCATAACTGATCCCATGCTCCAACCCACCCTCCAACAACAACTCAATCGTCCCCGCCGGGATCGTCCCCTGCCCCGCCGTCGCCGCCCGTAACGCCGTCTCATCCAAAATAAACCGATACAACTTTCCATATGGATTATCCGGCGTCGTTTCACCTGGTGGAACAGTCGTACTGCCCGTCGTCGCTAAATAAAAATGGTTCGGATTATTCGGGTCTTCATGGATATCTTCCGGTCGCCGGAAATTAGTTGATCGATCACTACTATTAACCCAACTCTGCAATGCGGCCGTATTTAAAGTGTTAATCCCGCTGGCCGAGGTCGGAATCAACTCGGCCACATTCCCATCCCCATCCACATCCGTCGTATCATAATGATTATTCACCGGCTCACCCGCCACCAACACCCACTCCGCCACCAACGGCACATTCTCCGGCATCTGCTCATACGTATACCACCCCGTATCATCCGCTGTCCGCACCCGCAACACATACAACCGCTCCCCTAAATCAACCAAACCCGTCAAATCATCAACTGTCTGTTCCCCCCGATACATATAAATCTCCCCATCATCTCGGTCGTCCATGACAATAATCACCGTCTCCCCCTCTGGCAACCCACTACTACTCGTCTCCTGACTAAATTGCGACGGCACATACACCTGCTCCATCGCCGATGTCCCCAACCCTAACAACGGCCAACTCGTCCCATTCGCCCAATGTACATAACCGATTCCATTCCCTATCTCTTCCCCATTAAACAGCGCCGGCATTATCTGACCATTCCCCAACCGAAACTGATCAATCACCAAATAAGCTGAACAAAACCGGCTTGTATTCGCATAAATTGTCGTCTTCAATACCGCCCCAAACGCCCCAATCTCCCCATCAGCCACCCCATCCGTCCCATCCAACAACGCCTCCCAATTCGCCCCCGCCACCGGCGACGCCGTCCCCAAAAATGCCTCACTCCCTGGCGTCACCCCAATACCATCTAATAAATAATCCCCACTCACCGGATCAAATAGATACGTCCCATACACATAACCGGTATACCCATCATCTTGTAACGCTTTCGTCCCCAATGTGCTTGGCACCTCAACCCGCTCCACCAAATTACGCCCCCCAATAATCCCCCACGCCTCATCAAAAGCCAATAGCGACACCCGCCCGCCATGCAACCGCCCGCTCACCACCGCCCCATCATCCGTTGGCAATTCAGTCCGATTACCGCTTAAATCATACCCTGTATAATCCGTTGTGTAATTATACGAAAGCTCATGATTAACAAACACGAAATGGGTATTACTAATCGTCACATGCCCCAAACCATCTAAAATACCAGGCAATGTATACGTATACACCCCATCAGCCTGCACCATGCCCTCCGGCCACACCCAATTCAAACTCCCACTCGGCGGCATCGTCTCCCCACTCCCATCCTGATACGGAAAATGAGACTGCAACAACGGCATCGCATCTCCCACCGTCAACAACGGCAAAGCCCGATCACTACTCTCATTAACCACAAAATACGGCCCCGCCGCCGTCTTACCACTCGTCACCACCTCACCTGTTGCCGTCGACCCCCCATACGGCGTCGGCGTATTCCCCCGCACCATCGGCAAATGATGACTCAATCCGCCCACCACCAACAAAACCACAAATAACCCAAAAATCTTTAACTTCTTCATATTACCATCATACCATACCTCCCCCCCTCATGTCACACCTTTGTAATATGCCCTAATTTGCCACAAGTTTACCAAACCCACATTTCCAACCAAACACCCTGCCTCTCCTCACCAACAACAAAAAATCCGTCAAATCCCCAAAATCCGCGTCAAATCCCACCAAACCTCATCAAACTAATCCCTACCTCAAGCAAAACAAGCCCACCTCAACCAAACTGTAGCACTATGATATAATCTCTCTATAATTATTCAACCATCTCACTTATCAGGAGCAACATCATGTGCGGACGTTTCGCCCTCAGTACCGATACAGACACCATCACCCAACAATTCGATTTACCCACCCCCCCCCCCCCACGATGCCCCCCCGCGTCACGTCCACCTACCCAACCCCACCCCCCACAACGACCAGCCCCCCCCCCCCACCCACCACCCCACCCCCCCCAACGAGGGGGGCGCCACCCCCGCCGGGCCC
>DATHYN010000201.1:0-1251 GCA_035459145.1 Anaerolineae bacterium | reverse complement strand
CCCGCTTCCGCTCCGCCATGTCCAGCTGTAATCCTCTGGCAATCCCAACGCGTCAAGCAATAGATCAACGACTATTGCCGGTACTGGGATTTTGTTTTCCTCGTCATCCTCATTGGCATCTATATCAATGAATCGCCAATTATTGATACCAGCGACTACCCCCACCCCACCGGCATAATCCCAACGAAAACGGGTTACGTCATCGCTAGTTTGCCGCTTATCCTTCCATTGCCCCCATGACTTCCCCATAGGCCATTTTTCACCCCGTTTAATGTTTAATACATTAGCGCCCCAACTATGAAAATCTAACGCTGTATTACGTAGGGTTTGTGTGTTAATCGCCTTAACATTATGTAAAGTTTGTGGTACAATACCACTATCGTTTTTTGACATGAAAAAACCTCCGTGTCGGTTGGAGGTTTCGATGAGGTTCTTCACATTTTTGCAGTCAACGGTGTTGCAATTGTCTTGCGTTTGACTTATACTAACAGTCTGAGAAGAGTGTTAGTTGGTGAAAGGCTAATCGAAACCAAACTAATATTTCAAATGGCCATTGTTGCAAGCAGTGGCCTTTTTTTTTGCCTACCCATTACTGGTAACAAAATTTTGTTGGTGCGGGTTTTGATGTAATGCCCCGCACCGTCATTATAACATAAAGCCGTATTTTCGTAATGTGGTTTTCTACATTGCATATGCTTATGGGTGTTTACGCTCATTTCAAACCTCTCAATTTCGCCTTGTGTGCCTCTCGTTGGTGGCGGTGGCATCGACTACCACCACCACCATTTCAAGCCGTTATTCTGTCAATTTAGCCTAATTTGTAACGCTGTATATAGCGTTACTTCCATTTTCTCTCTTTGTTTTTGCTCGATGATACGCTACTCGGCAAGCGTCGCTACAGTATAGCCGCCGCCCGTTACGTCCTACGCTAATGCGCTTGTGACATTGACGGCACTTTCGCGTCTTGCCGGTTACGCTTTTGGGCGGGTGTTATCCTCGACTACAACGCGCTTTGTTACGCCGTTGGTATGCGTTGGCGGCGTTGGTGCTACCTCGTCATCTTCGCCGCTCTCCGCCTCATTTACAAGCGTCTGTGGTGTGGCCGAGGGTGTAGGGCGGGTGGGTGGTGACGAGGTGTTTTTGTCGGCGTTGGCGCTCGTCATGGTGGCGGGCTGGTCGGTGACATCGAAGCCCACCGCCCGTAGCATTGCCGGTGCATTTTGTAACGCTGTGCCGGTGATCGCTTTTTGC
>DATHYN010000200.1:0-28289 GCA_035459145.1 Anaerolineae bacterium | reverse complement strand
GACGATGTTGATACATTTTGGGGCGCCGCTGAGTCAGGAGAATATTTATGAGCGGGGGTTGTCGTTGGCGTGGCATTTGCGGACGGAGACGGCGGGGCGGGGTTGGCCGCGGTGGCGGTTGGGGATGACGGCGGGGACGGTGTATGCGGGTTTTGTGGGGGGGCAGTTTCGGGATGAGTATACGGCGTTGGGGACGGTGGTGAATTTGGCGGCGCGGTTGATGATGGGGGCCGAGTGGGGGGAGATATTGGTGGCGGGCGAGGCTTTGGTTGGGGAGGCTAACTTTTCGTTGGCGGCGTTAGGGGAGCGGGCATACAAGGGATTTACTGAACCCATCGAAACGTATCAGTTAACAGGTTGGGAAGAAACGGATACCTTTTTTAGGCATCGGTTAGTGGGGCGGGATGAAGAGAAGCAGGCGTTACATGATTTTGTGAGTCAGATTTGGGAGGATAGAAAAGGGGGAGCGGTTGTGATTTATGGGGAAGCGGGGATGGGTAAATCCCATTTGAGTTTTGGGTTACGGCAAAGTTTGATGATGCAGTATGGGAGCCAGATACGTTGGTTTATGGGGCAAACGGATCAGATTTTGCGACAGGATTGGAACCCATTTGTGTATTGGTTGCGCCGTTATTTTGGGCAAGCGGTGACGGCAACGGCGGCGGAGAATAAAGAGCAGTTTGAGTGGCATTTTGGCCGCTTGTTAGAGCGGTTGAAGGAGCAAGCGGTCGCTGATGATTTATGGATGGAATTAGAGCGATTAAAATCGTTCTTGGGGGCGTTGGTGGGTTTAGAGTGGTCGGGTTCTTGGTATGAACGGTTAGGACCGCAATTGCGTTATCAAAACAAATTGGCGGCGATTAAAAAGTTGTTATTGGCGGAAAGTTATTTGCAGCCAGTGGTGTTTGTGTTGGAGGATGGGCAATGGTTGGATGAGGCGTCATTGGGGATGGTTTCTTATTTGACGCAAAATTGGACGGGTGGGGCGTTTGTGTTGTTGGTGACATCACGTTATGCGGATGATGGGAGCAAGCCACCGTTGCCGATTAGTGATGAGATGGGGATGGCGACGATTTATTTAGATAGTTTATCGATAGAGATGGTACAGGAGCAGGCCACGGATATTTTGGGTGGGGCGTTGGCTGATGATTTTTTGGCTACTTTACGGGAGCAGTCGGGGTCGAATCCCTTTTTTGTGCAACAGTTGTTGATTTATTTTAAGGAGAGGGGCGGGTTGCGTTTAGGAGAGGATGGGCGGTGGGAGATGGGGGAAGATGTGGCGATACCGAGCAGTGTGAATGGTGTATTGGTGGCGCGGATTGATCGGTTAGCGGATGAAGTGAAGCGGGTGGTGCAGACGGCGGCGGTGTTGGGGCGGGAATTTGACCCCCATATTTTGGGGCAGATGTTGCAGGGGGATGTGGTGACGGCGATTGAGGAGGGGGAGACGATGCAGATTTGGGCGTTGGTGGCGGAGATGCGGTATTTGTTTAAGCATGTGTTATTGCGCGAGGCGGCGTATGAGATGCAGTTACGGGAGCAGTTGGCCCGATTGCATCGTTTGGCGGCGGAGAGTTATGAGCGCTTGTATGGGGATGATTTGTCAGCGTATTATGCGGATTTGGTTTATCATTATGGGCGGGCGAAAGATAAGGGGAAGGAGCGGCATTATGCTGAGTTAGCGGGGTTGCAAGCGGCGAGGCGGTATGCGAATGAGGCGGGGATTACGTATTTGAGTCGGGCGTTGGCGTTGACGTCGCCGTTAGATACGGAGGGGCAGTATAAGTTATTATTGGCGAGGGAGGAGATTTATTATTTGATTGGGGAGCGGGAAGCGCAGTTGGCGGATTTGGAGATGTTGAGTGCGTTGGCCGAGCGGCGGCGACGTTTGGATGAGCGGTTGACGGTGTTGCAGCGTCGGATGCGGTATGCATTTTTTGCCAATGAGTATGAACGGGTGGTGGTGTTGGTGGGTGAGGTGATGGCGTTGTTAGAGGGGAAGGGGGATGAGTGGTTAGAGGCAAGGGCGGCGGCGGAGATGTGGTGGGGGAAGAGTTTGCGGCGGGTAGGGGATTATAAGGGAGCGGGTGAGCATTTGAGGCGGGCGCGGGAGTTGGCCGAGGGGGTGCATGATTTGCGATTGGTTAATGATATTTTGCGGATTTGGGTGCTTTATCAGTTGGATATGGGGGGGACATATGAGGATGTGCAGGCATTAATTGAGGAGGGGCAGCGGATAACGGCCGAGAGTGGGGATGTGGTGAAAGAGGCTGATTGGTTAGATGAGTTAGGGACGAGTCAAGTCGATATAACCAAACAGCAGGTGTATTATCAGCAGGCGTTGGCGTTGCGGATGAAGATTGGGGATTTGTATGGGCAGAGTGTTTCTTTTGGTAATTTAGGGGAGGTGGCGCGGTTGGTGGGTGAGTATGAGCAGGCGCGGGAATTTTATGAGAAGGGGGCGAGAATTGATCAGCAGTTAGGTGCGTTGGTGGGGCGGGCGATAGCTTATTTGAATTTGGGTTTGATTGGGATTGAGGTGGGGGATTTTCATGAGGCGATTGATTATGCGGGGCGGGCCTTGAAGTTGTGTCAGCGGGCGAAGTCACGGGTGTTTGAAGCGATGGCTTATTATGTTTGGGGGGCGGCGTTGGGGCGGCAGGGGTTGGTGGCCGAGGGGGAGGCTAAATTTGAAAGGAGTAGGGAGATTTTATTAGCTGTTGGCACTGAAGATGTTTTATTAGAGATACATGTTCACCATGCACATATGTTATGGGTTAATGGAGACAAGGAGCGAGCGTTCTTTTTGTTAGAGAGTGAGTGGCCTACTTTGCTTGACGAATCTTTTTTTGATACGTTTGAAGAGCCGGGGCAGATTTGTTGGTTGTTATATGAGATGTTGGTGGGTAGAGATGACGAGTTAGCTGGTCAGTTTTTGGAGCGGGGGTATAAACGGATAGAGCAACGATTAGTTGGGGTGACGGATAGTGAGCGCAGACGTGAGATTATTGGGGCGGTGAGTTGGTATCGGGGGGTGATGAAGGCGTGGGGAGAGCGAGATTAGATCGTTTGTTGGAATTGGCGTAGTTGTTTGATGACGCGGGGGAGTTTGTCGAGGGTGGCGTCGATGTCGGCGGGAGTGTTGTGGAGGCCGACGGTGAGGCGGAGGCCGCCAGTGGTCCAATCTGGGGAGAGGTTGATAGCTTCGAGGATGGATGATGGTTTGGGGTTGCCGGTGGAGCAAGCTGAGCCGCTGGCGGCGCAGATGCCCATCATATCGAGATTGATGACGAGGTCGTTGCCACTGATATTATTGAAAGCGAAGCTGGTGTGGTGAGCTAAACGGTTGGTGGGATGGCCGGTGAGTTGGCATTCGGTAGAGGGGAAGAGGTTGCGGACGCCATTAATGAGTTGATCGCGGAGGGGTTGGTAATGGTCGAGGTGTTGTTGGCGGTTGGATTGGACGAAATCGAAGGCGGCGGCGGCGCCGACGGCGAGGGGGACGTTGTGGGTGCCAGCGCGGTGGCCGTTTTCTTGGGAGCCACCGGTGAGGGGGGAGAGGAGGGGGGTATTAGGGCGAATATAGAGGATGCCAATACCTTTAGGGCCGTAAAATTTGTGGGGAGCGAGGGTGAGGAGGTCGATGGGCATGGTGGTCATGTCCCAAGCGAGGTGGGCGGCGGCTTGGACAGCATCGGTGTGGAAAAGGATATTGTGTTCGTGGGCGATGGCACCGGCTTCGAGGAAGGGTTGGTAGGTACCGATTTCATTGTTAGCGACCATGAGGCTGATGAGGACGGTATCGGGGCGGATGGCGGCGCGGAGTTGGCCGAGGTCGATTTGGCCATATTGGTCGACAGGGAGGATGGTGAGGTCGAAATTGGCGAGGTCGCGTAACTGTTTAGCTGTTTTGAGGACGGCGGGATGTTCGACGGCGCAGGTAATGAGATGATTACCACGGCCCGCCTCGCGTGCTGCCCACATCACCCCGCGCAAAGCGAGATTGTCTGCTTCTGAGCCGCAACCGGTAAAGATGATGTCGTTGGGATTGGCGTGGAGCCAATCGGCGATGGTGCGGCGTGCTTGAGCGAGGCCGCGGTTGCTGGCACGCCCTTGTTGGTGGCCCGAAGAGGCGTTGCCGTATTGTTCGTGCCAATAAGGTTGCATGGCGGCGACGACATCGGGGTGGACAGGGGTAGTGGCGGAATGGTCGAGATAGATATGGTTAGACATCGGTTTGCTCCTACAGATTAGATTTGGGTGTGGGGGAGGTAGATGGTGAACGTGGTGCCGACATTTTCTTCGCTGGTGACGTCGATACTGCCTTGGTGTTTTTCGACGCCTTCGCGGACCATGTAGAGGCCGAGGCCGGTGCCGGCAATCCCTTTTTCGACAGCGGTGCGAGCGCGATAGAAGCGGCGGAAAAGGTTGGGGAGAGCGGCTTCGGGGATACCAATCCCTTCATCTTTGATGATGATTTCGATTTGGCGTTTGTCAGGGATGGGTTTGGCACTGATGCGGACGGTACCGGTGAGGGTAAACTTGATCGCATTTTCGACCAAGTTTTTGAAGATCATATATAACGTTTCGTGGTCACCCATGACAGGGGGTAAATCGGATTCAATACGTTGACTGAAGGTAAGACCCTTTTGTAGTGCTTGGTCGGCGAGGGGGGGTAACATTTCATCGAAAAGATGGTTGAGGCTGAGGATTTCGGCACTACGTTGAATTTCATGCGCTTCAAGTTTGGCCAGTTGTAATGTTTGGCGAACCATTGTTTGGAGGCGGTCACTTTCTCGCTCGATGACACCAAGGAAACGCTCCGCTTTTTCGCCTTGGGCTTTGCCTTCACGGAGAAGGCGGGCGTACATGAGGATGGTAGCGAGAGGGGTACGGAGTTCATGGACGATATTATGGAAGAAGTCATCCCGCATACGCTCTACTTCACGAATTTGGGTAAGGTCGCTAAAGATGAGAATGGCTTCATTGGGGTTGCTGTTGTCTTCATTTTGGATGGGGGCGCCACTGATGAGGACGGGAGCGTAGGAACCATTCTTTTTGGCGATTTCGCTGGCTAGTTGGGGGTTATCGTTGGTGGCGATCATGACCTCGGCCAAATAAGCGGTAAAATCCCCTTCACGCAAACGGATAATGTTATACGCATTTTCGCCGATGACTTGGTCGTTTTCGAGTTGGAGGAGGGCGAGGAGGGAGTCATTAACAGCGGTGATGAGGCCATTGCTATCGACGGTCATCATCCCTTCGGACATGCTGGTGAAGATAGCTTGGATACGTTGTTTTTCGGAGAGGACATCGGCGTGGAGAGAGGCGTTTTCGATGGCGGCGCCGAGGGGGCCGCTAATTGCTTGCAGAAGGCGAAGGTCATCTTCGGTGAATTCACCGACCTGTTTGTTAATTGCTTGCATGACGCCGATGACGCGTTGATCTGCTTTGAGGGGGACACAGAGCATGGAGTGGGTTTTGTAACCGGAGAGGTGGTCGACTTTGGAGTAGAAGCGGGTATCTTCGTAGACGTTGTTGATAACCACTGGTTGGGCATGTTCGGAGACCCAGCCGGCGATACCTTGCCCTTTTTTGAGACGAATGGAGGGGAGGTCTTTGAAGAGGGCGCCCATGAGGCGGCTAATGAAGACGATTTCGCCAGTGTTGGTATCGGTGAGGCCGATGGAGATGGATTGGATGCTCATGACGCGACGGACGGGGTCGAGGAGTTGGCGGTATATTTTTTCGAGGCTGAGGCTAGAGGTGAGGGCGCGGCTGAGGTCCATGACGACATCGAAGAAGATTTCTTGGCGCATATTGTATTGGTACATGGCGGCGCGGTCGAGGTGGACGGTGATCATGGCGGCGAGGGTTTTGAGGGTATCGGGGGTGAGGAGGCAGTCGGGCCGAGGGTCGAGAATGCAGAGAATGCCGGGCAATGTGCGTGAGTTGGGGGTCGTTTGGTGAGGGATGGGGATGGAGAGGATTTGGTCTTCGGCGAGATGCCAGCGTTCGCAATTGATTTGTTCTTTAGGTGGACGGTCTTGTTTTTTTTGGAGGAGGGGGGCACCGGCTTCGATAAGGTCGGTGAAATAGGCTTTGTGTTGGGGCCAGCGGAGCTGTTCGAGAGAGCCATTGGGGTTGGCTAGCCAGACATCATAGTACCCTTTAATCAAGCTTGTTTGGCCAACGATAATAGTACAACCAGTACAGATAGCGACTTGGTTGGCAACAGTGGCGCAAATACCGTGTCCGTCAAGAATTTGGGCAAGCTCATGGGTTAAGGTTGACCATAATTTGGTTAATGATGAAGGTTCGGTTGATGTTACCATGGTGCAGTTATAACTAAGGTGACGCGAGTTGGCAAGCAAATCACACAATTTGGTTATAAACGTTTATTTTAGGCCAGAAAATTTTTTAGATGCATGGGAAGATGTGCTATACTAAGTGAGGTTGGAATGTAGTGGTTATGCATAGGTGTATTAAACTAAATAATCTTGGGATTAGAGCTTGAAAATATGTCGTTTAATACGTTGAAGTTGTTAATCTAGAAGTGTGAACTCTTTGAGTTAAATAACTTAGGTATCATGTTTGAGAAAGAGCTATTAAATTAAGGGAGATTAAAATGTATGGATTAGTGAATAAAGCGATTCATGATATGGTTTGTGAAAACTTTGGGGAGGATGTGTGGGAGCAGATCCGGCAGAAAGCAGGTGTTGAAGAAGAGACATTTATTAGCATGGAGACGTATCCCGATGCGGTAACGTATCAACTTGTGGGTGCGGCGAGTGACGTATTAGATACACCAGCTACGGATATTTTACAGGCATTTGGGCGTTATTGGACGGTATATACGGCGGAGGAGGGGTATGGTGATCTTTTAAATATGTCTGGTCATACGATACAAGAGTTTTTGAGTAATTTAGATGAGATGCATACACGGGTCAGCTTAAGTTTTCCCCAGTTAGAACCACCTTCATTTGAGTGTACAGAAGTGACGGATGAGTCGTTAAACTTACATTATTATTCACACCGTGAAGGATTGGCTCATTTGGTGATTGGGTTGTTGTATGGTTTGGGCGAGCGGTTTAAGGTAGGAGTTGAGGTAGAGCAGACAGCAGATCGTAACGATGGTGCTGATCATGATATTTTTGCGATCAAACTAGATAAAAAATAGGATTATTATTGTCTGATTACGGTTTGTCAGCGCAGGGATTAGCGGCCGCTTTTCCTTTTCATATTGCTTTTGATGCCGAATTGAGATGTGTACAGATTGGAGCGGTCTTGCAGCGTCTGTATCCAGAGATCGTGGTGGGCGAGTCGCTGTTGGGTGAGCATTTTCGACTGAAGCAGCCACGATTTCCGTTACAGTTTGAGCGGTTAAAGCGGTTTGGGCAAAAAGTTTTTATTTTAGAGGCGATTTCAAACCAGTTGTTATTGAAGGGGCAGATGTTGTATGAGGGGGAAGCGGAGATTATCTTTTTTTTGGGGTCGCCATGGGTAACGGCCGTTTCTGAACTGAGCGAAAAAGGGTTGGTGTTGAATGATTTTGCTGTGCATGATACGTTAACAGACTTTTTGTTTTTGTTACAGACGAAGGATACGGCGTTGCAGGATGCGCAGAACTTGGCGGCGCAGTTGAAGGAGCAGCAGGGGGTGTTGGAGGAGGCGAAGGAGGTGGCCGAGGTGGCTAATCGGACTAAATCTCAGTTTTTGGCTAATATGAGCCATGAGATTCGGACACCGATGAATGCGATTATTGGGATGAGCAATTTGTTGTTAGCGAGTGATTTAACCAGCAAACAGAGAAGTTTTGGCACTATTTTGAAAAGTAGTGGCCAAATGTTATTGGCGATTATCAATGATATTTTAGATATTTCTAAGATTGAAGCGGGGAAGATGGAGTTAGAAGAGGAGCTGTTTGATTTACAATTTTGTTTGGATACAGTTTTAGATATTGTGGCGCCGGCGGTGGCTGAAAAAGATGTGGCTTTAGGTTGTTTTGTGCAAACGGCCTTACCGGCGAAAGTGAGGGGGGATGAAACACGATTGCGCCAAATATTGATCAATTTGTTGAATAATGCAGCTAAATTTACCAGAAATGGGGAGATTAGGGTTGAGGTTAAGGGGGAATTTGTGACGGATGGGGAAGATGAACAGAATTATCGTTTAGCTGTGGTGGTGCGTGATACGGGGATTGGGATTCCTGAAGATAAGTTGGATACGTTGTTTGATGCGTTTCAGCAGGTGGATGCATCGACAACGCGTAAATATGGGGGGACGGGTTTGGGGTTAGCGATTGGACGTAATTTGTGTGAGTTGATGGGGGGGGAGATGTGGGTTGAAAGTGAGGTTGGGGTGGGGACGGCGTTCCATTTTACGGTGGTGTTGTCAGCCGTTGATAAGCCGTTTGTTGCCCCGGCACTGTTTAAGGGCAAACGGATTGTTTATTTGACGGCGGTTGCGAGGAGTTTGAATTATCAAGTGTTGTCTTTGTGGGCGGAGCGATGGGGGATGGTGGTGGAGTTGATTGTGTTTAGGGGGAATGATGAGTTGCCGGCGGCCGAGGGGGTGGCGGGTGATTTGATTCTGGTGGAAATGGCGGAGCTGGAGCGATTAGGTAGTGTGATTAAAGAAAAGTATAAGTTGCCGACAGTGTTGATTGGGCCGTTTAATTATATGCCCTCGCGTGAATTGCAACAGTATATGGATGGTTTTTTGACGGAGCCGATTAAGGCGGGGACGTTACGGCGGCAGTTGGAAGAGGTTTGGACGTCGGGAGGTGTGGATGAGATGGAGTATGTGGAGGCTACGGATGAGGAAGAGATATCTAGTCAGACAATGCCGTTACAGATTTTGTTAGCGGAAGATAATGTGATTAATCAGCAAGTGGTGACGTTTACATTGGAGCGGTTTGGGTATAAGGTGGATATTGTGGGTGATGGGGCCGAGGCGTTGTTGGCTTGTCGACGTAAGCCGTATGATTTAATTTTTATGGATTTGCAGATGCCAGAGATGGGTGGGTTAGAGGCTACACGCCGTTTGCGGGCTTTGGGTGAGGATGCATATATTGTAGCCCTGACGGCCAATGCGACCGAAGAAGATCGGATGAACTGTTTACAAGCAGGGATGAATGAGTATGTTAGTAAGCCATTCCAGTTGGATCAAGTGCAAACGGCATTGAAGAATGGGTGGTTGTTTGCGCAGAAAAATGGGTCATAATGGTTGCTGATTGGTTAAAGCTTTTGTATCATTTGTGAGGGGAGTTTATGGAAATATTTATAATTTAAGTGTATTAAACTAAATATCTTCAACATTTGATCTTGAAAATATGCCGTTTAATACGTAGAAGTTGTTAAATCAAAAGTGAAGAATCTTTTAGTTAAACAACTTAAGACAACATGGGATTGATTAAGGAGAGTAGTAGAATGAGTTACATTGCTGAAGTTTATGGGCGGGAAGTTATTGATTCGCGGGGAAACCCAACGGTTGAAGTTGAAGTTATGCTTGAAGATGGTGGGTTTGGTCGGGCAATTGTGCCGTCGGGGGCATCGACAGGGGTGCATGAAGCGTGGGAGAAGCGTGACGGGGATAAGAGTCGTTACATGGGGAAAGGGGTATTGGGCGCGGTGCAGGCGGTTAATGAAGTGATTGCGCCGGCGTTACTTGGTTGGGATGTGACGGATCAAATCGGTATCGATCAACAGATGTTGGTGTTAGATGGTACTGAAAATAAGAAAAAGTTGGGAGCGAATGCGATTTTAGGGGTGTCGTTGGCGGTGGCGAAAGCGGCGGCTGACAGCTTGAGTATGCCTTTGTATCGTTATTTGGGTGGTGTTAATGCGCGGACATTGCCGGTACCGATGATGAATATTATGAATGGGGGTAAGCACGCGATGGGGTCGACTGATTTGCAAGAGTTTATGGTGATGCCGGTGGGCGCGGAAAGTTTTAGTGAAGCGTTGCGTTGGGGTGTAGAGATTTATCATAACTTGAAAAAAGTATTAGCGAGCAAAGGGCATAGCACAACGGTGGGGGATGAAGGTGGTTTTGCGCCGAAGTTGTCGGCTAATAGTGAAGCATTTGAGTTGATTTTGGAAGCGATTGAGAAAGCGGGTTATACGCCTGGTGAGCAAGTGATGTTGGCGATGGATGCGGCGTGTAGTGAGATTTATGAAGATGGTAAATACCATTTAAAAACGGAAGGAAAGGTATTGAGTGGGCCGGAAATGGTTGATTTCTTGGCGGCGTGGTGTGATAAGTACCCGATTATTTCGATTGAAGATGGTTTGCATGAAGATGATTGGGAGAGCTGGACGTTACTGATGGAGCGGGTTGGTGATCGGGTGCAAATTGTGGGGGATGATTTGTTAGTGACGAATGTGAATCGGATTAAGACTGGTTTCGAGCGCAAAGCGGCTAACAGTTTGTTGTGCAAGGTGAACCAAATTGGGACGTTGACGGAATCGTTTGCGGCGGTGGAGATGGTTCAACGCCGGGGGTGGACGGCGGTGGTGTCTCATCGGAGTGGTGAGAGTGAAGATGCGACGATTGCGGATTTGGTGGTGGCGATGAATGCTGGTCAGATTAAGACTGGGGCGCCAGCGCGGACGGATCGGGTGGCTAAGTATAATCAGTTGTTGCGGATTGAGGATCAATTGGGGACGACGGCTGTTTATCCGGGCCGAGCGGCATTTAGTAATTTGAAGTAATGGTTTGTGGGGGGGAGCGGTGGTATTGTGATTGTATGTAGGGGGAAGGTTTGGTGTTTTTTGACGCGGATTTTGGGGATTTTGGGGATTTTTTATTGATTTTAGGGGATAAGATTACTGTTGTTAGGGTTGTTTTTGGCTAGAGTGGGAAGATTTACATGCTATTAGATTATAAGTGGATACCTGCCTACGCAGGTATGGCAATTTTAAATGGTTTGTAGGTAAAGGATTAAGAGATGAAAACATTATTGGTTATGCGTCATGCGAAATCGAGTTGGTCGAATGCGGGGATGTCTGATTTTGAACGGCCGTTAAACAACCGTGGTCAAGCAGACGCGCCACGCATGGGTAAGTTATTGCGGCGGGAGGATTTGGTACCGGATTTGATTATTACGTCGACGGCGAAGCGGGCGTGGCAGACGGCCGAGGCGGTGGCTTATGCCTCTGGTTATGAGGAGGATGTGCGTGAGGAAGAGAAGTTTTATTTAGCGGCACCGGTGACGTATATTAATGTGGTGAAGAAAGTGGATGATCGGTATGAGCGGGTGATGGTTGTGGGACACAATCCGGGGATTAGTGAATTGATTACGGTGTTGACGGGCGCGTATGAGGGGATGCCGACGGCGGCGATTGGGGTGGTGACGTTGCCGATTGATAGTTGGTCGGCGTTATCGCGTAAGGCGGGAGGGGATTTGAAGGATTTTTGGGTGCCGAGGGAAGTTAGTTAAGGTAGGATTAGGCTTGGGTGGGGGTAATTTCGTATAGCTTGGTGACGCTTTTGTTTTGAGCGACCCAAAGACCGACGAGGCCGATTTTGAGTTCGTAGAGGGTGGTGGCGCGGTCGGTGATTTCGCGGAGAATGTCGCGGTGGACGAGGGTGTGGAGGGCAGAAGTGAGGGCGCTGGGGGTGAGATTGATGTTGTACTGATTGAGGTATTGAACAATATCTTCGGGGTGGAAGCGGGGAGTTCGGTCCATGAGATAGGCGATAGCGGTGAGTAGGGCTCGTTCTTCTTGGTTCGAGCGTTGCCAGAGATAGGCGAAGTGGACTTCGCCGAGGCGAAGCATATCGGAGAGGGCTTCGTTGACTTCTGAGATGGTGATGTAGCTTAATTTTTTCTGATTGGCGTGGGTGACGATAGTGTAGCAGACGAGTTGGAGGAAGTAGGGGTGACCGGCGGTGACTCGATAGATTTTATCGAGGGCGAGGTCATCGTAGACGAGATAGGGAGCGACCGGTTCGCAGACGAGGCGGAGGCTGGCCTCCTCGCTGAGGAGATCGATGGAGCGGTAGAGAGCGATATTGAAGAGGACGGACCAGTAGTTACTGGTCATCTCTTCGAGGCGGCGGGTGCCAACGAAGACGAAGCTGATGCCTTGGCTGTGTTGCATCATGTGGCGGAGGAAGGGGAAGAGGGTTGGGGGAAGAATTTCATCTTGGACAAGATTTTCAAACGCTTCAAATTCATCGAAGACGAAGAGAAGTTTGGTGAGTGGGGGGAGAAGCGCTTGGACTTGGGGGATAAAGCGGCGTTGGAAGTAGCCGGCAGGGTTGGCTTGCCAGACGTCGATTTCGGGGATGTCGATGAGGATGTCGTAACGGTCGAGAATGTCGGCGATGGTCCAGGCGATATCATGGAAGAAGGCGGCCATGCCGGGCATGACGCCGAGGGATTGGCAATCGATGTAGATGGGAATGATTTTATCGGGGAGATGTTTATCGAGGCGGAGGAGGGCTGAGGTTTTGCCGGTACGGCGTTGACCGACGAGGATAAGGGCTTTTTGGTGGGAGTTGGTGACGATGAAATCGAAGAGGTCTTCACGGCCGTAGAAGAGGGCACTGTTTTGGCGGAGGGGGACGCCGGGGGAGTAAGGGTTGGGAATTTTTTGGAAGGGACGGGAAGGGGGAAGCATGTGAACGAGGTCGGCGAAGTCGAGGGTATGGCGATGTTGTTGGCGGTCATCGTAGGTGAGGGTGAGGGCGAGACGGAATCGTTCTTTGACTTTTGGTGTGATTTGGACTTCGATTTGGGCTTCGCGGCCGGCGGAGAGGACGGGGATTTGGCTAGGGGTGGTGAGGACGTCGTAGGCGGCATCGGGGTGGATGTAGGTTTCGATTTGGGTGGCGGTGGCGCGGCCGATGTTATGGATGGAGAGAACGACTTTGGCACCAGCTTCGGGGACGATGCGTTGGGTTTTGAGGGTGATGTTGAGTTGGGCTTGGCCGTGGAGGTCTTCGACCGCGGCTTTGACGAGGCCGTGCCAACGGGCGATGAGGGCTTGGATGATGACGTTATCGAGGGTGAAACGTTGTTGGGGCAGACGTTGTTGTTGTTGGGCGAGGAGGACGCTGGCTTCGTGGAGATAGGTGAGGCGGTCATCGCTTTGCTCAACACGTTCGCTGTCGCGGAAGTTAGTGAGGATAGGGAGGGTGTCGGCGAGGAGGAAATGGTCGGGGTTTTGGGGGCTGTATTGGTAGAGGAAGGCGACGACGCGGGGGCGGAGGAGAGCGATTTCGGTGATGGTGGGGGCTTCGTAAAGGTCTTGAAGGAGGCTGTATTGTTCACGCCAGAGGGGTAGGTCATACCAGTTGGGGACGATGTCGCGGGCGTCGTTGAGGGCGCTATTGATGATGGGGAGGCCAGTGGTGAGGCGGCTATTGAGTAAAAAGAGACCATCGATGAGATTGGCGAGGGTGAGTTTGCGGTCGCGTCGGGCTAGGCTGGCAAGTTGGAGGAGGAAATCGGGGGAGGCTTTGGTTTGGGTGTAGGCATGGTCGAGATAGTTGAGGGTATGGGAGGGGTTTTGGTTGATGCGATTATACCAGAGACGAGCTTGGAAGGCGGGACCAATTTGTAGACGGCGGAGGGTAAAGCCGCCACTGATGAAAAGAAAGAGGAGGATGGTACCGATGATGATTTGTTGGCTGATGGGGGTGACGGTAATGGCGGGGGCGGGGGCGGGCGGTGGTTGTAAAGTGCCTTGGTGGGAGCCGTCGCTGTATTGAAATTGGTAGCGGAGAGGTTGTTGGTTGTTAACGTTAAGGCTATCCCAACGTAGAATTTCTTGGAAATTACTGGTTTCTTGTTCGCTGATTAGTTGCCAGCGGCTGTTGAGTTCGTCCCAGATGGATAGAGTGAGGGCGACGGCGTCGTTTTCGACGTCGATAACGGCGGCGGAGATGGTATAGCTGTTGTCGGCATTGAGTTTGGCTTGGATATTGGTGATGAGGGGGGGGTGATTTTCGCGGGCTTCGAGGAGTTGGGTGACGCCGTTTTCGGAGATGATGAGGAGGTTGGCTTGGTTGGTATTGGGGGTAGTGAGAGAGGTGATATTGTTGATAGCACTAGCGAATTGGTATTGGCCGAGGCGGCGGCCTTGGTTGGTGTAGAGGTACATTTGACCGCGTTGGTTACCGATGGCGAGGTCGGCGAGGAAGTCACCATCGAGGTCAGTTTGGTAGAGGGTGGTGATGCGGCCGAGGTCGGTGATAGGGGAGAGGGGGGCGTTGGTGACGGAGAGGCGTTGGTCATCTTCGAGGGCGGAGAGGGGGATGTCGTAGTAAGGATTGGCGGCGACGATGTCGATGGCATTGATTTGGCCGTCATCGGTGACGATAAGGGCGTAACCGGATTGGTTTGGTTGGAGGTAGCGGATGGAGGCGGGGAAATTGTTTTGCCAGAAGGGGATGCCGTACCAGTTTAAGCCGTGGAGTTGTCCATTGGCGAGGGTGATGAGGAGGTGGGTGGCGAGTTCATTGCTTTGGGGGTGGGTATGGATGGTGGTGATGGTTTGGTTATATTGGGCGATAGGGATGAGGTCAGAGAGGTGGTGCCAGCGATAGAGGGTATTGTCGGCGGTGGCGATATAGAGTTGGGTGGGCCGAGAGTTGGTGGCGGAGAGGGAGGCGATTTGGGTGATAGGGGCGGGGGTTACTAGTTGTTGGCGTAAAATGCCATTTAGGTCGAAGATGTGAAGTTGGTTGTTGCTGGTGGCGACGATAATTTCGTGACTGCCTTGGTTATCGATATTGGTGATGTGGAGATGGGTGATGGGGGCATCAAAGGAGAGGGGAGAGAACCAGAGGAGGGTACCGTCATGGTTGAGGCGGGTTAGTTGGGAGGTGGTGTTGGTGTCACTGGTATAGGCGACGACAAGACTGGCTTGGCCAGCGGTGGTGACGCTGGGAATGTGGTTAAGATGGGTGATGGCACTGCCGAGGTCTTTTTGCCAGAGGAGGCCGCTGCGATTGAGGTGGTGGAGACGGCCATCATCGGTACCAATGAAGAGGGAGGGGATATTGTCTTTGTTGAGATCGGCGGTGAGAGAAGCTTGGGGGCGGGCGTCGAGGCGGTAGTCGGTCCAGTTTTCGGCGGGGCTGTATTCGGGGATGCCGCGGTCAGCGGGGCGAATTTCGAGGGTGCTGAAGCGGGCGATAGCGAGTTCAAGTTGGTTGTCATGGTTGGTATCGAGGAGGTAAGCGAAGCCGATGACGGAGAGGGGGGCAGAGATATTGGCCGAGGTGCAGTTGGGGTGGGCGGCGAGGGATTGGCTAGCGGGGGTGAAGCGTTGGGTGCAGCCATTGGTATCGAGGAGGAGGATATCGGTTGCTTCGGGGGCGGCGGGGGGGCGAGCGGCAAGGGTAATGGCCAAGGCGATATCTTGTTGGGGGATGGGGGCGGTGACGAGGGAGGCGATTTGACGGTCTGGTTGACCGGAGACGGTGTAGCGGTGATGCCAGGTACGGCGGCCGTAGGTGTCGTAATTGGTGAGGGTGCCGGCTTCGGTGCCAACGAGGAGGCTGGGGCTGGGCAGGTGGGGAGCGAAATTGAGGGTGGTGATGGGGGCGTTGGGGCTACGTTGCCAGCGGAAATCGCCACGATGGTCATAGAGATAGAGGCGGTGTTGGGAGCCGAGGCGGGTGGTAATGGCGATATCGGGGGGGTGGTATCATTGAAGGGGGCGAGGGTGAGATGGGTGGGGGTGCCGGTGATGGAGCGTTGCCAACGGTAGAGGCCGTTGGCTTCGATGACGGCGACGCGGGTACGGCCAGCGTTTTGGCTGGCTAAAGGTTGGTAGTAGGCAAAGAGGATTTCATTTTCGCCATCTTGGTCAAGGTCGCCGGTGGTGACTTGGGGAGCGGCGTCATCGGAGAAGGTTTCGAGGTTGGGGTAACGCCATTGGATTTCGCCTTGGTCATCGAGGAGGAGCATGAGGCCGGCTTTGAGGGTGATGATGAGTTGTTCTTGGTCGTTATTGAGGGGGTCGAAGGGGAGGAGTTGGGCGGGGGAGGCGGCTTGTTGGCTTTGCCAGCGCTCTTTGTCGGCCGAGGTGAGGAGAGAGACGGCGGCGGTGTTACTGCCGGGAGGTCGGTCGAGGATTTTGGTCCAGAGTTGTTCACCTTGGTGATCGAGGAGGGTGACGTGGTTACGGGTGGTGAAAGCGATGTGGGCGGGTTGGAGCGGGCCATTGAAGTAGATGGGGGTGAATTGGAGGATGGGTTCAGGGGCGATAAATTCCCAGAGACGTTGGCCATCAGCTTGGAGGAGGAGGAGGGTATCGTTTTCGACGAGGAGGAGGAAGTTATCGGTGCCATTGCGGGTGATATCTTGGGCGATCAGGTGTTGTAATTGGCCGGGGGTGTCATATTGCCAGTAGACGGGTTGATTGGTTTGGGCGTGGGTGGGTTGGGTGGTGAAAAGGAGGAGGCAGGCGAGGGTAAGGAGGAGGGATAATTTGAGGTAAGGTTGGTTAAAGGGATGTTTTAAGCAGGGCATGAAGCACGCTTCTGTGGTTAGCTGGGGGAGCAGCGGTAAAGACCAAGGTTAGGCTTCGGGTGGGCGGAGGGCGTAGCCGATGCCGCGTTCGCTAATAATCCAAGAGCCGTAGGGTTCGATGGCGCGGCGGAGGCGTTTGATAAGGGTTTTGAGGCGGTCGGGGTCATCGACGAGGGCGTCGCCCCAAACGGCCGTTTCCAGCACATCACTGGGCACCACTTTTTCATAGCGACTAGCGAGGCAGGTAAGGAGGTCGAATTGGGAGTTGGTGAGGTTGTTTTCACGGCCGTGGATATGGACTTGATGGCGTTGGGGATTGATGACGAAGGGGCCGGCTTGGATGAGGCCAGTGACTTGTTGGCGGCGGACGAAGCGACGTAAAATTTCACTACTATATTGGTAACCATCTTCATCGCTGGTGATGAGACATTGTTGTTCGAGGAGGCGGATGTTGTCGACAGGGCCGGCGGTGATGGCGAGGGCGTATTGGTCGCTATCGGAGAGGTTTTGCCAGAGGTAGCCGAGGTGAGAATCGGCTTCGACTTCGATAAGTTCATCGATTTGTTTAAGGTTGGGGGTGTTGTTTTGGCTAAGGAATTGGTAGGTATGGTAGCCGGCGATGTGGAGGAAGAAGGGGTGACAGCCGACGAGGTTGATGAGGTGGTTGATGAGGTTTGGGGGGAAGGGTTTATCGTTGGCGAGGCGGGTAGTGAAGAGGGAGTGGGCTTCATCGGGGGAGTAGAGGCCGAGGGGGAGGGTAACGAAGATGTTGAAGAAGGGGGAGCTGAGAATTTCTTCGTCGGCGGTGATATCGAAGAGGGGGCGTTGGCTGGCGGTGAGATAGGCGAGACCGTATTTGGTGGTGAGGCCGCGGAGACGGGCGAAGAAGTAGGGGGTAAGTTGTTCATTGGCGGCGAGAAGTTCAAATTCATCGAAAAGGATAACGACTTGATATTCTTGGCGGTAGATGCGGTTGATGGCACGATCGAAGGCGCGGTAGGAGTCAAGACGTTGACTGAGGTTGAGGGTGAGGCCGGCGTCTTCGGCGGTATCGAGGAGGGCGGTGGTGAGGGCTTCGTAGACTTCTTCGGCGGGGGCGCCGCCAATTTCTTGGCAGTCGATGAGGACGAGGAGAGTGTTTGGGTCTAGGCCACCGATTTGGCGGGTGGTGGGGCGGGTGAGGTGGAGGAGGAGGGAGCTTTTGCCGATGCGGCGGGGGCCGATGAGGGAGACGCTTTGGCCGTTACGGAGGAGGCCGAGGATTTGGTTGATTTCGGCGGTACGGCCGTGGAAATCTGCGGCGTGGCGGATGGCGCCACGATGGTAGAAAGGGTTGTCGATAGTCATAAGGGTTATATTGTAATGCGGAATGGGCGTTCCGTAAAGTGATTTATTGATGATAGCAAGTTTTGGGCAAAGGTCAGAGGGCGAATTGAGCTAGTGGTGTATAAAAGCGGGATGATTTTACTAAACGCGGGTTAAAAAATATGAATCAAGCCAAGAAAATTTGCCAGATTAAGGCAAAAGAGTCAAAATTAGGCGTATTAAGGATTGATTTCTATTGGGTAGTGATTTAAGTAAATTTCCAGATAGTTTTTGCACAAATATAATCGCCTAGCAGAGGCGATTGGCAAGAAAAAGTGATAAAACCTTTTGGAAATTAACTTAGGAAGTACCAATGACATTTAAATGGGTGAATGTTGTGCTTAAAGTGATAAGGGTGGGGATTTTAGTGACTTTATTGGTGGGAGGAGGGTATCTGATTTGGTTGTTTGGGATGGATATTGGTTGGAATACTGTTGGTTTTGCTTTTGGGGTGCAATGGTTTTTGATGTTGTGGATATATTTGCTATTTAGGTTGTATCCGCAGTTGAGATTGCCGAAGGGGTATTATGAGGTGGGGGCCGAGGAGAAAGCTTTATTTGAGTGGTTAGGGGTTAGGCGCATGCAAAAAGTGTTGTGGCGTGTACCATCTAATCCTAAGATTCGTTTTAAAGAGAGAGGGAAAGATGAGCTAGAGCGGGTGACATTGGCGATGATAGAGGCCGAGACGGCTCATTTTTTGTTAGGAGGCGTAGTGGCGGCAATGATGGTTTATGCTGGATGGCGGGGATGGTGGTTGGTGATGGGGGGATATCTTGTATTTAATTTGTTATTTAATGTATATCCGGTGTTAGTGCAGAGATATAATCGGCAAAGGATTGAGCGGGTGATGAACCGACTTTGATTAGGTGTGTTGTGGAAGGGTAAGTTTATTAAACTAAAGTAATTTTAATAGTTTTAAATTAAGGAGTGATAGATGAGTGATAAAGAGATGTTTCAAGCTTTGCATCCAGATCCGAACAAGAATGGGACGCGGGTGACAAAGGTGATGTATGATGCTTACCGAGCGGCGTTGTTGGCGGTGATTCCAAAGGATGAAGACGGGGTGTTGTTTGGCGAGTTGGTGGAGAGGGTGGTGCCAGAGTTGGCACCGGAGATTGCAGCCAATACGTCACCAGGCTGGTGGGTAACGACGGTTAAATTAGATTTAGAGGCGCGGCGGTTGATTGAGCGTGTGCCGGGGAAGGGGAAACAGCGGTTACGGCGGGTGTAGAGGTTTTAGGGAGTTGGAAGGTTGGCGATTGGGTAAAGGGGGTGTTTCACTCGTGTGGGGGGCTGGTTTGATTAGATTTGGTGGATTTTGACGCGGATTTTGGGGATTTGACGGATTTTCTTTGAGTTGGTGAAGTGAGGAGGGGTGTTTAGTTGGAAGAGTAGCGTTTGGTAAATTGTATCACCTTTTGGTGGGGGCGTTTGGTAGGGTTGAAAGTGGCTTGTGGTTAGTGGTGGTTGTGCGTTGCATGAAGGTGTTTGTTGACGTTATAATGTGGTGGGGGTTTTGTATGGATTAAGGAAGGGTAAGGATATGTTTGAGCAGAGTGGAGATGAGGCGTTCCCGTTATCATTGAAATATTATATGTTGGATTGGGATGATAATATATTGTATATGCCCACCAAGATTTATTTAGAGAAAGATGGGGAGCGGGTCGATGTGTCGACGAAGGATTTTGCCGAGATTCGGCGGGATCCGAGCTATAAACCGTTAGGGGGGTCGTGGGAGAAGGCGTTTGCGGGCTTTGATGATAATACGGGGGATTTTGTGGGGGACACGCGGCGGGCGATTGCGGCGGGGGCGTTTGCGCCGAGTTATGAAGCGTTTAAGACGGCGTTGTTGGAGGCGCGTTTGTTTTGTATTGTGACGGCGCGGGGGCATAGTGCGGAGACGTTGCGGCAGGGGGTGGAGGTGATTATTCATGAGGTATTTACGGAGGGGGAGCGGGCCGAGATGTTGAAGAATATTCAGAAATTTAATCGATTGGCGGGGTTCGATATTGCGGATGAAGAGGCGTTGGATAAGTATTTAGCGTTGAATGGGTATGTGGGGGTGTCATCACCAGGTTTTCTGAAAGTGTTTGAGAATTATGCGCCAGAGGGGATTGAGACGGGTTCATCGCCGGAGAATGCGAAGACGTTTG
Organism: Anaerolineae bacterium; assembly: GCA_035459145.1. Lineage (GTDB taxonomy): Bacteria > Chloroflexota > Anaerolineae > Promineifilales > Promineifilaceae > DATHYN01. The sequence goes on along the minus strand of DATHYN010000200.1, from coordinate 8,279 downwards.
CGGTGCGGCGGTTTGTGGAACATACGTTAGAGTTGATTGATACGTTATCGGTGGTGCCGCGTGATATTTCGTTTGGGTTTTCGGATGATGATGAGCGAAATGTGGTCACGATGCGGGAGTTTTTAGATGCGGAGCTGGTGGATGCGCATACGCATATTGATTTCTTTGTTTATCATTCGTTGGAGGGGGCGTTGAAGGGAGAGCGGTTGGGTTAAGCTGATGGGGGGTGAAGGTTATTGCCAATGTTTAGGCGGTTTTGAGGGTCGGTTTGGGTGATGGTCATGGGTTTTTTCTTGATTGGTATGTACGATTGGCGCAAAATGGCGGACCCGTCTCAATATCAATTAATAAAGCACCTGTTTAATATAACCTAAATTTGTGCTATAGTTCAACATATACTATATTGGCATCAACATTTCATCACTCCCTTGAAAATTGTTATAAGAGGCGCATATGATAAAAAAAGGTTATTTCATTATTACCGATATTTCTGGCTATACGGCCTATTTAACCCAATCAGAACTTGATCATGCTTATGAAATTCTACAATCACTGTATGATGCTCAAATTGAAATGATCACGCCACCTATGGTTATTTCAAACTTCCAAGGGGACGCCATTTTATCCTATATTCCAGAAGAAACATTCATGCAAAAACAAATGGTTTTGGAAATTGTTGAAAAAATCTATTTTGCTTTTACCCGTAAACGGGAACTAATGGCATTTAACACCAATTGTACTTGCAATGCTTGTAAAAATATTAATCAGCTCGATTTAAAGATATTTATTCATTACGGTCAATATTTGCTCCAAAATCTAGCCGGGCGACAAGAATTAGTTGGTTCCGATGTTATTTTAGCCCATCGGATGATGAAAAATAGCGTCATTGAACAAACCAATATTCATGCCTATGCTTTATTTACGGAGATGGCGGCTAATTCTTTACAGTTAGCCCAGTTATGTCCTGATTTAAAACATTACCAAGATAATTATGAGCATATTGGTAATGTAGATATGTTGGTTCACTGTTTGCAAACTGAATGGAAAAAAGAAAAAGCAAAAAGTCGAAATGTTGTTACCAAAGAGGAAGCTTGGGTGAGTTTTGAAATTGACATAGATGCACCACCAGCTATTGTTTGGGATTATCTCACAAAAATCGATGTTAAATTGGAAATGTTAGGATTTTCCGAAGGTGGTAGAACTGATGATTTAGGTGGGCGCATTGGTGAAGAATCTAGTTTTCATTGTGCTCATGGTGAAATTGAGTTTCGTTATCAAGTTATTGACTGGAAACCGTTTGAATATTTTACCTGTTATGAAACGGGTCCTACAGGTGTTGTCTATGATAATACCTATCATTTGTTCTCCACCGAAACAGGAACTATTCTTGCTAATTACGTACGTTTACCTATATCAGGTCCTGAATCAGGTTCTATAGAAGAATCACAACAGGTCCTGCAAGGTATTTGGAATCATGCATTTCCACTGGTTAAGCCATTTATAGAAAACAGGTTAGTTAGATAGGTAGTGGTGGATGGGGATGAGGGCGCGGGCGGGGTTGGTGTCGCGGGTGGTTTGGCCGTGTTGGATGGTTTGGCTGCGACTGATTTGGAGGAAGCGACGGGCGCGGGTGATGCCGACGTAGAGGAGGCGGAGGCGTTCGCAGATGATGTCGACGTGGGCGGAGTCGGTGGCGGTGAGGTGGGGGTAGAGTTGGGCGTCGCCGGCGATGAGGTGGTTTAGTTGGGCGATGGCTTCGGCTTTGGGGTCGCCGCCGAGGAAGTCGTAGGCGCCTTGGAAGGTGCTGTCGAGGTGATTGGGGATCCAGTAGTCGTCGATGCCGAGGAGGAAGACGGCGTCCCATTCGAGCCCTTTGGCGCCGTGTTGGGTGGCGAGGGTGATGCGGCCGGGAGTGGGTTCGAAGCCGCCGTCGGGGGGGGCTTCGATGAGGAGGCGTTGGCGGCCGCTGGCGGCCGCTTCAAGCTCGGCCGCCAACTGAGGCAAACGCCAATCGGGATGGGCTTCTTGCCAGCGGCGGAGGGTGGCGGCGACTTGGTAGGCGAGGGCGATATCAGCTTCGCGGGGGGTGTCGCTGTGGGCGAAGAGTTCGTCGCCGAGGGTGAGGGTGAGATCGTCGATGGGGAGGAGGCGAAGTTTGAATAAACGTTGTAAGAAACTGGCGAATTGGCGTAGGGGGGCTTCATCGTGGGGTTGGATGATGTTAGCGGGGAGAGCGGTTAGGGGGTCGGGGTCATCGTTTTCAGTCTCTGGGAAGAGGAACGCTTCGGGACGGTAGATGCTGTTGAGGAGGGCGTAGAATGATTTGTCGCTGGGGACGGGTTCGCCATCGCTGTTGGTGACGAGAGGGAGACGGGCGGAGGGGTGGTCGAGGGCATAAAGTGTTTGGTGGAGGGTGGTGAGATGTTTGGTGTTGGTGGGGTTGGCGAGGAGGGCGAGCATGGCGTGGAGGGCGGCGGCGATTTCGCGGGCGCGGCCACCCCCTTTGAGCAAATTGTCGTAATCGATTTTGCGTTCATCGAGAAGATCGGCGATATCATGGCCCATGTTATGGGTGGGGACGAGAATGGCGACAGTGCGTTGGGGGTATTTTTGGGTGTAGGCGTGGGCGAGACGGACGGTATCGGGGATTTCTTCGAGTTGGCGATGTTTGTAAAGTTTGAGGCGAGCGTTGGCTTCGTTGTCGGGGGGATTGGGTTGGGCATCGCCGGGGGGGGCGGGGCGGATATGTTGGCGGCGAAAGGCGTGTTGGCGGACTTCGGGGACGGGGTGGTGGTCGATGACCCAGTCGACGAGGGCGTTGGCGGCGTTGAGGATGAGGGGGGCACTACGGCCGGAATCGGGGAGGGGGAGGGAGATGACGTCGTCGCGGTCGTTGAATTGGTTGAAATGGCGGGGGTGGGCGGCGGTGAAGGAGCTGGTGATGGCTTGGTTGGGGTCACCGACACGGACGAGGTTGCCGTGGGGGCCGGCGAGGAGGGCGAGGAGTTGTTCTTGGAGGGGGACGCTGTCTTGGGCTTCGTCTTCGAGGATGAAGGGCCAGCGATGGCGGAGTTGGGTAGCGAGGTCGGGGCGGTCTTGGAGGAGGTCGACGGCGAGCCAGATGAGGTCATTGAAGTCGACGGCGGCTTGTTGGCCGAGGGCGCGTTGGTAGCGGTGGTAGATGCCGGTGAGCATAGGGATGAGGGGGCCTCGTTGGCCATCATGGTCGCGGATTTGTTGGGGGGTGAGGCGTTTGTTTTTGGCAGTGCTGATGAAGGTTTGGGCGATTTCGAGGGTTATTTTACGCCATTGGGCGCGCCGAGCGGGGGTGTCGTTGTCGAGGAAGCTGTTCCAAGCGGTTTGGTTTTGATCGATCCAGCCGTCGACAGCTTGTTCGAGGGTGTATTGAGCGGCGATTTCGTCGATCACGGCAGGGCCATCGGGGTTTTCGAGAGAGCTGTGGGCGAGGCGGACGATTTCGAGGGCGAGGCTGTGGAGGGTGCGGACATCGAAGCCGAGGATGGGGTGGCCGAGTTCGAGGAGGCGTTGGCGGATACGGGCTTTGAAGGTATCGACGGAGGCATTGAGATAGGTGACAATGAGGATTTGCTGGTTGATGGTGGTATCGAGGGGGGTTTGGGGGGTGCCGTGGTTGGTGATGAGCTGAGCGGCGAGGTGGGTGAGGGTAAAGGTTTTGCCACTGCCAGGAACGGCGCTAATGGCGAGTTGGCCGCCAGTGTAGTCGAGAATGGCGGCTTGGGCGGGCCGGAGGGTTACTGGCGGGGACTCAGCGGGTGTTGCTTCAACGGTCATTAGGTTGCAGAGGTATCGTCAGTTGGTTTGTTGGCGTTTGGATTGGTTTGTTGGGCTAAAAGATCGCGGATTTCGGTGAGGAGGAGTTCTTCATTGCTGGGATTGGGCAGTTCCACCGGTTTTTCTTTTTTGGTGCGATTGATTTGGCGGACGATGATAAAGAGAACGAAGCCGACGAGCATGAGGTTGAGGACAGCGTTAAGGAAAAGGCCGTAGTTGACGGTGGCGGTGCCGGCTTCTTGGGCTTCGGCGAGGGTGGTGTAGGTATTGCCATCGAGGGCCCAGAACCAGTTGGTGAAGTCGAGGCGGCCGGTGAAGAGACTGAGGAGGGGCATGATGATATCGTCGATGAGGGATTTGGTGATGGCACCAAAGGCGGCGCCGATAATGACGCCAACAGCTAGGTCAAAAGCATTGCCTTTGAAGATAAAGTTTTTGTAAGCAGACCACATATTGTTTACTCCTTTCTTTAGGGAATTAAACTAAATAATATCGGGATGGTTCAGATCAGACTTTAGTTTAAACAAGTTATGAAAAAACAACAAGTTATCCATCATTTTCTGTGATAATCGGCTTTAACTCATTGGCTAGAGATTCACTAAATAAGAGTGCCCCGTTTAGAGTTAAATGAACAGTATCTAAAGAGTAGTCTAAACTATAAAACTGAGGATATAGATAAGGATTGGCTAAATCGATACGATGTTGAGGCGGGATTTCTTGCCAGAGGGGCAATAATTCGGTGTAATATTCAGGAAATAGTCTAGGGGGCAGCACAAAAATTAAATGTACACCGGTATTTTCGGATTGTTCGATCAATTCATTGATTTTGGCGAGATGGACTTGATCAAGATGTAAATCATGTTCGTTGGGTGCATAAAGCTGTTTTACTGCTTCATGGGTAGTCTGAAAAAGCGCAAGATCATTTTCTAAAAAGTTGGTTCGTATTTGGGCACGGTATTCGTGAAAGCTTTCGTCGTTATCTTCAACGACAAAACCGGTATAACCGACAGGTTTGATATCTGTATGATAAGATTGATACCAATAATCTATGACACCTCTAAAATTTAACTTCAAAAAATTATGCATGTAGCCAATCAAATAGTTTTTTGTAATGGTTGATTGGTAGCCATATTTTTCCCAATGGGGTGATTGCCAAATGCTTTTTAGAGCAAGAGAGAGTAAGTCATACGTTAAAAAATAATTTTTACGAGTTTGTTCGGTTTCGGTAGGGGCGTCGATCCGTTGTAATTCAAGTACTGCATATTTAACATCTTGTTCAGCTAAACTAGGCAATAGCCGTTCATATAAATAATACATTTCAGGAACATAAACGGCAGCGCTAGCCATATTAAAGGAGTGGAAATTATTATCTAATGTTTGATCGACCGTTGTGGGATCGATTTGGAAATAAAAGCGACTTGAGCCTAGAAATATAATATCAAAAGATTCTTGCTCGGCCTCAAAATAGTTGAATTTAGCGACGACGCTCTCGTTGCCCCAATAATAGGGCGTCATGAGGGTGGCAAGATGCAAAATTGTTAGCAAAAGAAGCCCGCCGCCACTTACTTTAAGGATAAATTGTTTCATTGCTACTCTTTTTTTATAGAACGTGTTTGCTGAAAGTGTTTATGATGAGTTTAGCATGTGTCTAGCCATAAGGCGAAAAGTAGGTTTGTTGCCGGATTCATACCGTTTAAAAAAGTGTGGATTGTTTGGCAAATGGATGGTTTTCGGGTTTAATAGATGTAATTGGTCGTGTATGTGATTTGTACATGGCCTGAATGTAGATGAACAGACGACCTTGAGAGTAAGCTAACGATTGCCTCAAGGTTTTTTTGTGGGAGAAAACGGATGACACAGTTGGTGTTAGTGGTTGAAGATGAGGAGACGTTGCAGGAAACGTTGGCATATAATTTAGAGCGGCAGGGGTATGAGGTGTTGGTGGCGGGGAACGGCCGAGTGGGTTTGGATATGGCGCGGGCGAAGCAACCTGATTTAATTATTTTGGATGTGATGTTGCCGGGTATGGATGGGTTTGAAGTTTGTCGTTTGTTGCGCAAAGAGATGAGTGTCCCTATTTTGATGTTGACGGCACGTCAAGATGAGATTGATAAGGTGGTTGGTTTGGAGATGGGGGCTGATGATTATTTGACGAAGCCATTTAGTATGCGGGAGTTGATGGCACGGGTAAAGGCGCAGTTGCGGCGTGTGCGGTTGGTGCGTGAAGAGGTGGTGGCAGAGAAGGGGGGGCATGCGGTGCCGAGCCAAGGGGAAGTGCTTGATTTTGGTGATTTGGTGATTGATGCCAGTCGGCGTGAGATTTTGTTGAATGCTGATGTGGTTAATTTGAAACCGAAAGAGTTTGAGTTGTTGCTGTTCTTAGCCCGTAATCAGGGGGTGGCTTTGTCACGGGATTTGATTTTAGAACGGGTGTGGGGGTGGCAATATGATGGGAATAGTCGGACAGTGGATGTTCATATTCGCTGGTTGCGCGAGAAGATTGAGCCAGAGCCGAATGAGACACAGCGTATTGTGACGGTGCGGGGGATTGGGTATCGGTTTGAGGGGTGATTGGGTGGTTATTCGATGTGGAATAGTTTCTAAAAGTTACTTTATGGTATAATTTGAATATGGAAATAAAATTTTTTGATGATCCGTTTGAATCGCCCAAGCCGCGCCATGAAGTGCGTATTAAGCAGTTGGGTTTGTATATTTATCCTGACCAGCGGCGGGTTGCGGTTGGTTTTGAGTTGACCCCATTTTTAGAGAAGCCGTCGATTGAGGTGAAGGTTGTGAATGCTGAGGGTGTTTCAGCCGGTTCAATGAATGTTATTGAAGCATTTCAGACGAATTTTTCATTGACGATGCATTTACGTGATAAAGCGCCTACATCTCCTTATCATTTGCGGGCGATTCTTTATTATGCGACACCAGAAACGGAGCGTGAAGATGTGCATGTATTGCAGGCGACATTTTCCGTAGATGAGGAAGGTGAGCATATTTTCACGTATGACGAAGAAGAGTAGGAGAAAACGATGTTTGGTGAATTAGATCTAGATGTATTTCATGTTGAAGTGGTATTGCCACGTTATGTTTTCAGAGCGACTTGTAAGCCATTAGGTGGTTTTTTGACTTATTTTAATGATCGGCGGCGGAATTATTTGCCGTTTGAGAATGTGACGATACATCCGTTATCGCCTATGCGTCAATTAGAGGTGATTAAGCAGGCGAAGATTACGGTGCGTCGGACGGAGATGGTGTCGATATCGGTGTTATCAGAGGAAGAGATGGGGAAGATTCGGATATTGGATTCGTCGCGGGAAGTGGTCTTTTATGCTAATCAGTTTGCCTTTCAAGGGGCGTTGCATGTGAATTCAGATACAAGCAATGATGATTTGTTGGATGAGACGCGTGATTTTTATCCGATGAAAGGGGTGAAGATAGCGCCATTGGAGAAGATGGCGTCGTCGCCGATACGGCAAGTACCATTGATGTTGCTTGGGCGGGCGTTTGTGACGTTGTATACGGTTAAAGAGTAATTGTTTAGGCGGGGGGGGCGTCTTGGGGGGCTTCGCCATCGGTTTCGGTGGCGAGGAGGCGTTGTAGTTTTTTGAAGGTTTCACGCCAAGTGATGGAGGAGAGGCCGAGTTTTTGACGAATGAGGTCGGGGTCGGTGCCGGCGCGGTGGTCGTTGAGGGCGGAGGCCCAGCGGAGGTTTTCGAAGGAGAGGAGTCCGGTGGGGAGTTTAGCGGCTTCGCCGATATCGCGGAGGACATATTCTAGGTTGCGAGCGGTGCAGGTAAATAATGTTTTGGGAGGGGCGTATTGGTCTAGATATTCATCGAGGACAGGTAACCAAGTGGGGGAGAGGGCTAGTTTACGTTCTTTGTAACGTAGACGTGGATTTTTGTAGCGGACGAAGAGATAGGGATTTGATTCATCTTGGCGGTCGATATGGTTGGGGATAATGGCCATCGCTTCCCCTTTTTTGATACCTGTTTGGAGGAGGAGATTGAGGAGGAGGTGAGGGCGGGCATCGGGGCGACGGATCTCTTCGCCGAGGCGCCACGCTTCGGTGACTTGTTGGGCGTAGGCGATGTGGTGGGGGCGGGGGACGGTAGGGAGGGGGCTGGTGACGCTTTTTTGGACAACAGCGGCGGCGGGGTCGTTGGGGAGGGTGTTGATTTCGTGGAGCCAGCCGAAGAAGACTTTGATGGTGGTGACGCGGCGGGCGTATGTTTTGGGGCTACAGGGGACGCCGCGTTCATGGAGGAGCCAATCGAGGAAGTCATTGAGGTCTTTGGTGCCGATTTTGCCGACGGCGCGGCCGATGCCGAGGCGTTTGCCGAGGAGGCGGAGGTCGCTGATGAATGCTTTGCGGGTGTGGATGGAGAACCCTTTTTCGTTCATGTGTTGTTCGAAGGCACCGATGGCGGCTTGGACGGAGGCCGAGGGGGGGACGGGAG
>DATHYN010000199.1:0-28079 GCA_035459145.1 Anaerolineae bacterium | reverse complement strand
AAACAAGGGCAAATACTCATAATTGCGCAACTCCGTCCGATACCAACCCGCATACAAATCATTCCCATACACCCCTTCCGTCGCCAACTTATATGCCGGTGCCACCAAACCCGCCTGCGCCGCCTCCCACAGCGGAAAATCAGCCAAATGCCACCCTGTCACCCCCACATACCAACCCACACAAAGGACAATCCACCCCCCCACCAACCATTTCTGCACCCTCAACCCCACTACTTATCCCATCCCAGTTTCACAAACAACCACGGCCCACCAAACGCCACCCACACCCCCACCAACCCATACCGTAACGCCCGCAATGGCAACGCCAACACCAACGGCTCATCTGGAAAAATAGCGCCGAGTCCCGCCCAGATAACGGCCGTTACCACCATCCCCACCACATACCGCCCCAACCGCTTCCCCCAACTACCCGCCACCTCAAAACGCAAATCCCGCGACTCAAAATACCAACCCACCAACAACCCCATCATCACCCCCACCATCGACACCATATCCTCTGTCACTTGCAAATCAGCCGCCTCGTAAAACGATACCCACGGCCCACTATCGTCCCGATATCCCCCCACCTGCGCCGCAAAAAACAAACCCAACATCACCACCATCAACCCCAACCCAATCGCCACCTTCTCTTTCCCTGACCGCTCAACCAACATTGGCTCCAACCATCTCTGCCACCCCCCAAAATACCCAACTAAAACCAACACCCCCAACAAAAATCCCCCAATAATATCCTGTGGGAAATGCATCCCCAAATAAATCCGACTAATCGCCATCAACACAAACAAAATCACCATCGCGACCCACAACCACGTTTTTCGCCACCACAACGCCGCAAAAAAGTACAATGTCGTCGCTACTTGTGTATGCCCACTGGGAAAACCATACGACAACTCCTTCGCCAAGGCCAAATCCGGCTCCATCCAAAACGGCCGTGGCGCCCGAAACAGCTGTTTCCCCGTCGCATTCACCCCCACTGTCACCAAAAAGATATATGACAAATGTAACCCAAACCGCTTATCGACACACCAATACAAGAAAGGAAACAAGGCCAAAAACGCTTCCGTGCTATTCAAGTTCGTCACAAACCGAAACAACCCCTCCAAAAACCCTAAATTCGTCTGTAACCAACTCGTCCACACCAACCCTATCTCATACCAATTTGCTATATCCATTCCCAATTCTCCTCAAAATCATCAATTTCATCCTTCCCAGATGCTGTCTGTTCTCTATCTTCCCACCCACGAATTTACCACCCTCCCCGCAATATAACAAAAACCCACCCGTCACCCACCGCTATTATCCATCATTCAAAATACATAAACAGTCGTCAACCATTATTCAAACCATAACATAACCATAACATAACGTTAAACGGCCGTTTACCGCCACCCCCTATAATATCAACCCAAACATAAATTTCATTACAATCACACCCAATTCCAACAAATAATTTGCCCTCAAACCGATCATGGCTATAATCAAACCTGAACTGTTTAAATAAAGTGGTAAAATTTTGGGAATTCATTATACAAAATACAATTGGAGCATATCGGAGTACATTGGAATATAAATGAATAAACTTAATTCCCACTTTCAAGTTGTTTAACTTAAAGCTTTCACACTTTTAAATTAACAACTTCAACGTATTAAACGGCATATTTTCAAGATCAAATGTTGACAATCTTTAGTTTAATACACTTATAACCAATAACAGTCTTGCGTCTACCGAATTCAGCATAACAATGCACCATATTTGATGAGGAACAATCTATGGCCACCAAATCGGTTTCATCTAATTCCCCACCACAACCATTTATTACAGGCAGACAAAAACGGGCTTTTAGTGAGTATCTAACCGCTTACGCTTTTTTACTCCCTGCCGGTTTTATCTTATTTGCTTTTGGCATCTTCCCAATTTTCTACGCCGCTTATGTTAGTCTATATAAATGGCGCATCCGCCAAGACGAATACCGTGGACTAGACAACTTCGTTAATGCCATGGGGGAATTAGCCTATATTTTCCTAGGCGGAATCGCCCTCTTCTTCCTCGTCCAAGCCGTTCGCACGCTTTTCGCCACCCTCAGCAAAGCTGATGATGCCGAACTGCCCCGTTGGACAGCTTTCATCTCCTTCCCCGCCAGTTTCTTAATCACCGGTGGCGGCACCCTTATCCTTCTCCGTTTAGTCACCTTTTTCACCCAAGAACAAGCAATTGAAGCCGGCGAAGCCTCTATTCTTGGTAATATCCCCCTCGGCCTCATCCTCGTCCTCGTCGGCGCCGTCCTCCAATTCTTCATTCAACAAAACATACACCGCCGCTTCGCCCCTAACCAACACACCATTTTGCCCTCCTTCATCGGTAATAACGTCAACCTAACTGTTTATTTTGGACTTGGTAGCCTCTTACTCTACTATGTCTACGACCGCATGGAGGCCGCCGGCCACACCCGTGTCGTCTTCCTCTTCACCCGTGAAATTCTCATCGGCGTTTCGATGATGGTCGCCGCTTACTTCATCTGGGATTGGGCCATGCGCCAATTCGAATGGCAAAAACTGATGGCCGGTGTCGTCGCTGCCGCCGTTTTCATCACTGGCAGCGTTTACATCTTACAACGATGGAGCATCCTAACCCGCAATGGGGATGAAGATTTTTACCTCTCATTAACCGTAACGGTCTTCTACGCCATCGGCGCTATCCCCTTCCAGTTAGCTATCGCCCTCCTTCTCGCCTATCTCCTTTTCCAAAATATTCGCGGCAAAGGTCTCTTCCGTGTCATCTTCTTCATCCCCTATGTCGCCCCCACTGTCGCTGGTGCCGCTATCTTTGATGTTCTCTTCAGCTTGCGCGGTACCAGTCTCGCCAATCGCATCGTCCAAACCCTCACCGGTGACCCCGATATCGCCCTGCGCTGGCTCCGTGAACCAGGCTCCGTTTTTGTCACCCTTGGTGGTGCTTTTGGTATCGATATGATGAGCAATTGGGATTTTGGACCCAGTCTCGCTTTACTCATCATCATCCTTTTCAGTATCTGGCGTTACGTTGGGTACGATACCGTCATCTTCTTAGCCGGTCTCGGTGGTATTCCCACCTCTTTATACGAAGCCGCCTATATCGATGGCGCCAATCGCTGGGAAGTTTTTCGCCACATCACCCTCCCCCTTCTCTCCCCCACCACTTTCTTCTTATCGGTTACCTCGGTAATTGGTACTTTTAAAGCGTTTAATAGTATTTACGTCCTGCGGAATCCCGCCGCCCTCGGCACCACCGATACCGCCAGTATCTACTTCTTCGATGTCTTTTTCCGTGGCGCCCGCTTTGGCTACGCCACCTCAATGGCCATCGTCCTTTTCATCATTATTCTCGCCCTAACCGTCTTACAAAACCGCCTTGCTGAACGGAGAGTTTTCTATGGCTAATATTCCTGGACGTCCATCTGATTCTAAAAACAAACTCGATATTCCCAAAATATTGATGTATGCCCTTCTCTTAGGCTACACCTTCATCTCTCTCCTCCCTCTCTACTACATGGTCAGCTCTTCTATTATGACCCTCAGCGAAATCAATACCGGCCGCTGGTGGCCTGAAAAAATCGACTTCCAAACGGACATTACCCCCTGTATCCTCTTCACCACCGATACTTACCGCCAAGGGGGCCAAGAAATCACCAGCACCCGTGTCGTCATGGAAATCGCCCCCGAAGTTAGCCGCATTCAACGGTATGGTGATCGTTTCGCCACCTCCGGCAACGTCATCGACCGCAATGTCCACTTCCGTATCCCCTTCTTCAGCAACTACTGCGCCGCTTGGGATGGTGCCAACCTCGGCCAATACATGTGGAACACCATCCGCATCGTCTTTATCACCATCATCGGCCTCGTTACCTTCTGTACCCTCGCCGCTTACGCCTTCGCCCGCATGGATTTCCCCGGCAAAAACCTTCTCTTCGCCATCATGCTCGCCACCCTCATGGTCCCCGAAATGGTCACCCAACTGCCTAACTTCCTCATCGTGACCGAAATCGGCAACTTCTTTGGCAGTGGCGGTATCGGCCTCTGCGAAGCCCGCAACTGTTGGATCAATAACTGGCCCGCCCTCACCATCCCCTTCATGGCCACACCCATTTCTATTTTCTTACTCCGGCAACACTTTATGACCATCCCCAACGACCTCTGGGATGCCGCCCGTATGGACGGCGCCGGTCACCTCCGTTTCCTCATTCAAATCGTGTTGCCTCTCTCTAAAGCTGCCCTCTTCGTCGTGGTTCTTTTCGCCTTCATCGGCTCTTGGAACTCTCTCGCTTGGCCTATCTTGGTCACCAGCGGCGACGAATGGCGCCCCATCTCTTATGGTCTTCAATCTTTCTTACAGGAAGAAGGAGAATACGGCCATCTCCGTATGGCCGGCTCGATGATCACCACCCTGCCCTTGCTCATTTTATACGCCTTCACCCAACGCTATTTTGTCGAAAGCTTAAATAGCAGCGGTTTGAAGGGGTAAAAAGTGGCAATTTAGTGACGATTGTCGATTTTTTTTCCAAATGCTGGTATGATCATACAGCTATGTACATTTGTGAGGAGGTGATAATTACCACCACACAGTTTAAAAAACCCCTATTTCACTTTATTAACAGTATTACTATATTTTTGGAGGAGAATTAAACTTATGTTTAATCTTAAAATCACGCGTTGGTTTTTACTCTTTATCTTGCTCATGCCGATGGTCTTGGTCGCCTGTGGTGGCACCGAAGAACTTGAGGAAGAAGTAGACGACGCCGCAAATACAACTGAAACCGATACCGGTAGCAGTACAGAAACAGAAACGGAACCAGAAGCGGACGCTGACATGGACAGCGAAGATGATTCTGAAATGGATGGCGAAATGGACGGCGACAAAGAAATGGACCCCGTCTATGGTGACATCGACAACTTAGAACTCGAAGGTACTGAAGTGGTCTTCATGCACCAACACGGCAGCTCCCGCTTGACCGAGTTGATGGCTATCATTGAAGAGTTCAACAGCACCAACGAATATGGTATCACCGTTAGCACCCTCGAAGAAGGTGGCTATGGCGATATCTATGACAAAATGATTGCTGGTCTCACCACTGGCGATGTACCTAACCTTGTCGTTGCTTACCAAAACCAAGCTGCTGCCTACATGGTTGCTGATGGTCTCGTTAGCCTCGACCCTTACATCAACAGCGAAAAATACGGTTTGACCGATGAAGAAATGAAAGATTACTTCCAAGGCTTCGTCAATGGTGACCGTCTGCCCCAATTCGGTGGCGAATCCTTCGGCTTCCCACCAAACCGCTCCATGGAAGTGATGTACTATAACGCTGACTGGTTAGCTGAATTAAACGAAGCTGGCGCAATTAGCTTCGATGGTCCTCCTCAAACCCCAGAACAATTCCAAGAAGCCGCTTGTGCTGCCGCTAACAATCCTTTCAGCAAAAATCCAACCCCAGATATGAGCGTTGGTTATGAAATCCGCACCGATGCTTCCAGCGTCGCTGCTTTGACCCTCGCCCGTGAATCCGATGTCTATGACTATGACAACAATGCGTTCACTTACAATAACGATGCCACTGCCGCTGCTCTCTTCCAAATGTATGAATTATTGGAAGAAGGCTGTGCTTCTTTAATTGCTGAGCGCTATGCTGAACAAGGTGACTTCGCTAACGGTGTGACCCTCTTCACCATGGGTTCTTCCTCTGGTTTGCCTTTCTACGCTTCTGACGTCGCCGATGGCGCCGCTGGTGGCTTCGAATGGTCCGTCGCCCCAATTCCTTACACCGGCGCCGACCCAGTCCAAAACATCTATGGTGCTAGCGTTAGTATTCCAAAAACAACCCCAGAAGAACAATTGGCTGCCTGGATTTTCGTCAAATTCTACACCTCCCCAGAAATCCAAGCCCGTTGGGCCCGCGCCAGCAACTACTTCCCCGTTCGCGCTAGCGTTGCCGAAGGTTTGGACGACTACTTTGAAGAAAATCCTGCTTACAAAGCAGCCTTCGATTTGTTACCTTACGCCAAAGCTGAACCTCCAGTAGCTGGCTACGATAACGTTCGTGACGAAGCAAACGAAGCGTTCAACCGTGTTTTGGCCGCTGAAGATGCCAATGGTGATGGTGAATTCACTGCTGAAGACGTTACCATTATCTTGGAAGAGTTAGACGCGAAAGCGAACGAACTCTTGGAAGAATCAGCTCCATAACAAAATGTACATGCCATAAATCATCATTTTGTCAGCTTCGTCTAACAAAATATGATTTGTGATTAAAAAAAGAATAGCCCCTCGTAAAATACAGGGGGCTATTCTTTTTTTTTTGAAGGAAGAAAATCATTCATGTCAACTGCTGATTATCACGCCTGGACAGTCACTGCCGTTACCCTAGCCCAACAAGCGGGTGAACTCGCACGGCAAAAACTAGCCGCCCCACTCGAACGTACGAGCAAAGGATTCCGCGATCTAGTTACCAATGCCGATTTGGCTGCCCAAATGCTAATCACCTCGGCCATCCAACAACAATACCCCCACCACGCCTTCCTCGCCGAAGAAAATGACACCACCCTGCCCTCTACCGGCTCTGTCCACTGGGTCATCGACCCCATCGATGGTACCAGTAACTTCAGCCGCCAACTCCCCATCTTCTGCACCTCAATCGCCGCCGTCCACAATGACCAAGTCGTCGCCGCCGCCATCTACGACCCCATGCGCCAAGAACTTTTCCAAGCCACCCTCGGCCAACCTAGCCTCCTCAACAATCAACCTATCCGCGTCAACAATAATACCGACCTCGCCACCAGCATGTCCGCCTGCGACTGGAGCCGGGATGCCAATAACCGCACCACCATGCACAAAATCCACGCCTCTCTCATCCATAAAGTAACCAACATCCGCGCCTTCGGCTCCGCTACCCTCTCCCTCGCCTGGATCGCTGCTGGTCGCCTTGACTTCTACTTCAACCCCCGCCTTAGCCCTTGGGATTTCGCCGCCGCCCAACTCATCCTTACCAATGCTGGTGGCACCCTCACCACTTGGAACAACGACACCCCCTCGCTCAGTTCCCCCTGTCGCATCCTCGCCAGTAACAACCATTTCCACGCCACCCTTCTCTCCGAATTTGCCCCCTATTGTTAAAAAACTGATTTTAAATAATTTTGTCTTTATGCGTCATTATAGTACAATCTAAGATTGTGCGATTGTGAAATGAAACACAATTGTTTACATTATTATCTGATCTTTTCTTTGTTTTCTGGAGTAATCCTATGCGCTGGCCTCCCTTTCAACATATTTTCTTTGATTGCGATTCCACTTTGACCACGGTCGAAGGCATCGACGTCTTAGCTGCAACCGCCAACAAACAATGGCGGGTTGAAGTGCTAACCAATGCCGCCATGAATGGGCAACTCGACCTGGCCGATGTCTATGGGAAACGGCTACAAGCCATCCACCCCACTCGCAAACATATCCAAGCCATTCGACAAGTCTATAAACGGAACATTGTGCCCGATGCCGCCGAACTAATCGCTTGCCTCCAATACCTCGGCCACAACGTTTATATCATTAGTGGTGGCCTCGCTGAACCAGTCACTGAATTTGGTATCTTCCTCGGCGTCGCCAAAGAACAAATCCGCGCTGTTGATGTTGATTACAACGAACTCTCCACTGGTTGGTGGGAAAGCAACAAAACGGACGACCTCAACGCCCGCTATATGGCTTACCATGAAGGGGCACTCACTGTCAGCAACGGCAAAGCAAAGATCGTTAAAGAGCTTTTGGGAGACCAAAAAGGAAAAGCATTACTTATTGGTGATGGTAGTAGTGACCTGCTCGCAGGTCATGCAGTCGACCTTTTCGTCGGCTTTGGTGGTGTGGTTGCCCGTCCTCGTGTACAGGAAGAATCACCCGTCTTTTTAGAAAGCGCTAGTCTCGCCCCTTTACTTGCCCTCGCCGCAGGGCCCGAGGGACTGCGCCGCGTAGAAAATACAAAATTTGCGGCTCTTAGTAACACAGCCAAACAATTAATTGAACAAGGAGCATTTAGCTTTAAAAATGAGCGACTCAATCAGAAATTCCAACAAGCATATCAAGCTATATATCCCCGGACCAACGGAAGTTAGTCCCGAAATCCTCGATGCCCAAACCCAATGGATGGTTGGTCACCGCATGCCCGAATGCATAGACCTCATCCGCAACATCGAACCAAAATTGAAAAAAGTTTTCATGACCGAACAAACGGTCCTGATCGCCGCCTCCTCTGGCACCGGCCTCTGGGAAGCTGCTGTCCGCAACTGCACCGACAAAAAAGTGCTCAACTGCATCAACGGCGCCTTCTCCCAACGTTGGCATGAAGTGACCGTTGCCAATGGCAAAGACCACGCTGTCATCGAAGCGGAATGGGGCCAACCCATTTTGCCCGAAATGGTCGCTGAAGCGTTAGCCCAAGATGAATTTGATGCCATCACTATCGTCCACAACGAAACCAGTGTCGGCGTCCTTAACCCCATCAAAGAGATTGCTGAAGTCGTCCGCCAAGCTCCCAACGGCGAAAATATCATGATTCTCGTCGACTCCGTCAGCGGTTTGTCCGGCTCACGCCTTGAATTCGACGCTTGGGACCTCGATGTCGCCCTCACCTCCAGCCAAAAAGCGTTCGCCTTGCCCGCTGGCCTCGCCTTCTGTGCCGTCTCCGACCGCGCCATGGCCAAAGCCAAAACCGTCGAAAACCGTGGCTACTACTTCGATTTCTTGACCTTAGCCAAATATATGGCCAAGCACCAAACACCAGCCACCCCCGCCGTCTCCCTCCTCTTCGCCCTCGACAAACAGCTCGATAACATGATGGCCGAAACGATGGAAGGTCGCTTCGCCCGCCACCTCGCTATGCGTGATCGCACCATCGAATGGGCCAAAAGCAATGGCTTCGAGCTTTACGGCGATGAAAAATACGCTTCTCCCACCGTCACCAATATCCGTAATAATAAAGGCATCGATATTAAAGCGCTCAATGATTTCTTACGCACCAAAGGGATGATTTTATCTAACGGTTATGGCTCCCTTAAAGGCCAATGTTTCCGCATCGCCCACATGGGTGACTTCCAAATGGAAGATATGGAACAACTTTTCACCGCCGTTGATGAATTCTTAAACCAATAATTTTTAAAAGAGCAGTCAGAATGAATAGATCATTTATCCTGACTGCTCTTTGCTAACTTTTTACACAATCGGAGAAACATTTTATGTACCGTATTCTCGTTTCGGACAAACTTGGTCAAGATGGTCTCGATGTACTCGATAACACCAAAGATGCCACCTATGACATGAAATTAAAAATGAGCAAGGAAGAGTTGCTCGCTACTATCCCTGACTATGATGCCCTCATTATTCGTAGTGGCACCCAAGTCGATGATGATGTTCTCGCCGCGGGTAAAAATTTGCGTGTCATTGGCCGCGCCGGTATCGGTGTCGATAATGTCGATTTACGCGCTGCCACCATGCGCGGGGTCATCGTTATGAACACCCCTCAAGCCAATAGCATCGCCACGGCCGAGCAAACCATGACCCTCATGCTCGCCGCCAGCCGCCACACCGCTCCGGCCCACGCCTCTCTCAAAGCGGGTGAATGGGCCCGCTCCCAATTCGTAGGCACCCAACTCTATCGCAAAACCCTCGGCGTCGTCGGCTTTGGCCGCATCGGTCGCCTCGTTACCGCCCGCGCCCAAGCCTTCGGCATGGACGTCCTCGCCTTCGACCCCTACGTCTCCGAAGAAGTTGGCCGCGAATATGGCGTTACCCTCGTCGACCTCGATGACCTCCTCGCCCAATCAGATTACATCACCCTCCACACCGCCCAAACCCCAGAAACGATTGGCATGATCAACGCTGACGCTATCAACCAAATGAAAAAAAATGCGGTCATTATCAATGTCGCTCGCGGTAAACTAATCGATGAAGCCGCTCTCGCTGATGCCCTCAAAGCAGGTCGCATCCAAGGGGCTGCCATCGACGTTTACAGTCAAGAACCCCCTCCTGCTGACCACCCTCTCCTCGGCCTCGACAACGTCCTCCACACACCCCACCTCGGCGCCAGCAGTTTCGAAGCCCAACGTGACGTCGCCACCCAAATCGTCGAGCAAGTCCTCGACGCCCTCCGTGGCGCCGACTACCGCAACGCCATCAATATCCCCTTCCAAGCCGGTCCCGAATTCGCCACCACCCGCCCCTACCTCGACCTCGCCGAAAAAATCGGCACCCTCCACTCTGGCTTAGCCACCGGCGCCATCCGCCGCGTCGAAATCGAAACACGTGGCGAAGCGGTCGAAAAGTTAGTCAAAGCGATCGCCGCCGCCTTACTCAAAGGGATGCTCTCTTCTCAAATCGCTGATTCCGTGAACTACATCAACGCCCCCGTCCTCGCCGAAGAACATGGTATCACCGTTACCCAAACCCAAGGCGTCGCCACCACCCCAGACTACCCCAATCTCATCACTTGTCGGGTCAAATTCGATGACCGTGAACGCGTCTTAGCTGGGGCCCTCTTTGCTGGCACCCAACCACGTATCGTTCGTATCAACGAATACCATCTCGAAGCCAAACCAGAAGGGGTTGTCCTTCTCTTGCTTAATGAAGATGTCCCCGGCGTCGTCGGTCAAATCGGGACCCTCCTCGCCGCCTACAACATCAATATCGGTGAATGGCGCATGGGTCGGGAAGAACCAGGCAAAGCCGCCTTGTCCGTTATCAACTTAGATAGCGAACCACCGGCCGCCTTAATCGATGCCTTAGAACGCATTCCCGCCATTAAACAAGTCAAATATATCACCCTCTAAACCCAACTGATGTCCCGTGTCATTATCATCGGCTGGGACGGAGCAACATGGGACTTGTTAAAACCTTGGGCGGCGGCTGGCCATTTACCAGCTGTCGCCCAACTGCTTAAACAAGGGTACCACGCACCGCTTCGCTCCACCATCCAACCCCTCACCGCCGTCGCTTGGAGCAGTTTCCTCACTGGCGCTCTGCCCGGCCAGCACGGCCTTTACGACTTCGTCCGCCGCGTTCCCAACAGCTACAACCTCCAACTGACTGGCCGCCACCACCGCCAACTACCTGGTCTCTGGCAACTCCTCTCCCAACACAACAAACGGGTCGCCGCCGTTAATGTGCCGATGATGGTGCCCGTCACTCCCGTCAATGGTATCCTTGTTGGGGGCATCGATGCCCCCGGCCTCAATGAACAAACAGTCTATCCCCCTGAATTTATTCCCCAACTAAAACAGACCGTTCCTGACTACCGTATTGCCGCCAGTGAGCGTACTTTGTCTGCTTGGGAAAAAAGTTTGCGGGCGATGGTTAACGGCCGTTCCCAACTCCTCCACCACCTCCGCCAACAAGAAGATTGGGACTGCCTCATGGTCGTCTACAGCGCCACCGATATCGTGCAACATATCTTTTGGGGCCACATGGCCCGCCAAGAAGAACCCTATGCCAACCTCATCCGTGATATCTACCAAGCCTGCGACCGTGACCTCGGCCACCTCCTCAACAACATCAACGATAACACCACCCTCATCCTCATGTCCGATCATGGTGCCGGCCCTCTAACCGGTGCCCTCTACATTAACCGCTACCTCGAACAAGGTGGCTTTCTCCAGCGCCAAACCCCCCCTCCCCATCTCCAAGCCAGCCGCCACCTATTAAAAACAGCTAAAAAATATCTTCCCGCCGCCGCCCGCGCTTGGCTCCGCCATCGCTTCGGCAATGTCCGTGACAACCTCGAATCAAATCTCCTCACCGCCGCCTACAATTGGCCCCAAACTGAAGTTTATTCCCTCGGCTCCTACGGCAATCTTTTCGTCAATCTCATCGGCCGTGACCCCCAAGGCACAGTCTCCCCAGACCAACTCCCGCAACTGCAACAACGTCTCGAACAACATCTAAGCCAACTCAAAGACCCCAATCATGGTGCGCCACTCGTCAAAAAACTATGGCCTCGTCAGCAATTATACACCGGCCCCGCCACTGACACCGCCCCTGACTTCATCATCGAATGGGCCGATTACGGCTACGAAGTCCGCGCCCGTTTTGGCCAAGATGGGGACCATTATTTCGCACCAACGATGCCCCTCAACGACCTCGCTCCGGAAACAGTTTTAGCAGGCACTCATCGGATGGATGGCGTTCTAGCCGCCCTCGGCCGAGGCGTCCACCCCCAAACCGATGATACCCCCCCCCACATCACCACCCTCGCCCCCACCATCATGCACCTCCTCGGCCTCCCCATCCCCCCACAAATGAGTTCTCCCCCTCTACCAGCCCTCAGCCACAATCTCCCCCAACCCCGCTATCTCACCACGGATGACCACAACACACCCCACAACGAAACTGGCCTTGAAGCCGACGATGAAGCCCTCATCCTCGACCGCCTCCGCCAATTAGGCTACCTCGGCTAACCCCCATACCCCCGCTTACATCTCCTGATATCTCTCCAACCGTTTCTGCTCATAAGGCAATGACAACTCTTTTGCCCGTTGCAACCCCCATCGCCACCAGCGACGTGCCCCCCATTTATGCCCCCGCAACCACAACCACTCTCCCCAACAACGACCTAACGTCGGCTCCTCCGTGGCTGGCGTCAATGACCGCAACGCGCGACACATCTGACGCACATTTTTCTTAACCTCCACCGCCGACCAATCCCCATCAAGCGACCACAATTTCATATAAACTTCAGCCAACATACCATACGCTTTATGCCCAAATGGGGCCCCCCCACGGCCCGCTTCAACAATTAACGCCCGCCCCAACTCGGCCGCCTGCCACGCCTTATTATACGACCCTAAATTCATATACACCCAAGCCAAAACCGCCTGAGAATCAACATGTAACTGGGCATCAATCTCCGGTTTTAACTCATCACAGGCCGCTTTAATCAAGACCAACGCCTCGGCCCATAACCCCTGCAACCCCAAATGATAAGCCCCCCAAATCGCTCCGATAATTTGGTGCAGAGGAACACTATTCTGCGGAATCCGTATCTCCCCATACGCCTGCACCGCTTGAGAATGCAAACCCTGATTGCCCAAAACCCCACCCCACATCGCCATCGCCTCTCCCCACTGTCGTGTATCACCCAACTGCTTAAACGCCTCAATCGCTTCTGGCAAATTCTTGTTCAACCGGTCCCAATACCCTTCACGAATCAAATAAACACCCGTCAATAATGACACACGCGCCTGCGTTAGCATTCCCATCTCGGCCGCCACTTTAGTCGCCCGTTGGTAATATTTCTCCGCTTGCTTCTGATTGCCAAATAACGCCATCAAAATACTGGTAGTTCCATACCCCTCGGCCAACAACGGCGACACCCCCAATCGCTCCCCCAAATTCAACAACCGTATCGCCACATAAAAACTCAACAACTGCTCATTCCCCACATAAGCAATCACCGACATTAATTGATAAATTTGCCCTACCAACACCAACAACCGCTTCTCATCCTCACCCGCGCGATCTAAAAATAACCGCGGCAACCACCGATGCAAAATCTGCCGCCCAATTTCCCTTGCTACCCCCGTCAGCAATGCCCCTTTCCCCACCGATAACGGCCACCCCAATAAGTTAACTGCCTTCACCAAATAATCCAAACTTGTTTTATACTGGCCCAAACTATAATACGCCTGCGCCAACTGCCAATGCCACCGCGCTCGCCG
Source organism: Anaerolineae bacterium (assembly GCA_035459145.1). Classification (GTDB taxonomy): domain Bacteria; phylum Chloroflexota; class Anaerolineae; order Promineifilales; family Promineifilaceae; genus DATHYN01. Next base: position 14,339 of record DATHYN010000199.1, on the reverse strand, counting down.
TTCATCATCAACCGGTTGACCAGCAATAACCGCTGTCGGCAACGGCCCCAAGCCCAACAACTGCTCAAACGCCTCAATCGCTTCTTGATAAGCACTTTGTTGCAACGCCTGCTCCCCAGCCAACTCCCAATAAGCCGCCGCCTTCACCACAACCCCCGCTCTCTGCCAATGATAAGCCAACAATGGATAAAATGCGGTCAAATCATTATTATACGTCCGCTCATACCAATTACTAATCGCTTCATGCAACTGCTCCCGTTGCCGTGACACCATCATCTCATAAGCAATATCCCGCAACAATATATGCTTAAATGAATAGGCTAAATCAGCCACATCCCCCTCAACCAACAAAACACCCTGCTGAACCAACGATTGCAAAATTTCTGGCAACCGAGCCCGCTCGGCCAATATCGGATACACATCATACAAAATCTGATACGAAAAAGCACGCCCCACCACACTCGCCACCCGCAACGCCAACTGCTGTTGAGCTGGCAATCGATCTAAATGATTAGCCATCGCCCCCTGCAACGTTTCCGGCAAACCCACCTCACTCAAAACTTGTCCCTCGGCCACCTCAACCCGCCCCGCCACTACCGCCACAACCCCACTCGCCTGCAACGTCCGCCCCATCTCTTCACAAAATAAAGGATGCCCTTCCGTCTGCCTATAAACGAAATCGACCACCGCATCATCAATCTGATCAACTTGCCATGTCCAGGCCAATAACTCTTTAACCGCCGCTAATGACAACATCCGCAAACGCAAAATCTTGACATTTGGCCAACTCTGCCAATTAACCATCTGCCGCCCCATCTCCTCCTGCCGTTCCAGTTGACGCAATGACATCACGACCCCCACCTGAGGCAAATCAGTATGCACCTGTGCCAATAACGCCCAACTAGCAGAATCAAGCCAATGGCTATCATCAAACAATAACAACAATGTATTATTGCGCACAAACATCCGAATCAAATGCAACAACAATAATCGTGTATTATTCGCGCGAACCTCTTGTGTCATCTGGGCCACAAGCTCAGTTTCAGGCCAATTAACAGGCAATATACCATTAAGCAAAGACAGCCACGGGAGCCATAACGGCCGTTCTCCCACCCAACTCTCAACCCGCGCTTGCAACAACGCCAAATCAGCTGTTGGCGGCAATAACAATTGCCGCAAAATCGACCGCCACGCAAAATAAGGTGTCGCCTGCTCAACCTGCTCACCACGACTCCCCACCACAAACAAAGGCTGGGTCCGCGCTTTAACTTCCAAACTATGCAATAAACGAGATTTCCCTAACCCATCATCCCCCTCCAAAAATAGCCAGCCCCCATCACCAGCTAACAAATCCGTTAACAACGCCAATAATTGTGCTTTCTCTTCGGCCCGCCCCACCAATGGCGCCGACTGACCATCCCTAGCCTCATCATCAACACGCGCCGGACTGGCCAATGCCGCCTCTAAGCGAAAAATAGACAATGGCTCACGTAAACCTTTTAACGACAAACTACCCAAAGGCGAAAATTCGAACCAATTCTCACTCGCCATCACCACCCGTGGCGATACCAATATCTCATCATTCTCAGCTCGCCCCATTAATCGTGCCGCCACATTAACTTCATTACCTAACACACCAAACGTCCGCCGTGCCGGACTCCCATAAGCCCCAGCATACACTTGCCCCACACTGACCCCCATCTGTGTGCCATCAATGAATTGCAACGGCTTGGCCAACTCTTTAATCATTAAGGCCGTCCGCAAAGCACGCAATACATCATCACTATGCGCCCGTAACGACCCAAAAACGATATAAAAATAATTACCCTTATCCCCCGTCGATACCTGCAACAACTCCCCCTCATACTCGGCCACCACATCTTGCACCGCCCGAATATACTGATCAACCTCCGCCACCACCGCCGCTTCCCCATACGCCACCCCCTCAAAGCGGCAAAAAATAATGACCGCTGTCCGCAATGCGGCTAAAAACGCTTCGGTATGATGCTGTAAGCGCTCATAAACCGCTGGTAACACCCATTGCTGTGCAATCTCCTCACTCACAGCCGGCAACCCTGGCCACGGCTGTGACGATGCCCGTTGCACCATATGATTGACGGTCGCAAACCGCTCCCCCGATTCCGCCTGATACCAACCTGTCACACTAATCTGCCCGCCCAAATGTTGCGCCACCTCAGCCGTCACCACCACCGCCCCTGATTCTCCAAATTCTTGACCAATCATAACCAAATTCAAGGGGCGTCCCGCCAAAACATCTAACTGCTGAATCTCTGGCTTGCCCACCACAAAACGCTGTACTGTTCCCGTCGCCACAAATACTTTGACGGTTAATGGTTGTCGCTGTCCCGTTGGGGTCATCACCGCCCGCCACTCTTGCATCATCACCTGCATTTGCGTGGCACAGGTCACGGCCCGTTCCCCTTTATCATCCGCAAACCAACAGGTGATTGCATCCCCACTAAAACTAATCACTGCCCCCCGATACCGATGCACTTCACCAATAATCGCGGTTAAGGCGCGATTGATTTGGCGCGTCATCTCTTCGGCCCCTTGTTTGGGGCCGAGTTCGGCGGTGAGAACGGCCGTTAACGACGTAAAACCAGATACATCAGCAAACAATACCGCTCCCTCAGCCACCGCTGGAATCGCTTCATTGTTTTGCCACGCCCAACGACGATCCATTGGCAAATAGGCACTTAAGACATCCATAACATGCAACTTTACCACACCACACCAAAACTCACACCCTCAAACAGAAAAATAGCTCTGTAGTACTACTCCCCCTCCCAATTAATCTACCTGCAACCGCTCCCTGAAAAAAGATAAAACCCGATGCAAGGCCGCCTGCGTCGGATGACCTTCCTCATCCACCAAATCATTGGTCACTACAGAATGGGCTGTCCGCGCAATACCATATGGATTACCCGGTGATGAATCAATAATAATACCTTCGAAACCTTCCCCCAGCTCTTGCCGTAACCGTTCAAATCGCTCGGCCGGTACCATCCCATCCTCACTAAACGCCAAACCCAACACCTTACACCCTTGCCCCACCCGCTCCTTAATCACCGCCAACTCCTCATCAGACACCGCTAAATCACGCTTATGTGCCGCCGATAGCGGAAATGGCAATGATGGCTGGCTCAATACCGGTGCCATCACCGTCTCATCTACCATCAACGACAACGCGAAATTGCCTGTAAAACACATCCCTAACGCGCCCACACCTGGCCCCCCACACTCTTCATGGGCATACCGGCATAACGCCCGTAACCAGACCGTCACCGGACTTGATTGCCCCCGTGTTAAAGCCGTAAATTCCCAACTAATACACGCCCGCGCAATCTGATTCAACGCATAACCAAGCGATGGGGGCTTGCCCACCGTCCCAAACAACACCGGCATGAACACTGTAAACCCCTCATCCGCTACCCGCCGACCAAACGCAGCCACCGCCGGCGTAATCCCTGGCATCTCATGCATCACCACAACCGCCGGCCCCGACCCCCGACGATAAACTACCTTTCGTTTCCCCTCAAACTCAAATTCTGTCTCTTCAAATCCTGCTAATGACATCAATCTCTCCTAAATAACCAACCCATTTTATCTCTTAAACTTACCAGCGTAAACGGCTTAATCAAAACCTTGATCTGTTTTGGATACGCTTGCTGTAGCCTATACGCTTCATCTCGTGCTTCCTCTGTCGCTGATACCAATAAACGAAAACCGGCTTGGCGTTTCTGTAAATTCTCCACCAATTCCTGGCCACTCATATCTAACAATGGCAACCCAACATACGCCGAATGCAACATGGCATCATGGGCATCACAATACGCTAATCCATCCTCACCCGTTTGACTCACACATACTTTCCACCCCTGCATTCGTAACCAATCAGCTACAATCTCACGACTTAACTGTTCCTGATCAATCACCAATACACCTTGCGCTGTAACGGGTGACACCGTTAACGAATGCAATAATTGCACGGCCAATGGTGCCACCGGCAAATAAATACAAAAACTGCTTCCCTCACCCAAACGGCTTTCCAACCGCACCCCACCACCATGAGCCCTCACAATCCCTAATAAAGATGACAACCCTAACCCATGACCAGTCGCTTTGGTTGTGAAAAATGGATCAAAAATACGCGTGATCGTATCTTTATCCATTCCCACCCCTTCATCTTTAACCAAAAACTCAATATACTCTCCTGGCAACAAACGGGTACCATCAACACACAAACTCAATTTGCTATTATCGGTGATTTGATAAACAGCTGTCTTAATCCATACCTTGCCACGCTGATCACGCATCGCCTGCGCCGCATTAATCACTAAATTCATCACCACTTGCTGCATTTGCCCTCGATCCGCCTCAATCAAAGGCAAATCATCAGCTAAATCAACATCTAGCGTCACCGTCGACGGAATCGTCGCTGTCAATAAACTAATATTCTCTTCTAACAGCTCATTCAACCCCATTGGCACTCGTTTCACTTCCCCTTTTCCCGCATACACCAATAACTGCTTCGTCAAATCGGTTGCTCGCTCGACCGAAATCATCGCCTGCTTCAAATTAGATAAAGCGGGATGTTTTTCCTCCACTTTAAATTGAATCACACTCAACTGCGTGGCTAATGAAGCCAACAAATTATTGAAATCATGGGCAATGCCACTCGCCAACACCCCCACACTTTCTAACTTTTGAGCCCGATGCATTGCATCTTCCGCTTGTCGTCTCGCTGTTACATCGACAAATTGCATCACAAAATGTAATGGGTTCCGTTCATCATCATATACCAAAGCGGCCGAGACCAACGCCGTCATCACCGCCCCCGACTTCTTCCGATAATGGGTATGATGCGTCACCTGCGGCCGATTATCAACCAATAATTGCCACCGCATCTCTTGATAACGGGGGAAATCCTCGGGCAAAAGCAAATCAAGCAACCGTATATTAACCACCTGATACAGCTCATACTCCAAACTCTGAGCAAACGCATCATTCGCTTGCAACACACGATCATCTAACCCCACCAACGCCATCCCTGTTGGTGCTTCCTCAAAAATAAGCCGAAATAACTGCTCCCGACGGCGTAAAGTCGCCTCCATCTGTAACCGCTCGGCCACCTCCCGCTCCAATCCCGATAAAGTCTGCTCTAATTTACGCCCCATCTCATTAAACGTCACCGCTAAATCATACAGTTCCGCATGCTCCGGCGAAATACCAATCTTATAATTAAGCTGACCACTCCCCAACTGCTGTGCCCCCTCCATCAACAAAGCCAGCGGCTCCAATGCCCGCCGCGTCACCCCCACAACCCCCACCGATAACAAAATCGCCACCCCCAACGCCACTAATGCAATATAACCCGCTGTCTGCGCAATCGGTCCATACACATCATTAACCGGATCCGTCGCTAAAATATACCAATCCCACGGCTCAAAATAAGCAAAAACCGCTAAATGTGTCTCCCCCTCCCATAAATAGAGCAACCGTCCCCGCTCCACCCCACGAATAATCCGAAACCACTCTAAATTATCTATCCGTCTACCAATCATCTCTGGTTGTGGATGTTCAACAATATACCCTTCCCCTGTCACCACGAAAATAAACCCCTGCATGCCTAAATCCACTTGCCGAAAAGCAGCAATCGTATCCTCATGTGCCGCCGCCACACTCGTTTCAATTCCCCCTAACCCATATTCACGTAACAAAATCTCATTTTCTTGGGCCACAATCAAGGCGGAATCCAGCTGAGTAGCCAACCATTTCTCCGCTAAATCAACCAACGCCGTTCGTGACAAATAATAAGTTAATCCCGTCGCCACTAAAATACCCATCAAAGCCAAAGGAAGCGTTGTCCACAACAAACGACTATGCAGTTGCCGGCCTTTGCGAAAATCAAACATTATACCCCTTCTTCCCACACCATCGACCACACATCAAGCCGTTGATCATGCCTCGGCCGCCAACCCAAATGCCTATTAACCGCATACACATCATACTGCTGAAACAAGAAAATCCAAGGAACATCCGCATAAATAATATCTAACGCCGCCGCATATAACCGCTCCCGCTCCGTTGGTGCCATACTCCGCCGCGCTTTTGTCACTAAATTCGTCACCGCCGGATTATTATAATGGCTCTTATTTGGCTGTTTAGCAAACGCCGAATACAAAATATCATCCGCATCAAACGTCCGTGTCCCCCATCCCATATAATGCGCTTCCGCTAACAAGGCCCCATCATCCGTTTGATACAAATAAAGTTGCGTATCCCAATCATGCAAACGCAACTCAACCTCTACCCCCACCAACTCCCATTGCGCCACCAACATCTGAACCGTTTCCTCATCATGCGGGTAACGCCCCACCGGCGCATCCAACCTCATCTTAAAACCATTTGGATACCCCGCCTCGGCCAATAACCTACGCGCCACCTCCAAATCATACCCATACGGCTCTAACCGTGTCGGATAACCAAACGTATCATGCGCCAACGGCACCGCAATCGGCTTGGCCGCATAATGAAACACATTTTCAACAATACTGTCCACATCGGTGGCATACTGCAACGCCTTGCGCACCCGCTCATCCGCCAACGCCGGATGCTTCGTCCCATCTAACGCCACATACTGGATATACGTGCTCGGCACCAACCGCACATCAATCGTATAATCACGGTCAAAAGCATTAATCAGCCGTGTCGATAAATCAACAACCAAATCCGCCTCATCACGCAACAACATCTGTAACCGCTTCGTCGCATCCGGCTCAAACAAAAATGTTACCGCTTTAATTTGTGGCCGACCACGCCAATAGGCTGGATTCGCCTCTAAAGATACCTTCACCCCCTGTTGCCATACTCGAAATTGATACGCCCCTGTTCCGATAGGTACATGCACCCCCCCTTCTTCTTCAACCACTCTGTCATAATTTCGAGGCAAAATATACCATTCACTTAATCGCGCCACCAACATCGGATAAGGCTCATTGGTAATAATATGAACGGTATAACGATCAATAACATCAACTTGTTTAATGATGGAAAACCGTGTCTTGATTGAATCGAGGGGATAGGGGGTGGTTAACGGCCGTTCCAACGTAAACTTCACATCCTCCGCCGTAAATGCCTCCCCATCATGAAATGTCACCCCCCGCCGCACCACCAATTCCCACGTCACATTATCCAACGCCCGCCATGATAAGGCCAAACCAGGCTCAAATGACAAATCCTCATTCCGATACACCAACGTATCAAAAACATTGTCCAACACATTACGACTAAACGAATCCGTCACCCTCTGCGGATCCAAAGATTGCGGTTCCCGCCCCTGAACAACAATCAAATCCCCTTTAGACATCTCTGGCGTCACCGTCACCGTTGGCTTCATCTCCACTTGATGCGCCTCATATACCCGCAAGGAAATCACATCATTATCCCCTGCACAGGCAAGCCCCATCACCATTACCACAACATACAAACTGATCTGCTTGATAACTCTATAATGACCCCCACGATACCAACAACATTGTCTAAGCAATTATTTCATCTCCATAACGGAGTTTTGGCCATTTCCTACCTAAATAAAACCCTCTAAACAAAGGCCAAAACGTAGTCGAAAGATCTCTGACCAAAAAACCAGCTCATTTAGATTGTTTCCGCTTAATAAACTGTAACACAAATAACCCAGAACGCTGTCATTCCCGCGCACGCAGGAATCCACTTATAATCTAACAGCATGTAGAACTTCCCTCTCTAGATTCGTTCAGTTACACGCTACTTAATACACTGTAGACAATGTAACCCACAAAAATCAATCGAACTCATTATCATTACTGCACTGTTATATATTGTGCCAGACTTACCCCTATTTAGGCAAATAATTTTAGGACTTTAGTACCAAACCCCTCGGCCACCACCAAATTCTTTCCACTCACAGCCCAACAAGGGCTGTCATACCTGCCTAGGCAGGTATCCACTCCCAAAAACACCTCTATTTCGGCTTCATTCTCCGCAAAACTCGTTCTCAAATGAATTTTCGCATAAATGAGTGATCTCCTATAAACTTTAATTGTCAAAGGAGTTGATATGCGTAATATTTACCCCCTTTTATAAACAGTTAAGTTGTTTTTCAAAAGGTTATTTCACATTCTGATTGGCAACTTACATATATTTCCCAAAGTGATATTGAGCTAAAAAATGCAAAAACCTTTGGGAAAGGATGAAATTTTTATGTTAAAAAAATATATCAAATTAAGTACATGTTTTGTTTTTTGCTTGCTCTTTGTAGGTAATACGTCGCTTCAAACCCAAGCCCATTTTCTTGAAAGTGATAAATACTATCAAAATTCCACCGCTCAAGTTTCTATTGATCCTGTCGAACTAGAAACCTTTGTCAATGATTTTTTCGCAACAAAAATGGAAGAGTTCGGTATTCCGGGATTAGCATTTATTATGGTTAAAGATAACCAGGTTTTTTTGAGTAAAGGATATGGTTTTGCTGATATAGATAATGGAATCGCTATCGATCCTACAGAAACGGTCTTTCGGGTAGGCTCCGTGTCTAAATTGTTTGCAGCTACTGCTATTATGCAACTAGCCGAGCAAGATTTGTTAGATTTACATGGTGATATTAATCAATATTTAACGGTAACCGAAATTCCTGATACATATTCAGAGCCAATCACACCTTATCATTTGCTAACTCATACGGCTGGTTTTGAGGATCGGATCATTAGGGTATTAACGTTTGAACCTGCGGATGTACTTTCTTTGGATGATTTTTTGGCTAATTATACTGTCGAGCGAGTGAACCCACCGGGCAAAGTGCATAGTTATTCTAATTATGGTATTAGTTTAGCCGGGCAAATTGTGGCTGAAATTTCAGGAAAGAATTTTCCGCAATATATGACGGAAAACATTTTTAACCCTTTGGAAATGAATTCTACAACTTTTATGCAACCATTGCCTGCTGATTTAGAGTCACGTTTGGCCGTGGGATATTTTAAAAATGGAACAGCGTTTGAAGCTGGCCCATTCTATCATTTGCATATGGCACCAGCAGGTTCCCTGACATCTACAGCCCCAGACATGGCAAATTTTATGCTGGCGATGTTGGGAAACGGCCGTTATAAAAATAATCAAATCCTCACGGAACCCACAATTCAAGAAATGCAAATGCAACAATTTACTCATCACCATGATTTGCCTGGCATGACATATGGTTTTCAAGAGCAGTTTGTAAATAACCAACGCCTTATTGGCCATAATGGAGATATTGGAACTTACTCGAGTCAAATGATTTTGTTACCTGAACATAATATGGGGTTTTTTATGGTTTATAATGTTTTTAGCGATGCATTACGTCAGCAGTTTATTAATGCATTTGTTGAGCATTATTTTCCATTGAGTAACGAAGAAGTATCTCCGGCATTTGTAACACTTTCTGAAGCTGAACTATCTCGTTTTAAGGGGTCATACCGCTGGGTTAAATATTCAAGCAGTACTTTAGGGAAATTGGCGGTTTTCCCTCCTAATGCATATAACAATTGGGATATTTCCGTTAATGATGATGGTACGCTTTCACTGACACCGTTTGGGTTGGATTTAGAATGGCGTTACAAACCTGTAGGACCATTGTTATTTAAAAAAGTCTCCGGAGAAGCGACTGTTCTTGGTGGTGTGTTTTTGGATCCGGGTGAAACATTGGCATTTCGCGAAGATGAAACGGGAGAAATTGTTTTAGGATTTGTGGCTTTACAAAATTTTGCGTTTGAAAAATTAGCGTGGTACGAAAGTAGTAGAATTCAAATGGGACTTTTGATTGCGACAATGCTTACTTTTTTGTCTGTAATCATCTGGCCTCTCAGTTATTTCATCAATATAGCCCGCAGTAAACCAATTCCTAATGTTTCGGTTGGTTCACAACGTGCTAGATGGTTAGCTGGTGTTATTTGTTTGACGAACCTAATTGGTACAACGATTATCACATTAAATGCGAATGACACTTTAGGTATTACGCCTTCTCCGTTTTTAATGGGCGCATTAGGCATTGTTTTGCTGATGAGTTTGCTGACAATTGGTCTGGTTGGAATGACTTTTTGGGCATGGAAAGAGCGTTATTGGACAATTTGGAGCCGCATACATTACACTATAATAACCTTAGCAACATTTGCTTTTATTTGGTGGCTTAATTATTGGAATTTGTGGGGTTGGCAGATTTAACTGGTGGTGTGACGCGTTTGATTTGAGGGCGATTTTAAGCTTAGAGAAATAATTTTTGAGCAAATCCAAACAGCCAAAATTGTCCAAGAAATCTTACGTGAAGAAAAATCACTGAGCGAGATATCAGCCCAATATGGTATCCATATCACGCAATTGCGTAAATGGAAGCAGATTGCATTGGAAGGCTTGCCGAGTTTGTTTGCAAGAAACAAAAAGGCAAAGACCACCCAACACAAGCAAGAAGGAGAGCGAGAAAACTTATATGCCGAAATTAGCCGTCTAGCTGCCCAGTTGAACTGGTTGAAAAAAAAGATGGAGATGAAGTAGGGTTTATTCCCTCTAATAGAAGTTATGATATTTAAATTTGGGTTTTAGCGTCTTAAAAGAGCTGACATATTCCACCCTCACTTTTTTAATGATTTTGTTCACTTGAACCTAACCTAAAATACCCAAATTAACGTAATGCAGTCCAATCTCCTATGCCATTAGCTATAAGCTTTAATTCATAGTCAAATTTATTGTTTTTTAATGTGCAATCTATTTTCCACAACTTTCCTTGAAGTTTTGTCCACAAACAAAATGCAATATGCGTATGTTTCCCGTTATATATAAAGGTTGGAGAAGCAATTGATATTTGCGGATGTTCTGCGTCCATAGGATGCAATGGAATTTGGGAAAGGTTTTGAACAATTTGTGGCCCTCCTAAGTAGTTAAACTTTGTTAAGGTTAATAGTGAAAGGAATTTACTTTCATTTTTAGGAAGCCAATTTCTTAATTGTTCACGATAGATAAATTCTTCAAAATCTTCATTATTATTATGACTATCTAACCATAAGACACTGCTACCATATAAAGCCAAGATAGCTGTTATATGAGAATATGACACAATGTATACATCTCCACTAAGTGACAGCAGAAATGTTTCATCAAGGGGATCATAATACACATTTTTATGTGTATGAAATATTTCTGCACGATAATTTTCATAGTGACCAATCGTCTTATAGTCAGGATTTTCCTTTGATTTTTGTTGCAGAAAAAATTCTCTAAAAATCAGATCCAATTCGTCCATAAATATATACCTCTAATTTATGGTCACCGATTTATACAAAAATAATCAATCGTTTGTCTTATGCCGTGGGGCAGGTCTTGCCAAAGTACGCTGAGCAGATTCTGTATCTCCAATTTCATTATAAGTCTTGGCTAATTCGTTGATACGCCATTGCCAACCACGAGAAAAAGATAGATTTTCATAAAGAGACAGTGCTTTTTCATAGTGAATAATAGCCTCCTGATATTCTTTGACTTTTATCAAAAGGCAAGCTAAATCTTCTAAGCTAATTGGCAATAAATATTCATCTTCGGGCTGTAATTTGATAGCTTGATATAGGCATTGTTTTGCAACAAATTCTTTTTTATCATACTCATAAGCATCAGCCAAATTTCTTAGGGTTCTAAACAATAAATCAATTTCTTGAATATCTTCGAAAATATCTTTAGCTTGCTCCAAATACTCAATTGCTTTTGAGTTATCTTCTGTTTTGCGGAGTGAGTTGCCTAAGGATAAATAGACTTCTCCCAATAACTTTTTATACCCAGTCGCTTTAAGTATTTGTATTGCATTTGTTTGAGCTTGTCGGGATTGTTGATAATTCAATCTCAAACGAGAGCAAACATCGATTACCAACCATTCATAAATAAGCAAATCTACATCTAACTCTCCTTGAGAAGAGACATAATCCAAAGCTTGTTTCATTCGCTTTTCACAAAAAGATTTGTTAGTTAAACGAGCTACAAATTCATTATCAAATATGGAATAATACATATGTCTTGTTTTGATTGATATATTCCGCGACATTAGAAGTTTGATGGAGTACTAGTTTAGATTTTCTAAGTTCTTGCTTTTTGGTAAATCGTTTACAAAAGTAATGAGGTTTAGATGTTTAAATAAACTAGGATAACATTTCTTCAAATTTAACGCCGTAATCCAACGAACTACTGGATCTGAATGCATTAAGAAATCTATCACATAATTTAATAATTCTGACTGATTACTCTTTTTTACTGCTTTGATAAAAATTCCAATAGCTGCTCTCTGTATTTGTCGATAATTGTGATGCAAATATCCATTATCGATAATTAAACCAATTGTTTTTCTTGGGTTGAGTTTAGCTATAACTTCTAAAACCAAATTGGCATAGGGAACATCGTCATTCAACAGTTCAGATAAGTATAAAACTATCTCTTCACTAAAGGGCTTTAAATCTTCGGTATCAAACTCCAGCAAAAATAATATAAGGTCATAAGCATAAGTATTTCCCCGTTTTGTAAAAGAAAGCATTTCAGGAATTAATAAAGGATCTTTAAATAAACTTAAACTGCTAAATAGCTCTACAATGCTACTGTGATTTTCTGGTTTTTGCTCATATAAGAGCTTTAGTAGAAAATCTCTGACTTCGGGTTGATTTTTATTAGCAGCTTGTCTTATAAAATGCATGTTTTGTCTTAACACTGACTCTATATCTTCACCTGCAGCCATTAAAGACTTTATATTATCTAATGATTCTGAATTCATTTTAAGGAGTTAATAATAGTAGAATTTGTTGCCATTCTTCAAATGATATTTTGATCCGATCTTTCAAGAACGTTTCTGAATGTCGTTCTATCTGAATCATTGATGATTGTTGATCTTTGAATGTGATGTTAAGATTATAATTCTCATCAAGTGAAAAATTTATGTTGGGTTTAGAAGCAGAAGACAAAATGGTATGGCAAAGTTTTTGCCATAAATGTGAATCAATCGTAAAAGAAAATACATGATCTAAAAAAAAAGTTTCTATAATCGAAGCATATTTATATTCAACAATAATATATTGCGAATTTTGAGCAATTATTGATGTTTGTTTATCTAAGTAACGAAATTTGTTTAGCAGTTCATGCTTTTCTTTTTGACATGCCCTATTTCTATAGTTCCATTGCTCAAATGCATCTCGTAAAACGAAACTATCATAACAAATGGACAATGGGTGATGAGTTGGATAGGGGGGGTATCAATGAAAATTTAATAATATAATCATTGTATGTCATTATTTGTTTGGAAATTGGACAAAAAGATTCGCCTGTTAAAAAAAGAGTCATAAATAATCCCTTTAATATAATCAACCTTGCTTAAATCACAAGGCCTATTTTCGTTCATAGCCGCCCGTCAAGCCCCAGTGTAAAAGTCCAACATTTTCAGAAGATATTTCTTTAAAATCACCATTTGCCCATAATTTATGACCCGTATCATACTCCTCGCCGGCAAAACCGTAGACGGTGCCGCTACTGCCGGTTTGGGCAAGTAAACTGCCGTACGGTTCGTAGATGGTAAATAATCCTCGACATTTAGATGATATAACATATCAGGATCAGACCTTCTGTGGTAATTATTATAGTTATCACGAATAAACTTCAATCTAAATAGCGAATATCAAAATCGGGTAGCAAATTGTTTTCAAATCTATTCTGAAATCCTTCTATAACCTGATTGAACATCAATTTTTGTTTTGCCTTAAACTGATTATGCATTGGGTGTCTCCATTTATGTTCGCGTTTTAACTGGAGCATTTGGTCACCGGCAAAATTTCCAATGGCTATATAAATTGCATCCCAAATAACTTGAAGCTGTAATTGGTTAGAAATATTGAGTTCATCCACTAAAAAGAAAACACCTTTTACTTGAAAATTACTCAACATATATTTAAAAACACCACTTAAATGTGCTTGCTCATAACTCGATCTAGAATAATTGGTCCTATTACTTAGCTCTTCCACCATGAGTTGAATAAGTGGGATAGACTCATTAAAATTTAACTTGATAAGTATATCCAAGTGCCCCTTCTGCTTTAAAGACTCAAATACACCTGTAAAGCCTAACTGACCCAAAGTTATTTCTAACCATGGTGTAAGTTAATTCCCAAAAGGTTTTTGCACTTTTGGTAGAGCAGTGCGACCCTTATAGTAATTCTCACAAACTATAGGAGGTACACATGCTCTACGTAAGAATGGATGATAAAGCAAGATTGGAATTAGAACAAGAAATGAAA
>DATHYN010000198.1:0-2580 GCA_035459145.1 Anaerolineae bacterium | reverse complement strand
ACCCCTTGCGGGGCGGGGTCTGGGTGGGGGCCGTGGGCTGGTAGGCCGGTGGAAGTACAGGTAGCGTTAACACCTAAACTAAGTTGAGGTAAGTAAGTGGGGGCTTGGCTCTGCTGTTTTTGAATAACTTGTTGATTGATGGTGGTAATAAGATGGTGAAGGCTTTGGTCAGCATCTTGCCATAAATAAGCATGATGACCAGCATAAATCTGCAAGCCCGGCGCTTCTAGCAAAACGCGACGACTGAGTTGGTACACGAACTCTTGCGCTTTTTTATCATGATTAGCGCCAGCAAAAAGGATAAGGGCATTACCCCCCCCACTGTAAATAACTTCGGCACACAGCTGGCCATCCTTTTGTAAGGCTTCAATTGCGGTATTCGTGTAAAGAGGGGTTTGCCGCTGTCTATCTTTTTCGGCAGCTTGAACTTGGTAGTTGTGACGATTAGGAGCCGATAGCAGTTCGTTCAAAGCATCTTCAACCCAATGAGTGGTGGCCAAATGGGCTAAATGGGAAGCACCAATATTCTCACGCAACTGGTTACTGGCAAAAATATAAGTTTGAATACTGGCCGTATTGATAACTGTTAAAGTTGTGTCAAAAGAGGTCATAAGACATCTCCTTGTTGATGACGATTAAAATGGCACGAAAAAGCGAATGCTTAACGATAATGAGATAAGACTATATACGTTCAACAGCACCCATACCCATTGTGGTTCGTTGCCCGATACCACAGAAAGTGGCCAAGTTGGCTAAAGCTTGCCATATGGCTAACTGTTGTTCATCACCTTTATACGCTTTATACCATACTTCACCCACAAAACCAGTAAATGATCTATGTTTATTGCCAGCCATGGTGACGGTATGAATATTATGTTCTTGGATAAAGATATCTTTTTCACACCAATCAAGCCAATTATCAATATTAGCTAACATTGGTGGGGCAAACGTTTGCCAAATGCGGGCCGGTGAGGCGAACACATTACGCGGCAAGGGCAGGGGCAAATTGCCAGGTCCTTGACGAAAGGATGTGGGCGAAATAAAGTTTAAACCAACTTCTTTAGCTGGCTGGGTTAAGGCGAGTTGGCTCCAATTGGGGGCAGGCGAAAGCCGACAACTATCAATGATAAATTCGCGACCACCTAAGTGGCAGTTGCGGCCTTCAGTGGCGAACCATTCGCCACTGCGGTGGAGCAAGGTTGTGGTCCGGTCAGTGATACTGGCGACCCGCATACCAGCGAGATAACCATCTTGGTCGTAGAGAGGAACAAGAGAAAACGGCCGTGGGCTCTTATGTTTATGGAGCCAAGTCGCTTCTTTAGGATCGGTTTGGCGAGCGATGTTGAAAAGAAGACCATGAAGCCCTGAGGCCGTGATGTGACGACCATGAAGAGGGTCGTATAAAGGTGTAAATTTATAGGTAATGTAATGCATATCTTTCACTCGTCACGACAAGATTGGAGGGAGGGTACTTGATTTTTTCTGATTTGTCAAAAAGGAACTCGGCCAAACCAAACCAACTCTAAACACAGCCCCCCTCCCCCCAAATCAACAAAAAATCCCCAAAATCCGCGTCCCCCCCCTAACCTACCCCAACAAATCCACCAACCCCTCCACCGTCGTCACCGGCCGCTGACACACAAACCGCTGACACAAATACGCCGCCGCTTCACCATCAACTAACGGCCGTTCCCCCAACAACGGCACCCCACCATCATCTTCCCCATCACCGGCCGCCACCACCAACCACGGCCGCCACGCCGCCCGCACCACCGCCACAAAGCCCGCCACATTATCCCCCACCAACGCCAACTCCTGCGGCTCATTCACCATCAACTGCGCCGCCGACAACCAATTGCCAAACCCCCGCGGATATTGCAACAACGGCCCATACAACCCATTAATCATCTGCGCCGCCCGCTCCCAATAATCCCCATTCCCCGTCAATAAACTCATCTGCAACAACACCCCCGCCGCCACACTATTCCCACTCGGCGTCGCATTATCCTGCAACTCCTTAGGCCGATAAAGCAACTGCTCATGATCATCCGCCGTATCAAAAAAGCCACCCGCCTCATCCCCAAAATGCGCAATCATCAACTCCACCAACTCCTGCGCCCACGCAAACCAACGCGGCTCAAACGTCGTCTGATACAACGCCAACACCCCCTCGGCCAAATACGCATAATCCTCCAAATACCCATTCAACTTCGCCTCATGCCCCGCCTTCCACGTCCGAGACAAACGCCCATCATCCCCCCGCATCCTTTCATATAAGAACTCCGCATTCGCCACCGCCGCCGCCGTGTAATCCTCCCGCCCCAAATAACGCCCCGCCTCGGCCAACGCCGCCAACATCAACCCATTCCACGACGTCAACACCTTGTCATCCAACCCCGGCCAAATCCGCTCCGCCCGCACCCGATACAACTTCGCCCGCGCCGCCGCCATCTGCGCCTCAAACTCCTCGGCCGTCAATCCGGCCTCGGCCGCCAACGTTTCTGGCGCCTCGGCCACATTCAAAATCGTCTTCCCTTCCCAATTCCCCCCCGCCTCTACATCATAATAACGCTTAAACAA
>DATHYN010000197.1:0-1211 GCA_035459145.1 Anaerolineae bacterium | reverse complement strand
TGGCGGTAATGGCGACATTCATGTCCATGATAGAACCACCGGAAGGCACGTTAATCGTGCTACTGACACCGGCCGGGGTGTTATCAGGAATGGGCAAAGCCGGTGAAGCACAGGCAATGGCTTGAATAATGTTGGCCGTGGTAAACGAGAAAGTCGTAGAAGCGGCACTGGTCGTACAAATATTGTCTGCGGTCACACGCCAATAATACGTGGTTAAAGCGGTTAAGGCTGTATCTACGGTATGGCTGTTACTGCTACTATTGGCTGTGTAGACGATATTGGTGAAAGCCATATCCGTGGCGACTTCGATGAAGTAGTTATCGGCTCCGGTGACGGCATTCCAGATCAGTTCCGGGTAAATGGAAGCACCTGTTGTCCCATTGGAGGGAGTGGTTAACACGGGAGTAGAGAGGGTGTTGGGGAACACGTTCAACGCTACATCACTGCTCCCACTATTCGCTCCACCATCGACCCCATTGATGGTAATGGTGTGGTTGCCAACAGCTCCCGCACCAATACTGCTGACGGTCATGGTACTGCTATTGGGCATTGGCCCTGGAACAGGATTGGGGCTAAAGGCAACACTGGAACCAGCCGGGTTGCCGGTGGCACTCATGGTCACCGGGGGGGTGGTAAAGCCACTATTGACATTGAAGGTATAAACGGCATCATTGCCAACACAAACATCTTGGGAAGTGGGGGTGGGGTCAATGAAATCACAGGATGGGGGCATATCAAAGGCTTCGGTGCCGTCGCCGGTGCTTCCACTGCTACCCTGGCTGGCACTGAACCCCAAACCACGACGGGCAAAGGCGGCCCAAATCACACATTGGTTGGCCCCACCGGTCAGGTTTACGTCCGCTTGCAAGATGGCATTACGGCCGTCTACGAAGCCGGGGCTACACGGTTGTAGCTTCATCCCGTCCATGACCAATTGGGTGGTCAGGTTGTTACCACCGGTGCCATTGAAGATGTCTGGGTCTAAACCACTTTGGGAACCATTGGCAATCAACTCCCAGTTCATTTCCCAAACCATCGTTGCCCAAAGGAAACCAACCCCATGGGGAACAGCTAAACCGGGTAACGCGCTATAGGTGCGGTTGTTGACCCCAAAGTCAGTGCTGTACGGATTGGGACGAATCCCAGGGCCATTGGGCGGTTGTCCAAAGAGGTAAGTACCGATGCCGCGAGCGTCACTGCCGAGGTCGCCT
>DATHYN010000196.1:0-10229 GCA_035459145.1 Anaerolineae bacterium | reverse complement strand
GATTGTGGGGGAGCGGGGGGTGACGTTATCGGGGGGGCAACGGCAGAGGTTGGCGATTGCGCGGGCGTTTTTGACACAGCCTCGGATTTTGATTCTGGATGATTCGACGAGTGCGGTGGATAGCGCGACGGAGGATCGGATTCAGCAGGCGATTGCGCGGGTGGCGTCGCGGCAGACGACGATTTTGATTACGCATCGGTTGTCGCAGATTCGGTGGGCGGATCAGGTGGTGTTGTTGCGGCCAGGGGGGAAGGCGGTGGTGGGGTCGCATGATAGTTTGATGGCGGAGGAGCCGGCGTATCGGCGTATTTTTAATCAGTATAGTGGGCGTGAGGAGTAAGGGATGAAGCCGTTGGTTTTTTGGTGTCGGTGGCAGGAGGCGAAATTGCAGATAGCGGGCCGAGATAAGGAGAATGGGGAGAAGGTGGTGTGGGGGAATTTAGCGTTTGCGGAGCGGGACGTGGCGTTTAAGTATTGGTATGGGCAACAGAAGTTGCGGTTAGAGGAAGCGGCAGGGGAGCGAGTGGTTATTTTGGATGAGATGGGGGTTGAGGTGGGGTAGTTGTTACTCGTGCCAGCGTTGGCGGTGGGCTTCGATGACGTTGTTGAGGTTTTCAAATTTTTGTAAGAGCCAATTGAGTTGGTCGAGACTGGTGACTTCGATGACCATGTAGATGGTGTTGATGCTGTTGGAGGTGGTGGTTTTGGCTTTGCTGAGGTTGACGCGTTGACCTTTGAGGAGGTTGGCGATCTCTTCCATGAGGCCGGCGCGGCGATACGCTTTGATGACGATGGGGATGGCGTAGGCATCTTCTTCGATACCCCATTCGACGTCGATTAGGCGCTCTTTTTCGTCGATACTAAGCACTTGTTTGCAATCTTGACGGTGGATGGTGACGCCATGGCCGCGGGTGACGTAGCCGATAATTGATTCGGGGGGGACGGGATTGCAGCACATCCCCATGCGGGTGTGGAGGCCACTGACGCCCATGACGGTGAGGCCACGCGCTTTGGGTTGGCTTTGGAGGAGGGGGCGCAGTTCATCATCGGGTTTTAGTTTTTGTTGCATGGCGGCGATGGCGCCAGCGATTTGGCGGCTTTGGACGTCGCCGAAGCCGACGCGGGCGAGGAATTCGTCTCGTTCTTCGAAGTTGAGGGCGAGGGCGATGTCGTCGATGTCGTAATCGTCTTGGAGGCCGAGGCGTTTTAGTTCGCGGTGAACGACTTCGCGCCCTTGCTCGATATTTTTGGCGCGTTCTTGGGTGCGGAACCATTGACGGATGCGGTTGCGGGTACGGGCACTGACGGCATAGCCTAAATTTTCGTTCATCCAGTCGCGGCTAGGGCCGCCACGGCTGGAGGTGATGATGGAGACGCGGTCACCGTTTTTGAGTTTGTAATCGAGACTGACCATTTTGCCGTTGACTTTGGCCCCTCGGCAGCGATGGCCGACCTCCGTATGAATGGCATAAGCGAAATCGATGGGGGTGGCCCCGACTGGTAAGTCACGCAACTCATTTTTAGGGGTGAAGACGTAGATGCGGTCGGCGACGACTTCATTGGCGAGGAGTTCGGCATCGACGGCGCTATTGGCCCCATTTTCATCTTGGTAGGCGCTAAGTAGTTGGCGCAAGGATTCGATTTGGCGGTGTTCGGCACTGCTTTGGCGGCCCCCTTCTTTGTAGGCCCAGTGAGCGGCGACCCCTTTTTCGGCGCGTTCGTGCATGGCGCGGGTGCGGATTTGGACTTCGAGGGTGCGGTTTTTTTCGTCGAAGACGGCGGTGTGGAGGGATTGGTAGCCGTTGGGTTTGGGCCGAGCGATATAATCATCAAATTCTTGGGAGATGGGTTGCCATAGGTCGTGGACAATGCCTAAGACTTGGTAACAAAGGTGTTTGTCATCACTGTCGAGGATGACACGAATCGCCTGCAAGTCGTAAATATCACTGACGCTTACTTTTTTGCGTTGCATTTTGCGATAGATGGAGACGATATGTTTGGGACGACCGGTGACTTCCCCTTTGATATTGGCGCGACGCAATTCTTCGCGAAGGGTGTCGAGGGCTTGGCCAACATGTTCGTGCCGTTCGGCGCGCCGTTGATCGAGATGTTTGGCGATTTCAACATATTTATCCGGTTCGAGATAGCGGAAGGAGAGGTCTTCGAGTTCCCATTTTAGTTTCCAGATACCGAGGCGGTTGGCGAGGGTGGCGTAGATGTGCATGCCACAGCTGGCGATTTTGTGTCGTTCTTCGGGGGGGAGGGGTTTGGCTTTGCGCAGGTCTTGGAGGCAGTCGGCCATGGCGATAAGGAGGACGCGGACATCTTCTTCGACGATGATGAAGACGGCGCGACGCATGGCATCAGCGGGATTGAGTTGGTTATTTTGATAAAGTTCATCATAGTTGAGTTTGGCGGTGCCGGCGACGAGGGCGGCGATTTTGGGATTGAACTCTTTGGCGATCTCCTTGGTGGTGCAATTGGTGTGGGGGAGGATGGTATCATGGAGTAAGCCGGCGATGATGGCTTCGCGGTCGGAGATGACGTGGCTAATGGTATGGGCGATGGCGATATCATGTTCGAGGTAGCTTTCGCCTGAGGGGCGGTGATGGTCACCATGTGCTTTTTGGGCGAATTGGTATGCTTTGAGGATATCTTGGGCGATGAAACCTTCGGCACCACCGGGTAAAGAGTTAATTAGATGAGAAATTGTAATTGTTTGTTTTTGGACCATGATGAATTTTGGTAAAAAAAACAGGCTAACCGCTGAGTGGAGGGAGCCTGTTTTTTAAAGTTGAGCATAACGGATTTGGGGGAGGGGAGGGGATAACGGCCGTTAGGGCCGTGCGTTTCACCCTCAGTTAACCAGCTGATTATGGTTAGCTAGTTAACATCGAGAATTATGACGTTATGTATAAGATTGCAATAAGAGATTTGACCAATTAGTGGGTGGTCAAGAGGTTACCAGTCAGAAAAGGTGAGGGCGGTCAGAGCGGGTTTAGGCGGTAGCTTCATCCGTGTGGGGCGCATCAGCCTCATCGGAGGCATCTTCTGTTGGTGTGCTGAGGCGGTCTTTGGCTTGGGCGATACGGCTCCGGCCTTCGTCGAGAACGATGCGGGCTTGTTGTTGGATATCTTCAGTGGTAGCTTGGGCCCGTTCTTGGGCTTGGTGCAGGTAGTTGCTGACACGTTCGCGGTACGGGTGGGCTTCATCCCCTTGGCTGATAGGTAGTTGGTCGCGCATAGCGAGCAGTTGGTCCCGTGTTTCGGCACCAGATTGGGGGGCTAAGATGATGGCTGTAGCGGCACCGACGAGGGCGCCAATGACAAAACCTGCTAAGAACGAGCCGACGTCATTGTTATTTTGTTCGCTCATGGGTATTATCCTTATTTGTATGGTGATTGGTAGCCAGTGTTAGGGGGCATAGGGGGGAGATGTTGGTTACCAATGGTTTAATCGGGTAGATTACGGTCCGGATTACCGAAAAGTGTGCGCAGGCCACGTTGGAATCCGGCGAAGTAACTGCGAGCTGTAATGGTTGGTTTGACCACATTTTGACTGACAAAAGAGGTGGTGCCTTGAACGGTGTTAATGGTTTGGTTTGTTTTTTCGAGAATTGGTTTGATTTCAAACTCAAGCATATTGACCAAACGGATCATGGTAATTAAAAGCATCATTAGAATGATACCAAAGATGCATGATTCTATAGCTAAGGCGATAATTAAGATATCACGAACGGTTTCGATACCGGTAGGGAAAGAGCCTGCGAGCCAGATGAGTATGACGACAAAGACGACGCCGAGGAGAATGAGGAAGAAGGTGCCGCCAATGATATACTCAATCGGGATCAATTTTTCAGGGGGGGAATCCGTTCGGAGATGGTTGTTGACCGATGGTTGTTGTTCCATAGGGGGTTTAGTATAGCAGGGTTAGGGGGGTTTAAGCAAGTGAATGAGGGTATTTATCTATTTTTTAATCTTTGGGTGGGGGTTGAGCGAGCCACCAGCTGGCGAAGAGGGCGATCCAGGTGCCGAGGCTAGCGCTGAAGAGGTGGAGGGCACCTAGTTTGAGCCAGTCGATGGCGAGCCAATCGCCGACGATGTGGCCGAGGGCGAAGCCGAGCCAAGCGGCGAGGATGTAGAGGAGGAGTCGTTTGAGGGGGCCACCGACAAAGAGATGGAAGAGGGCGCTATAGATAGTAGAGAGGAGGAAGCCAAGGACGAAGCCGGCTGCTGTACCAGTCATTAGTTGTTATGCACCATGAGGGGGATGGTATCGTTGGTGGGGGTGGTGGGGTCGATGGGGGTGGCATCGGCGATGATGCCGCCGCCGATGCATTGGTCGCCTTGATAGAAGACGGCGCCTTGGCCGGGGGTGATGCCGCCGAGGGGGTCATTGAGGGTGACGAGGGCTTGTTCCGGGGCGGTGGCGATGACGGTGGCGGGGATGGGGCGGGCCTTGTAACGGATTTTAACGGTGATGGGGGTGGGTTGGGAGCGGGGGTGGCCGTCGATCCAGTTGACTTGGCGGACGTTAATGGTTTGTTGGCTGATGGCGTGGCGGGGGGCGACGATGAGGGCGTTGTTGGCGATATCTTTGCGGATGACGTAGACGGGTTCGTCGGTGCTGATGCCGAGTCCTTTGCGTTGGCCGATGGTGTAGAAGGGGAGGCCGTTGTGTTGGCCGAGGTGTTGGCCGTTGTGGTCGAGGATGGGGCCGGGTTGGCTGATGTCGGGGGCATGTTCGCGGAGGAAGCGGCGGTAGTCGTTGTCACCGAGGAAGCAGAGGTCCATGCTGTCCTTTTTGGAAGCGACGGGGAGGCCGAAATCGGCGGCGAGTTGGCGGATTTGGTCTTTGGTGTAGTCACCGACGGGGAAGAGGACGTGGCCGAGTTCTTCTTGGCTGAGGACGTGGAGGACGTAGGATTGGTCTTTGTGGGTGTCGACGCCGGCCCAGAGGTGGTAGCCATCGTCGTCATGGGTGACGCGGGCGTAGTGGCCGGTGGCGAGGTAGTCGGCGTCCATGGCGAGGGCGCGTTGGAGGAGGTAGTGGAAGCGGATTTGGCGGTTGCATTCGATGCAGGGGTTGGGGGTGCGGCCGTGGGCGTGTTCGTCGATGAAGAATTGGACGATGGTTTGGCGGAAGTAATCTTTGACGTCGACGACGTAGAAGGGGATGCCGAGTTGGTCGGCGATGCGGCGGGCGTCGGCCATTTGGTCGGGAGTGCAGCAACGGTTGAGGGGGGCATCGGGGCCGATGCCGGGTTCGCTCCAGAGGCGCATCATCATGCCGATGACTTCGTAGCCTTGTTGGACGAGGAGGGCGGCGGCGACGGAGCTATCAACGCCGCCGCTCATGGCGACGACGACGCGGGGTGGGGAGTTGGTCATGGGGTTTCTTCTCCTGTGAGGGTAGCGGAGGTGATGGTGAGGTTGTCGAAGGTGACGTGTAAACGGCCGTTATTTTCCGGATTAGGCGCCCCAGCCAAGCCAGTAAAGCCTTCGGTAAAGGTCTCATCGGTGGCTTCCATGACGAATTGGTCATTGATGTAGAGGGCGAGGTAATCATCGATACAGACCGCTTTGAGGGTGTTGGTGAGGGGGTCGTTATTGATGGTGGCGGCATACTCCCATGGTTTTAGGGGGGTGATTTCTTCCCCTTGGGCTTTGGCGATGGTGAAGTAGCGGTCATCGCTGATGAGGAAGTAGTAGCCATCGCCGTTGTTGTCGGGGTTGGCGCGGCAGATGAGGCCGTAGGCCGAGCCGTTGGCATCTGAGAGTTGGTTGGTGGTGAGCTCAAAGACAGCGTCGGTGTGGAGATCATGATTGAGCCCCCAAATGAAGGCTTCGGCCTCATTGGTGATATGGTAGGCGCCATCAGTCGATTCGATGGTGAAGCCAATTTCTTCGTCAGCGAATGCTTCCCACGCGTCGGGGGAGTCGAATTGTTCATTGAGGAGGGTATCGCCGGTGGTGAAGGTGCGGCTGGGGGTGGCTTGTTGGCCGCAGGCGGTGAGGAGGGTGCTGATGATGATTAAGATGAGAAAACGGGTTGTACGCATAAAATTACCTAAAGTTGGTTACTGTTTTTTTGAATAGAGTGTGAACGATGAAAGTTAGAGTGATGAGATGTAGATGGTGTTTGTTTATAAGTGGATTCCGGCCTGCGCCGGAATGACAAATGTCGTGATTATATCATTGACAGATTATTGATTTAAGATCAATAGGTTATTTTAACGGTTATGGAGGGGGGTGTCAATTGGGATTTGGGGGAATGTTGGGTGTCGTTTTGGTTAGGGGGTTGGGTTAGTTGGGGGAAAGGTGTGTGTTTGGCGGTGGGGGAGGTGGGGGTAGTTGTAAGCAATAGTTGGCGTGGTGGGGGAGGTGTTGGTGGGGTATCCCCGCCCAAGGATAAATCCATTGGGCTAAATTTGACGCCCGTTGAAACGGGCTTGGGGTGTGGTGAAAAAAGGATACTTGTTCAGGTGTGATCGCCCGAGCGTGAACGCTAGTGGGGTGATTTTGTGAAAAACAACAGTTTTGGAGATGATTGGGCTCCCCCCCACTGTCCTGTTTTGATGATTATTGAGGCTTGGTCACTGAGGGTAGGTAAATGTGATAGACCTTGTTAATGGTGACTGTTGTGGCTTTACTCCACCAATTGCCATCTCCTGCTCGATAGGTGAAGGTGACGGGGCCACCATTGTTCATTGTGGGGGTGTAGGTGAATGCGCCCGTTGAGGCTAGTTCTACGTGGCCAGTGGTGGGTTGGGTAACTAACGTAGCTATTAGAGGTTCTTCGTCGGCATCGGTGTCATTGGTCAATAGGCCGGGGGCGGTTATTGTTAGTACAGCATCGTTGACGATGGTGTAATGGTCGGTGACGGCGACTGGGGCGCTGTTGTCTGATACGGTAATGGTTACCCAGCCGGCATCTGCGGATAGGCGTGAACCATCATCCGCTTTGTAGCTAAAGGTGACGGTGCCGGTAAAATCAAGGGGTGGTTTGTAGGTAAATAGGCCATTCCAGGGTTCAGTGGTTAGGTAAATTATTTGATTGTTGATGAGGCGGAGGGTGGTGAGTCGGCCGAGGGCGTCGACGAGGAGAGGGCGGGTGGCATATTCTAATTCATCTCATGTAGGCTATCACTGGTTTGTTATCTTTAATAACTGTATTTAGCCAGCCGCCCCATACGGGCCATTCGGTGGGCAATAGCCACTCATGACCATGGGCATCATTGGCGCGAACATAAAACATGTTGGCTTGCTGAATATTGCCGTCGAAGCCAGCAAAGCTTAGCGTTGGTTTATTATCAACTGTTAGCAAACTTATTGAATGAAGCCAATAGGTTGAACTTGAAATTAAGATTGGTTCGTCCCATGTTAATCCTAATGAGTCGTTGGCGATGACATACCAGACTGTATTATCTAAATTCTCATTGTTTGTATAACCGATGGCTGGTTTGTCATTTATCATTTTGATCGTTGTGAAATCGGCTGACCCAACAGCGTAGCCCACAAAGATTGGTTGTGACCAACTGTTGCCGGCGGCATCATCGGCTAGTAGATAGTAGATACCACCTGATTGGGGCAGGGCAAAAGCTGGTCTACCATCTACTTCGGTAATACTCCAGCCAAATTGTGAGTTTGTTTGGTCGACTAAAACGGGATCGGCCCAAGTTTGGCCTAAACTGTCGAGGGCACGCATGTAGTATATATTACTGCCAGATTGAAAGGCGACAGCGGGATAATCGGATATTAATAAGATTTGTGGGTAATTGAGGTTGCTATTTTCCATCAGTAGAAGTGGGTCGTCCCAGTCTGTACCTAAACTATCTAAAGCACGACGGTAATTAATTCCTTGATTGGTGATATAGGCGGTGGCTGGATGGCCATCAACAAGAGCCAAATTTGCTTGCAAAGAATCAGCGTCAGCAACGACGCTAGCCATGCCGGGATAGGTTAATGTTCCGGTGGTTACATATTGAGATGGGCGTCCGCTTAATTCATTAGTACCATCATCAAGGTCATTGGCTAGCGGACCGATCTCGGCTGAATCGACCCGTAACTCACTGTTAAAAGGGATGAGATATTCATCGTCAACTGCTTGGGGGCGTGCGTTGGGTGAAATTGTTAGGGTGACGGTCGTTGTACTTGTTAGCCCACTCTCGTCTTGTAATTGGTAGGCAAAGGTTTCAACCCCACTGTAATGATCGGGGGGTGTATAGATAAATGTGCCATCCCAATCTTCGAGCCAAGCATAGAAATGATCGAATATTAGGCCTAGAAGTAGTTGGTCACGGTAGGAAGAGGTTGATAAGAGCCAGCCTTGTTGATCGGTAGCGCCACCAACCCAGTGGTCATAATTCTCATTAACTGTTTGCCACTGATGAAGGCGAAAATGATTATCTACCAAAAGAAAGTGGAGTTGGTCATTGATAACGGTTGAATGGTTCCAGCGGATATTTTGTGAAAAGTTGTGGGCGACATTGGGGATAATCAGTTGGGGGGGAGACCAGGTTAGGCCGCCATCGGCAGTATGGATCATATAAAAATCGTTATTTTGATTGTAAATAATGATTGGTTGGTTGTTGACGACATTCATGATGGGGTATGAGCCGGTGCCGACGGCGGTGGGTGTTAACCAACTGGCGCCATTTATATCAGCGGCACGTTGGAAGTAGATGGTTTGGCCATCTTCACCAGCATAGGTAACTGTGGGGTAGCCATCAACAAATTGTAAGTTGTTGCCGCTCATTGATTGTTGTTGGGTGGTGAGGCCGAGGGTGATTGGTGCTCCCCAAGTCAGGCCAGCGGGGTCTAAGGCGCGTCGATAAACAACAAAGTGATTATTTGCGGATAAATTGGGGGGTTCATACAAAAGGGCGGGATGGCCATTGACTTCTTGTAACTGTGGTCTTGTATCCCCTGTCCCAATCATTTGTGGTTCTGACCAAACGGTGCCGGTTATATCTTCAGCGCGTGAATAGATAATCGTTTCTTTGTTGTTGGAGGGATAGTACCAATAAATGATGGCGGGATGGCCGTTAATCTCACGTAGAGAAACGGGTGATTCATCAAAATTGCTGGCGTCTGTTGGGGTTGGGATTAAGGTGGGTTCACTCCAACTGAGGGCATTCGCATCATTGGCGCGGACATAATAGAGGGCATTGTTATTGATGCTGGAATAAACAGCCACGGGCCAATCATTGACTACACCAACCGCTGACCAGCCATAAAACCAATCATTGTCGGTGATTACGGATGAATGGCCGAGGCCCAAGCGTCGTAACGTGCCAGTTGACACGGTGCCGACCAAATCGGCAGGGACAAAGCCATTACCTCGTTCATCATTGGTTAGGACGCCACTTAGTGGCAGACTGGCGACAATGGGTAGACCTTGACTACTGGTATAATAATCGGCTGTCGCTATTATGGTGCCGGTGTTATGTTGATCTAGGGGGGAATTGCCCTGCGCTTTGCCGGCAAAAAGGTTGGCATGGTCACAAGCAGACAGGGTGGTGGTACAGGGGATTAAAAAGGTTTTTATGCCTATTAACCAACTAAAAACGGCCATAAATATGGCCAAAATCATTAAAATTCGTTTACCCATCGTTAACCTCATTTCTCCCCTAACTAGCACACAGTATATTATTCAATTAGGTTATTGTACTGTGGGCTTTTATAAAGTTCAAGTTGTTCGTTTGTGCTTGAAATTTAGCTGTTTAATAACTTGAGTTCGATAATTAAGCCTGTGGATGAATTGGTTAGTGTGTTGTTAGGGCAGATTTCTCGACTTCGTTCAATCCTTGATTTATGGGTGGGGCCTGTCGAGGATGGGACGGATTGAACTGCGCTCGAAATGACGTCTGGAGGGGGGATGAATTGCCGAACTCAGGTTAATAGATTGACGTTGTTAATTTCAAAGAGTGAAGTCTTGTTAACTGGCATGTTGTGGGCGTGGTTTTCAGTAGATTATGAAGTACAATTAGCGCATGCGCCATTCACTTGTTCCTGACTTTATTTTAGAGAGAGCGGAAGCGCGTCAAACAGAAGGATCGTTTACGGGTTGTACGTTGTTTATTGATGTGTCTGGTTTTACGGCGATGACACAGCTATTGATGATGCATGGGAAGCAGGGGAGTGAGGTGTTAGCTAGCATTATTAATACGGTGTTTGCGCCGATTGTGGATTTGATTTATGGGCAGGGGGGGATGGTGACGGGGTTT
>DATHYN010000195.1:0-5876 GCA_035459145.1 Anaerolineae bacterium | reverse complement strand
ACCGATCTTAACTATCTACCTTTCTATAAAGATATCTAAAGAGACTTTTTTATGCTACTTTTGGGGTGAGTGAACGATTTAACCAGGTCATTATCATTAGCTAGCCCCCCCCAGGGGGCTTTGAGGACTCGAAATGACGTTTGGAAGGAGGCTGTGAATTGCCGAACTCAGGTTATTAGTAATCAAAAACGGGCAAACTCCGGTCGAAAAGGGCGTTTCTGGTGAGAGATTGAATGTAATAAGGCGAGTATGCGATTGCCCTGGAGTTTGCACTTAGGTGGTTGCTTTCTGGAAGTGGCAGTGGCATACTTATCCAGGAAAGTTAATTAGTAACGTCAAGAAAGAAAGGATAGGTCTAATGGAATATTTACTGCGATTTGATGAGTTGGAAGGGACACGGATTGAGCATAGTGGGGGGAAAGGGGCGAATTTGTCGTTGCTGACACAGCGTGGTTTTCCGGTACCAGCGGGCGGAGTGGTGACAGCGGGAGCGTATTTGGCGTTTATTGAGCCGTTGCGAGGGTATGTGCGGCAGACGGTGGCGGATTTGCCGTTTGAGGATGCGTCGGCGATGACGGGGGCGACGGCGGTGATGCGGGCGAAGTTGGCCGAGTTGGCGTTGCCGGAGGCGGTGGAAGTGGCGGTGCGTGAATTTGTGGCCACATTTCCGGAGGGGCAAGCGTTTTCGGTGCGTTCGTCATCGACGATGGAGGATTTGGCGAATGCGGCGTTTGCTGGTCAGCATGAGACGTTTCTGAATTGTGTGGGGGCGGATGAGGTGTTGACGCGAATTAAAGATTGTTATCTTTCGTTGTGGGGGGCGCGGGCAGTTAGTTATCGGCAACGGCATGGTTTTGATCATTTGCAGGCGTCGATGGCGGTGGTATTGCAGACGATGGTGCAGTGTGAAGTGGCGGGGGTTGGTTTTAGTCTTAATCCGGTGACGGGTAACTTAAAGGAAGCGGTATTTGATGCGAACTTTGGTTTAGGGGAGTCGGTGGTGAGTGGTGAGGGGGCGGTGGATCATTTTGTGGTGGAGAAGGAGAGTGGGGAGGTGGTCGATGCGATCATTGCGGAGAAGCATATGAAGGTGGTGTCGACGGCGCAGGGGATTGAGGAGGTTGAGGTGAGTGGGGCCGAGGCGGAGGCGCCGTGTTTGAGTGACGAGCAGTTAGCGGAGTTGACGGCGTTGTTGCGGCGGGTGGAGGCGAGTTATCAGTTTCCACAGGATATTGAGTGGGGGTTTGCCGAGGGGGCGTTGTATTTGTTGCAATCGCGGCCGATTACGACGATTCCGGCGCGGTGGACGCGGGATGAGTCGGCCGAGCGGTTCCCGAATGTGTTGACGCCGTTGTCGTGGGATTTCTCGGAGAAAGGGTTTCATACGTCGTTGAATTTCTCGTTCCGGTTGATGGGGAATCCGCCGTATAATGGGAAATGGTTTGCGATGCATGGTTTTTATATTTATGGGAATCAGAATGCGGTGGAGGTGTATGCGCAGCGGACACCGACGTTGCCGAAATCGATTGAGGAGTTGCGGGCGGTGATGCCGCAGATTCCGCAGCAGTATCGGTGGGTGCAGGAGTTACCGGTGCGTTGGTCGCGGGATTTGGATTATTATTTGTTGCGGATTGGGGAGTTTATGGCCGAGCCGGTAGATAATAAAGATGTGCATGAGTTATGGGCGTTTATTAATGAGATTCGGGAGCATGCGACGCAATATTTCTTGCCTAATATCGCCATTTCGTTGACGCATGGGATGATGCATCGGCTGTTGCAATATTTGTTGATGTTGGGTGTGGGGCCGGAGGCGCCACGTTTGTTTGCGCAGTTGTTGGCTTATTGTGAGACGAAGACGGGGCAGATTAATGGGGAGTTGTTTGAATTGGCGCAGATTATTCGGGATTTGCCGGAGTTGGAAGCGTTGGTGATGGAGAAGCCATCGCGACAGATTGTGGCTGATAATGATTTTCATCGGTTTCCGACATTTGAGAGCCATTGGCGCAAGTTTTTGCGGAATCATGGGCATCGGGAGATTGATTTAGATGCGTATCATCCGACTTGGTTGGAGGCGTCGTGGGTGGTAGTGGACAATATTCGGTTGATTTTGCAGTCGGATATGAGTGAGACACCGGCGCAGAAGGAGTTGGCGTTGAAGATTCAGATGCAGAAGGCGGAGTTGGAGTTGTGGCGGTTGTTGCCGGAAGATTTGCATCCGCTGTATGATGAAGTGATTCGGATGGCGCGGGTATACACCAGTTTGGATGATATGGAGCATTATCAGACGACGCGGTTGGCGTTGCCGATGCGGCGGAGTGTGCGGGCGTTGGGAGCGTTATTGGTGGCTAAGGGGGTGATTGAGGAGCCGATGGATCTGTTCTTTGCCCATTTGGAGCAGTTGGAGGTAGCGATTACGGCGGATAATGAGGTGGGTTGGGCGACGTTGGGTGAGCAGATTTATGCGCAGAAAGAGGCATATGAGGAAGCGAAGGCATCGACGCCAGATTGGGTGTTGGGTGAGTCTGATGTGGAGGTTGAGGCGGGGGATTATTTGGAAGGGTTGCCGGGGAGTTCGGGCCGAGCGCAGGGGGAGGTTTTCTGTGTGCATAGTACGGATGATTTCGCTGATTTTCCCAAGGGAGCGGTGTTGGTGGCGCGGACGACGAATCCGACGTGGACGCCGTTGTTTTATAGTGCGAGTGCGGTGATTACGGAAAGTGGTGGGCCGTTGTCGCATGGGGCGGTGACGGCGCGGGAGATGCAGATTCCGGCGGTGATGTCGGTGCGGGGGGCGTTGAGTAAGTTTAAGAATGGTCAGCGGGTGGATGTGGATGGGACAGCGGGCCGGGTTTATATTGTGGAGGAGTAGGTGGTTGTGGTATGATCGGTGGGTAGGGCGATGGTTATCGCCCTGCCTATTTGTTTATTGAGTGAAAATTGAAAAGGTTTGGATCGCGTGAAAGCATTAACGACATATTTGACAGAATTGATGGGTAAAGCATTTGAAGAGGCGGGTTTTGCGGCGTCGTACGGGACGGTGGTGCGGTCTAATCGGCCGGATTTGGCCCAGTTCCAATGTAATGGGGCGTTAGCGGCGGCGGGGAGTAGTCAGCCGCGGCAGAATCCACGTGCTTTGGCGCAGAAGGTGGTTGAGGCGATTCCGAATCGGGAGATTTTTGCGGAAGTGAGTTTAGCGGGGCCGGGGTTTATCAATTTGTCGTTGACGGATGCGTTTTTGGTGGCGCATGTGGCGGCGATGGCGGCGGATGAGCGGTTGGGGGTGCCGGCGGTGGCCGAAGTAACGCGGACCGTGTTAGATTACGGTGGGGCGAATGTGGCTAAGCAGATGCATGTGGGGCATTTGCGGGCGGCTATTATCGGGGATAGTTTGCGGCGGATTTTCACATTTTTGGGTGAAGATGTGGTGGGGGATATCCATTTAGGGGATTGGGGGACACAGATGGGCTTATTGATGAATGAGATTGAGCGGGAGATGCCCGATTTGCCCTATTTTGATGAAAGTTTTGAGGGAGAGTACCCAGCGGAATCGCCGGTGAGTATGGCTGATTTTGCGGTTTTGTATCCACGGGCGTCGAGCCGGGCGAAGGCGGAGCCAGAGGTGCAGGCGGCGGCGCGGGAGACGACGTTGGCGTTGCAATCGGGGCATAAGGGGTATTATGCGTTGTGGCGGCATATTGTGGAGATTTCGATTGAAGCGATTAAGGCGGATATCGAGCGGTTGGGGGTTCATTTTGATTTGTGGTTAGGGGAGAGTGATGCGGAGCGGTTTATTGAGCCGATGGTGGCGAAGTTGTTGACGGATGGGTATGCGACGGTGAGTGAGGGGGCGACGATTGTGGAGGTGGCGCGGGAGGATGACAAGAAAGAGATTCCGCCGTTGATGTTGAAGAAGTCGGATGGGGCGGTGTTGTACGGGACGACGGATTTGGCCACGATTGTGCAACGGATTGAGGAGTTGGAGGCGAAATCGATTTTGTATGTGGTGGATCAGCGGCAGAGTATGCATTTTGAGCAAGTTTTTCGGGGAGCGCGGGTAAGTGGGATTGCGGAGGGGGTGAATTTGGAGCATTTGGGGTTTGGGACGATGAATGGGCCGGATGGGAAGCCGTTTAAGACGCGGGCGGGGGGGGTGATGACGTTGAATGCGTTGATGGATATGGTTTATGAGAAGGCGGAGCAGCGGTTGGCGGAGGTGGCGGCGGCGGCCGATTATGATGAGGAGGAGCGGGCAGCGATCGCCCATATGGTCAGTTTGGCGGCGTTGAAGTATGCGGATTTGATGAATCAGCGGCAGAAAGATTATGTATTTGATTTAGAACGGTTTAGCGCTTTTGAGGGGCATACGGGGCCATATTTGTTGTATACGGTGGTGCGGACGAAGTCGATTTTGCGGAAAGCGGCCGAGCAAGGGTTGGAGCCGGGGGCGTTACAGCCAGCGGCGAATGAGCATGATCGGAATTTGATGTTGGTGTTGGCGCAGTTCCCGGATATGGTGTGGTTGAGTTATGAGCAACGGTTGCCGAGTCATATTGCGGATTATGCGTATCAGTTGGCGGGGGCGTATAATCAGTTTTATCGGGCGTGTCATATTTTGAATGAAGAGGATGGGGCACGGCAGGCTGGCTGGTTGGGCTTGGTGGCATATTTCTTGGCGGTGATGGAGAAATGTTTGTTCTTATTGGGGATTGAGACGCCGGAGCGGATGTAGTGAAGTTTACGCGGCGCCGTTTTTTGCAGGGGTTGGGAGCGGCGGCGGCCGCGGCCGGTGGGGGGGCGTGGTATACATTTGTATTTGAGCCGGGCAATTTGACGGTGGAAGAGGTGGTGGTGACGATTCCGGGGCTGGCGACCGGCTTGGAGGGGACGCGGATTGGGTTGTTGAGCGATTTTCATCTGTATCCGTTTATTGATGTGCCCCATGTGGAGAAAGCGGTGGCGTTGATGAATGGGTTGGATGTGGATGTGGTGGCGTTGACGGGGGATTTTGTGTTGGAGAGGGCGGAGGCGATTTTTGATTTGGGGCCGGTGTTGGCGGGGTTGCGGGCGCGGCAGGGTGTGTTTGCGGTGTTAGGGAATCATGATTATTGGACGAATGCGGCGGTGGTGCGGCAGGGGTTGGCCGAGGTGGGGATTGAGGAGTTGAATAATCGGGGGGTGGCGTTGCCGGTGAATGGTGAACGTTTATTTTTGGCGGGGGTGGATGATGGGTGGAGTGGTCGGCCTGATTTGGGGGCGGCGGTGGCGGAGGTTGAAGCGGGTGATGGGGTGATTTTATTATCGCATGAGCCGGATTTAGCGGATGAGTATGGGCGATTGGGGGTGGTGGATTTGCAGTTGTCGGGGCATTCGCATGGGGGGCAGGTGCGGGTGCCGGGTGGTGGGGCGTTGTTGTTGCCGTATTTGGGGCAGAAGTATGATATGGGGTTGTATGGGGCCGAGGGGGTGCAGGTTTATACGACGCGGGGGGTGGGGATGGTGGGGCCGCCGGGGCGGTTTAATTGTCCGCCGGAGGTGACGGTATTGACGTTGGTGGGGTAGGTTGGGATGGTATACTGAGCTTAAGCTCGGAGAATATGTTGCTGAAATTATGATTGACAAAACTTCTGGTACACAGTTTAGTTATGCATGGTCGTTTGAAATTATAGAATAACAATGACGGGACTCCTATTATCATGACTGATAAATTATATTATATAGATTTCTTCGACATTACTCTTGAGTTTGGCTTTTCTGGAAAAAAAGATGCCTTTGTTGTAAAGTAAATTCAGCAAAAAAAATACAAAAGCAACAAAGGCATCTAAAATGAAAGATAACAAAAAAGAAGAGTTAAAACCAGTATTAGTACCACAATTATT
>DATHYN010000194.1:0-21709 GCA_035459145.1 Anaerolineae bacterium | reverse complement strand
GACGCGGGGGCTGGGAAGAGAATGGGAGGGGCGGGAGGCGAGGG
This sequence comes from Anaerolineae bacterium, assembly GCA_035459145.1. Classification (GTDB taxonomy): domain Bacteria; phylum Chloroflexota; class Anaerolineae; order Promineifilales; family Promineifilaceae; genus DATHYN01. The sequence goes on along the minus strand of DATHYN010000194.1, from coordinate 21,665 downwards.
TGGTAGTATGTGGAGTGGGAGGTTAGGGGAGCGAGGCCCGTTCGACAAGCTCAGGGCAAGCTATTGTGCGAGAGAAGGTATGACGTTTTTAGGAAGGGTAGGCGCACAATGTCTCGCCGTTACGTTGGGGCTGGCGCAGGGGGCGGGGGATGGGGAGCGAGGGGTGGGAGGCCGAGGGGAGGAATGGGTCTCGCCGTGAGGGGGGTTTTGGGGTAAACTGAGGGTGTGGGGCTTTTAGGAGGGAGGTTGATGTGAGGATGGTGTTTTTGGTAGTGTTAGAAGTGGTTTGTTGTGGATGATGGGATGGTTAAGAGTTGGTTTTGCAGTGAGGGTGTGTTGTGCAGAGAGTGAGGCCGAATTGAAGGTGGTTTTAGGAGTGGATACCTGCCTACGCAGATGCTGTCCGTTTTTGTTGAGCAGGTAGGATTTGCGGAGAACGATGCCGAAATAAAGGTGATTTTAGGAGTGGATCCCCGCTTTCGCGAGGATGACAGCCCTGATCGGGCTGTAAATGGTTGTTGGCATAAGAAAAGCGGACAGCATCTACGCAGGTATGACAGCCTTTAGCGGGCTGTAGATAAGTGGGTTTATAAATTGTTGGACATGAGTAAGGATGAAGCTAATGGGGCGTAGTAACAAGTGGTTGTGGGCAGGGTTGGGGGTTTTGGGTGGGGCGGCGTTAGGTTATGTGAAGCGGCGGGAGGTGATGGCGCAGTTTTTTGGGCTGCCGAAACCGCGTTATGGTGTATGGCGGGTGCCGGATTTGCGGGTGGGAATGCGGGATGGGGTAACGTTGTCGACGGATCATTTTTGGCCGACGGTCAAGGGGAAGTTGGTTCAGGAGCCGGGGGCGACGGTGTTGATCCGGACGCCGTATGGGAAGGATAGTATGCAGATGTTTGCGCAGATGTTTGTGGGGCAGGGGTATCATGTTTTGATTCAGGATGTGCGGGGGCAGTTTGCATCGGGGGGGGTATTTGATGCGATGGTGAATGAGGCGGATGATGGGGCGGATACGGTGGCGTGGTTGCGGGAGCAGTCATGGTCGAATGGGAAGGTGGGGATGTGGGGGCCGAGTTATTTGACGTTTTCACAGTGGGCGGTGGTGGCTGGTGGGGAGCAGTTAGACGCGATGTTTGTGATGTTGGGGGCGTCGCAGTTGACGAGTTTGATACAGATTGAGGGTACGTTGGCGTTGGATTTGATTGTACGGTGGTATTTTTTGTTGAATGAATTGAAGCGGCGTAAGGGGCAGTTGTCGCGGCTGTGGATGTTATCGGCACAGTATCAGAAGCGGATTTTGGAGCCGGTGTTTGCGGAACCGGCGTTGATGGAGGCGGATAAGCTGTTTCCAACGCCGATTTTGCCGGCGTATCGGCAACGGTTTGATCGGATTGGGGCGGATCATCCGTATTGGGAGGAGATTGATCATCGGCCGATTGTGCCGGAGGCGAAGGGGGCGGTGCATATGATGACGGGGTGGTATGATATCTTTTTGCGGGAGGTGTTAAGCGATTACGCGCAGTTGCGGGCGGCGGGGCAGAAGCCGCCATTGGTGATTGGGCCGTGGCATCATACGGCGGGGGAGCAGATGTCGATGGGATTGCGGCTGGCGTTGGATTGGTTTGATGAGCATTTGCGGGGTGGTGAGCCGAAGGTGACGTCTGAGGCGCGGGTGTATGTGATGGGGGATAATGCGTGGCGGACATTTGAGAGTTGGCCGCCACCGGCAGAAGAGAAAGGTTTTTATTTACAGCCTGGAGGAGGTTTGGCGGAGGGGCCGTCGTTGAGCTTGGCGTCGCCGAGTCGGTATCGGTATGATCCGGCGGATCCGACGCCGGCGGTGGGGGGGACGATGTTGTTAATGCCGACGGGGCCGCAGGATAATCGTGAATTAGAAGCGCGGGATGATGTGTTGAGTTTTACATCGGGGGTATTGGTGGCGCCGTTGACGGTGATTGGGCATGTGCGGTTGGTGTTGTATGTGCGATCATCGCGGCCGTATACGGATTTTACGGGGCGGTTGTGTGTGGTGAAAGAGGATGGTCGGTCTATTAATTTGTGTGATGGGTTATTTAGTGTGAAGCCAGGGAAGGGGGAGGGGCAAGGGGATGGGAGTTTGCGGGTGGAGATTGATATGTGGGCGACGGCGGTGACGTTTCAGGTTGGGGAGCGGATTCGGTTACAGGTGAGTAGTGGGATGCATCCGCGGTATATTCGGAATCCGGGTACGGGGGAATCGCCGTTACGGTTGAAGCGGATGGAGGTGGCGGAGCAGACGGTTTATCATGATGAGGGGCGGCCGTCGGTGTTGTATTTGCCGGTGGTGGATGACAGCTCTTAACTGGGGGGGGTGTTTTGCTTGGGTTAATGGCTGTTTTGTGTTAGGTTTGGTGGTTTTGACGCGGATTTTGGGAATTGGGCGGATTTTTTATTGTTGGTGAAGGGAGGGAGGTTTTGGTTTGAGGGGTGTTGGTGGATTTTGACGCGGATTTTGGGGATTTTGGGGATTTTTTTGTGTTGGTGAGTAGAGGTGGGGTGTTTGGTTGGAAGGTTGGTGATTTGGTAAAGGGAGTGTGTCGTATGCATACGGATGCTTGAGGAGGGGGCTGGTTAGCGGGAGTGTACGTAGAAGTAGTCGGTGACGGCGGGGTGGGTGAAGCCGGGGCGGAATAATGATTGGTATTCCCAGCGATCATCGAAACCGCCGCCGGCGCGGTTGGCGATGAGCCACCAGCTAAAGGCGAGGTAGTAGGGTTCGGCGTCACGCATGTAGTTGTATTGGACGGTGAGGAACTGTTTTTCGACGTGGGGGTCGGGGTGGTAGGAGCCGGCTTCGGTGCCAATCATGGGGAGAGAACGGCCGTCGAGATTATCGCGGACGATTTCATCGTAGCGACGGATCATGAGGAAGCCGTTAGGGTCATCATAGGCGCGGGTGCCGTGGTAGTTGTGAACGGAGAGCCAGGCGCGGTTGAGTAGGTGTTGATCGCCATTGCGGATGATGGCACGGAGGGAGCGGTCGAGGAAGGTGTAATGGTTGTAAGCACCATTGGGGCTGAGGGCACCAAAGCCGGGGTAGCCGCCGTTGGCGACGACTTGGCGGGCGGCGCCGGCCCAAGCGGTGGCGTATTGGTTGGGGTTGGAGAAGCCTTGATGGTTTTCTTCGTTGGCGTTGGGTTCGTTGTAGAGTTGGAAGTAGTAGACGCCGCGGCGGCGATAGTGGGCGACGGTGCGGCCGATATCGCCATCGTAAGGGAGGACACCAGCACGGTAGAGGCGCATAACGGGCATAATGCCATGGGCGTTGAGTTGGGCGACGAGATAATCATTGGATTCATTGGGGGCGCCTTCGTGGAGGAAGACGACCCATTTAATGTGCATACGGGCGGCTTCGCGGACGTATTGGTCGATGATGTGTCGTTCTTGGGAGACGGTGGGTATCCAGTGGATGCCCCAGCCGTTGTCGTTGGCGGGGCGGGGGTAGACGTCGTAGGGGAGTGGTTCGTGAGCGGCGTAGAGGGCGAGGGGTTTGGAGGTGGGGGTGGGAGAGACGTTGGAGGTGGGAGAGGGGGTGTGGGTGGGTGTGGGGGTAGGGGGGAAGGGGGTGCGGGTGGGGATGGTGGCGATGAGGGTGGGGGTGGAGAAGGCGACGCGGTTTTGGGGGGCGGGACGGTTGTCGATATCGAGGGGGGCAGGGGTCCAGGTGGGGGGATGGGTGGCCGAGGGGGAGGGGGTGTAGGTAGGGGGGAAGGCGGCGGCCATGAGTGTGGGGAGCGGGGGATTGTTGCTGGCTTGGCAGGCGGTGAGGAAAAGGAGGGTGAGGGTGAGGGCAAGATATAACAGTTGTTTTTGGATGGTCATGGGCGTAATTGTAACATAGAAGGGGAGAAGAGCGGGATATATTAAGGGACATTTAGGTTTGTGGGGGTGTGAGATGATTTTTAGGGATATTGGCAGGTAGGGAGGGGGTGTGATATGATGATGGTGTGTTAATCATGTAGTAACGATAAACAATTGCAAAAAGGAAGAGGGCCGTGAAATCAGTCGAAATGGGTACAGATTATCAGTATGATGTGATTATTGTTGGGGGCCGTCCGGCGGGGGCGAGTTTGGCGGCGCGGTTAGGGGCGCAGGGGATGCGGGTTTTGGTTTTGGAGCGGACGACATTTCCGAGTAAGCGGGGGGTGATTTCGACACCATTTTTATTGGGAAGTGGGATGGCTTTACTGGATGAGATTGGGGCGGATGAGGAGATTTATGCGGAGGGGACGCCGCGGATTGAGCGGTTTGTGTTGGAGTTTAAGGATTATTTTCGGACGTTTGGACGGATAGCGACGGTGGGAGAGCGGGATTATATGTATACGATTGATCGGGAGCGGTTTGATCATCATTTATGGCGGAATTTAAAGAAGTGGCCGAACATTGAACGGCGGGCGGGGTGGTCGGTGGTTGATTTGGTGCGTGATGAGGGGGGCCGAGTGTGTGGGGTTGTGGCGCGGCAAGCGAAAGAGGCGGCGGTAGAATTTAGAGCGAAATTGGTGGTGGGGGCGGATGGTCGGTTTAGTGTGGTGGCGCGGAAGGCGGGGGCTAAAGTTAAGGAAGAGCGGACGGATATTAGTACGACTATTTATTATACGACGTGGCAGAATGTGTCTGATTATGATGAGAGTGGGGAAGCGGTGGCGCATATTCATACATTGGGGAATGGGTATAGTTTTGTTTTTATGCCGACAGCTGATGGGATGGTGAATGTTGTATTTCAATGTCCGGCGGATATGTATGAGCAGTTAGAGGGGGATGTGGAACAGGTGTATCGGGAGGCGTTGCGGAGTGCGCCTTATGTTTGGCGGCGGTTGGCCGAGGCGCAGGAGATTGCGCCGTTGCAGGGGATGAAACGGGTGGGGAATTTGTATCGGGAAGCGGGGGGTGATGGTTGGGTTTTGGTGGGAGATGCGTTGCATCAGAAGGATTCGATTGATGCACAGGGGATTTATGATGCGTTGTTAGAGGCGAAGTTGTTGAGTGAGGCGATTGGTGATTGGTGTCAGGGGGAGAAGACGTGGGCCGAGGGGGTGAAATGGTATGAGGAAAGGGTGTGGGCGGAGACGTATCCGATGTTTGAATCGACATTGGAGCGGGTGAAGCGTGAAATTTATTCGGTACCACCACCCTTTATTATCAAGACGGTGTTGCGATGGGTGTTGACAAATCCGGAGTATATGCGCCGATTTAGTTTGTTGTTAACACGGCAATATGATCCAGTGAATTGGGCGCCACCAGCATTTATGTTGAAAGCGATAGGTGAAGGTATTGTGGCTGATGTTAAACGATTGTTACAAGGTAAAGATGATCCGTTCAAAATGCCAAATTTATCGTAAAATTTAAGTGAATTTTTGGCATCATCGGAGATAATTCGATAAGATTACGGTATGAGATTGGAGTTTTTAAGATGGCGCATTCAGTAGAGATGGGAAAAGATGGGATTTTGTACGCAGCAATTATTGGTGATATGGATGAACCAAGTATGCAGGCGTACTTTAAAGATATGACGGCTCATTTTGAAGGAAGAGATGAGCAATCACTTGATATTTTAGTTGATGCGAGCCGTGAGGGTAAGATTTCACCAGCGGCGCGACGTGTCTTTATGGATTTGGCGACGTACCCGCAGTTACGCAAAGTTGCTATTTATAATGCGACAACGTTTTCACGTGTGTTAGGGAGTTTTATTACGCGGATTTTGGGACGGAAAGAGTTGTTTGGTTTTTTTGCGGAAGAGGATGAAGCACGAGAGTGGTTGGCGGTGAAATAAGATTGTATTAAAGAGAGTGGCTAGTGACAACGACGAACAACAAGAGCGCAGAAGAGATCCAAGCTGAATTTGATGCTTATCGGGAGATGGTGGAAAGCCAAACGCAAGCGATGTTAGATGTGGTGGCCGCGGTAGCGGTTGGTAATTTTGATGTCCCGGTGGAGGTACCCGAAGGGATAGAGGTTTTGTCGGAGTTGACGGTGGGGTTGTCATTTATGTTGGATGAGTTGCGTGACTTCGAGAATAAGCAAGATACGTATCAGAGCGCGATTGAGGAGCGTTTGGATGAGTTACGGCGGGTAAATCATGAGTTGGATCAGTTTGCGTATATTGTGTCACATGATTTGAAGGCGCCGGCACGGAATATTGGGGCGTTGGTGGATATATTGCAGGAGGAGTTAGAGGGGAAGTTGGATGAAGATACGGAAGAGTATATGGCGTTGTTGCAGCAGAGAACGGAGCTTATGCATGAGATGATTGACGGGGTATTGGCGTATGCGCGGGCGGGGTATGCGTCGAAGTCGATTGAAGAGGTGGATGTGGGTTATTTGGTGCATGGTATTGCGAAGATGTTGGCGCGGCCCGAGGGGATCAAATTGGAAATTATGGAAGGGGAATGGCCTACTTTGCATGCAGATACGGTCAAGTTAGCGCAGGTGTTTAATAATTTGATGGAGAACGGGGTTAAGTATCATGATAAAGATGAGGGGGTGGTGAGGGTGCGGTTTGTGGAGGAGGAAGATTGTTATCAATTTTTGGTTGAGGATGATGGGCCAGGGGTGGCGGAGGAGCATTTTGAAAAGATTTTTAGTTTATTTGGACAGTTACAATCGCGGGATAAATCGGGGAGTAGTGGGGTGGGGTTGACGACGTCAAAGAAAATTGTGGAAGGTGTTGGGGGAGAGATTGGGGTGGAGTCGGTGGTGGGGGAGGGGAGTGTGTTTTGGTTTAAGTGGCCGAAGTAACGGTTATTCGAGGAGGAGGCCGCTGATGGAGACGAGGGAGGTGTCTTCGTTGTCGGCGGGGCAATGTTGGTAGGCGATGGTGGTGCCTTTGGTTGGGCCGAGGAAGCGGAGGAGGAGGTAGATGGAGGAGAAGCCACAGACACGATTTTTGTCACGAATAGTTGCAATTTCTTGGTAGAAGCGGTCGGCATCGCCGTGGGTGATGGCGTGGAGGAGGCGGTTATCAGTTTGGCGGAGTTGTTGGCGGCGGGGTTGGTCCATGGGGAAGGAGTCGCCGAAGGCGGGGCCGACGTGGGCGAAGTCGACAGAGGCGACGGCGAGGACGCGTTTACCGGCGGTGGCTTGGTGGAGGGCGTCGAGAGCGGTGTTGAGGCGTTGGTCGTCACGGGGATGGGTGCCAGAAGCGATGTATTGGTAGAAGGAGCCACAAAGGATAGGAACCATGGGGCAGGTTGGAAGGCCGGCTTGGTGGCGGATGTGGTGGAGCCAAACGGCGGATAGTTCGACAGCGTGTTCTTGTTGGTGGTGGAGTTCTTCGGCGAAGGCGAAGTCGGGGCCGATGGCATTGGCGACATGGTTGACGATATCGGGGTCGGTGGGGAGGGTGCCGTAGGGGGTGGCGTAGCTTTGGGTGGTGAGGGTGAAGGTGCCGGGGCCGCCGTTGTGGTCGGTGCCGAAGATGAGGACGATATCGGCTTGGGCGACGGCGGTGGTGGCGCGGGTCCAGGTTTGGGCATAGACGGGGCCGCCACGTTGGTAGTCTATGTGGGGAGAGATGATACCGCGACCAGCCCAAGGCTGCCAGCCGGTTAAATCATCATCGGAACCATAAGCGATTAGTTCAGTGGTAAGCTCGGCGGGGTCGGCGGCGTAGCAGATATCGGCGAGGGTGGCGGGGCGGTTGGGGGCGGCGCGGTAGGTGGCGAGTTTGGCGGCGCGGGCGGTGGCGGCACGGTCATTATCGAGGAGGCAGGCTTGGTCGAGTTGGGCGAGGGTGTCGGTGATGATGTCGAAGCCGACGGGGGCGCCGAGGCGACGGCAAAAATCTTGGTGGATTTGTTGGGGAGTGCGGGTGCCGTCGATGAAGGTGGCGAGGAGGGCGAGGGGTTGGGGCATGACGATTTGGTGGTTGGTGAGGTTGAGGGGGTCACGGAGAAGCCACATTTGTTCGCCTTGGTGGTAGACGGGTTGGAAATCGAGGGGGCGGAGGTTTGGTTTTGATTGGTTTGGTTGATTGGTCATAAGATTTGTTTGTGTTATTGGCTGAGAACGAGGTTGGTTTAAAGGTGGTTTTAGGCGTGGATGACAGTTAGAGGCGTGGTTGACAGATGTAGATTTGGAGGAAGCTATCTTCGCGGAGGGGGTCGCCTTGCCAGTTGCCGTAGCGGTGCAGGATTTGAAAGTTATGGTGGCGGAGGAGTGATTCCATTTCTTGGGGCATGTAGTAGCGGAGGGCGAGTTGGCGAGGGGTGGGGAGGGGGGAGCGTTTGGCTTGGAGGGGTTGGTGGTAGATGGTTTGGTACCAGATTTGGGCGAGGTGGTCGTAGCGGTCTTCGCCGCTGACTTGGATTTTTTGGCCGAGGTGGTTGGTGAAGGTGTACCAATGTTGGCGTTCGGGGCTATTGCGCATTTTGCGGGGGTGTTTGAAGCTGGCGTCGATGATGAAGGTGCCATCGGGGGTGAGATGTTGGTGGATACGGTGAAAAAAGGCGTTTTGGTCGGCGCGGGCGAGGAGGTGTTGGAAGAGGAGGCCTCGGGAGAAGATGAGGGGGTATTGTTGGTTGAGGTGGAAGGTACGGACATCGGCACAGATCCAGTTAATGGGGAGGTGGGAGGCTTTGGTGCGGGCGTGGGCGAGCATTTGGGGGAGGATGTCGAGGGCGGTGAGGTTGAGGCCGAGTTGGGCGAGGGGGATGGTAATGCGGCCGGTGCCGCAGCCGAGTTCGAGGAGGGGGCCGTTGGCAGCGGTAGCGTAATGGAGAAGGAAGGAGCGTTGGGGATCGAAAGGTCCGCTTTCGAGATCATAGGTGGGGGGGTCGTTGTAGATTTCAAGATTGGACGGAATCATAAGTTTGTCACCTTTTTTATAGTAGTGAGGGTGATTGTATCACGAAATAGAGGATGGTGGTGATAATGGTTGTTCGGAGTGGGTTGGGGTTGGGGTGAGTGGGTATTTTGGTATTCATGGCAGGCGGATTATAATTTGTTTTAGGTGGATTGTAAAAATAGTGGCGATGAGGCTAAAATGGCAAGCGAACTTGACCAATTGGAAGCGAATATTGTGGGGGCGGAGGGGGTGGGAGAAAGAATCGATGCATTGGTAGCTTTGGGGCGGGCATTGCTGCGTAAGGATATTGCACGGGCGGGTGAGGCGGGTGATGAAGCGTTGGCTTTGGCGCAGGAGATAGGGGATGTGTATAGAGAAGGGATATGTTTGGGTTGTTTGGCGGCGATAGCGAATCGGGTGGGTGAACATGAGCAAGCGATTGAATATGGGCAAAAATCGGTGGCGATTTTGGAGTCGTGGGGAGAGTTAGGGGAGTTGGTATTAAGTTTAGAAACAGTTGCGGTGGCATATTGGCGGTTAAGTGATTTATCGGAGTCGTTGGTTTATTTTTTGAAGCAGTTGGCGGTATGTGAGCAGTTAGGGGATGAGGAGGCGCATGGGCGTGTTTTGTCGGGGTTGGGGGTATTATATTCGGCGATGGGGGAGATGGAGAAGGCGATTGCGTATGAGCAGCAAGGGTTGGCGTTATTTCGAAAGATAGGAAATAAAGATCGCGAGGCGTTGTTGTTGAATAATATGAGCTATCATTATATGAAGATGGGGGATTATGATGAGGCGTTGCGATTGGGCTTGGTGGGTTTAGAGTTAGCGGAGAGTGAGAAAGATATTTATCGGATTATTGTTTTGGCGGGGACTTTAGGGGAGACGTATATGAAGAAAGGGGATATTGGGGAGGCGGAGCGGCATTGTTTACGGGGGTTGGCATTGTTGGATCAGCATGCGGATCCGAATAGTGAATTGGATTTACGCTTTTTTATGGGTCAGATTAAGTTGGCACAAGGGGAGACAGCGGAGGCGTTGACGTATTTGGAGGTAGCGGTGGCGTTAGGGGAACGGGTGGGGAATAAAGATGCGTTGTATCAGGCCTATGAGTTGATGGGGGAGACGCGGGTGGCGTTGGGGGATTATCAAGCGGCGTATGAGGCTCAATTGCGGTGTAATCGGATCAAGGATGAGATTTATAATGAAGAGAGAGCGACGAAATTACGGCAGATTGAAGTGGCGCATCGGACGGCGGTAGCGGAGAAGGAGGCGAGTCATTATGCGGATTTGTATGCGAGCGAGCAGTCACGGCGGCAGTTAACGGAGATTTTGCAGCAGTTGGGGCAAGCGATGGTGGATCAAGTAGATTTGGGGCAGATGTTGGCGGAGATTTTGCGGCAGTTGGCGGTATTGGTATCGTTTGATCGGGGGGCGGTATTGTTGTGGCGTGATGAGCGATTGGTGCCGATCACGGTGTGGCCGGAGGGGAGCGGGGTGTGGGAGGAGGTGCCGTTGGTGGCGATTGGGGAGGGGCCGTTGGGGATTATTTTGGGGGAGAAACGGCCGTTTCTAACCACGACCACAGCTGATTTAGATTTATCACCTTTGTTGCGTCCCTATTTTGCGGGTGGCAGTTGGTTAGGCGTGCCATTGTTGCGGCAGGAGGTGGTGATTGGGGTATTGACATTGGCGCGGAGGGAAGCGGTCGCATATGATGAAGAGGGCGTTCAGATGGCGCGGGCGTTGGCGGCACAAGCGGCGGTAACGATTGAGAATAAGCGGTTGTATCAGCAATCGGAGCAGAGGGCCGAGGCGTTAACGACATTAGCCCAAGTAGGTGAAGATATTTTAGCTTCATTGGATTTACAAGTTGTATTAGAGCGGTTGGCGACACATGCCCATCAATTATTTAATGCAATTCAGACGGTGTTATGGTTAAGACAGGATGAGGGTGAGTTGTTTGCAGCGACGGTGGCTATTGGTAAATATTCGGATGAGCTACGGGCAGATCCGATGCGATTGGGGGAAGGGTTTGCGGGTGGGGTGGCGCAGAGTGGTCAAGCGGAAATTATTAATGATATGGATGAAGGGGAACGGGGGAAGCATGTGCCGGGTACGCCAGAAAGAGAAGAGACGCCAGCGGCGTTAATGTGTGCGCCGTTACAGATGCATAACCAGACGATTGGGGTATTGGTGTTGTATCGGGAAAAGGCGGCGGGGTCGTTTATGACTGGGGATTTAGAGTTTTTGGTAGGATTGGCGCGACAAGCGATTATTGCGATTGAGAATGCGCGACTTTATCGGCGCGTGCAGAAGTTTAATGAGCAGTTAGAGCAAGAGGTAGTGGCGCGGACGGCTGATTTGCAGGTGGCGTACAAGCAGTTAGAGCGATTGGATCGGACGAAATCTGATTTTATTGCGGTGACAGCGCATGAGTTACGGACACCGATTACAATTTTGCGGGGGTATGGGCAGTTATTGGAGCAGGATGCTTTGTTGGTGGGGCATGATTATCAGATGAATTTAGTGAGTGGGATGGTGAATGGGGCGAGGCGGATGCATGAGATTGTGAATACGATGTTGACGATGGTTAAGGTTGATAGTCGTTCATTGGAGTTGCAGGCGGAGGCGATTTCTTTGGGGGATATAGTGAAGAAAGTTGTACGCCAATTTAGGGTGGAGATTGGAGAAAGGAAGCAAACGGTGATTGTGGAAGAGGGGATGGATGATTTGCCAGTTGTGCAAGGTGATCGAGAGGCGTTAATGATCGTATTCGAGAATTTAATTACGAATGGGATTAAATATACGCCAGATGGTGGTCAGATTATGATGCGAGGGCGTATGCATGAGGTGGATGGTAGGCAGATGGTGGAGGTTCAGGTTGAGGATACGGGGATTGGAATAGCTGGGGAGGCTTTACCGTTGATTTTTGATAAGTTTTATCAGACGGGAGAGGTGGCAAATCATTCGAGTGGGAAGACAAAATTTAAGGGAGGAGGGCCGGGGTTGGGGTTGGCGATTGCACGGGGGATTGTGGAGGCGCATGGTGGGCGGTTATGGGCCGAGAGTGAGGGGTATGATGAAAGTCGTTTGCCGGGAAGTATCTTTTATCTTTTGCTGCCGAGTAAAGGGTGAGTGTATTAAACTAAATAAGTACGACATTATTTTATCTTGAAAATGAGCTGTTTAATACGTTGAAGTTGTGAAAACAGAAGTGTGAAATATTTAGGTTAAACAGTATGAGTAGATTGTAACCAAAGTAATCGGGAATTTGCTGTTGTAATTATGTACAGGGGTAAGGTTTGGTGGTTTTTGACGCGGATTTTGGGGATTTTTTGTTGATTTAGAGGTAAGGTTTTGGTTGTTCGGGTTATTTGTGAATAAGGTGAGTTGTGATGGTGATTTTTTGGATTATTTCGTTTACAGTCTAATGAGTGCCTTTTAGAGAGAAAACAATGATATTAAAGAGAATGTTGTGGTGGGTTTTGTTGGTGGGATGTTTGGTGGGGTGTGGGGGAGATGAAGTGGTGGAAGGAGAGAATCGATTGTGGCCGAGGCCAACAAGAACCTTAGCGCCGGTGGCGGGGGGGCAATCGATAGGAGATCCATACATTCCGGAGCTGGGAAATACCGGATATTTGGTCCAAGATTATCAGTTGAAATTGAGATTAGATCCAGCGGTGGAATGGGTTGAAGGCGAGACGGTTATTCAGGCGGTGAGTCGTTGGGATGGTTTGGCGCAAATCAGTTTAGATTTTGTGGGATTTACGTTGGCCGAGGTATTGGTGGATGGGGTGGGGGTGAATTATCAGGTGCAGGGGAAGAAGTTGGTGGTGAGATTGCCGGAGACATTGGCGGCGGGGAGGACGTTTACGGTAAAAGTTGTCTATTATGGGGCGCCAACGCGAGAGGCGTCTCGGCATGGGGGGTATGCCCCTTATTTGGGGTTAACTTATCCGGGGAACGGGACGATTTATACGTTAGCCCAGCCGGATGGGGCGCGGTATTGGTTTCCGAGCAATGATCATCCACGGGATAAGGCGACGTTTTCGTTTGAGTTGACGGTGCCGGCGGGGGTGATGGGGGTGGCGAGTGGGGTGTGGCAGAGGTCGGAGGAGGTGGTGTTGGCGGATGGCCGCGTGGGGCGGACAGATTTTTGGCGGCAGGATTATCCGATGGCGACTTATTTGGCGATGGTTGCGGTGGGGCCGTATGTGCCGATAGAGAGTGTGGCAGGAAATGGGGTTTTGTTACAGCATTACGTTTTTCCAGCGGTGGAGGCGGAGTTTCGGGCGGAAGTGGTGACGATGGATGAGGCGATGGTGTGGTTTAGTCAACGATTAGGTGCTTATCCCTTTAGTCAATTTGGGTTTGCGACGGTTTCGATTCCGAATATATCGATGGAGACACAGCCGGTGGTCTCTTTGTCGACTAATTTTATTAATGAGCAGATTATGATTCATGAGTTGAGTCATATGTGGTTTGGCAATTGGGTTAGTTTAGATTCGTGGGGGGACATTTGGCGGAATGAAGGGATGGCGACGTATATGGAATATTTATGGATTTATCGGAACGATCCGGTTGGTTTGGAGCAGGCGTTGATGTGGTTAGAAGGGCAGGTGAATCAGCAGGCGACAGCGATACCCTTAGCTAATTTGCCAGCGGAGGAGTTTTTAGGGTTTGACAGTTATTCGCGGGGGGCGTTGGTGGCGCACAAATTGCATGAGGAGATGGGGGATGAGGCGTTTTGGGCGGGTTGGCGATTGTATTTTGAGCGGTATGGTGGGGGGACAGCGACAGAGGCGGAGTTTGAAGCAGTGATGAGTGAGGCGGCGGGACGTGATTTGAGTCTATTTTTTAATCAATGGGTGTGCAAATGTTAGTTGATTCCGGCGAGGAGTTGACATAAAGCACTTAATTGAGCCATGGCTCATGAATAGTAAATTAGAAGCGGGTAGTAATTGGTGCATGTCGCATTGCGTCATGTTGCCAATATGTCTAGAAAAAGTTATAATTCTTTGGTGACTTTGTACAAAAGGGTAGGTAAGAATAGAAAGAGAGTTTTATTGGAACCGACCAAACCCAAAGAAAGGGAAGCAAGGTAACAAAATGCCCCACGTTAAAATAAAGGTGCAACCTAAACAGACGATTGAGATGCCTAATCTGTGCGTGTCTTGTGCGCAGAAAGGGGTGACAACGATGCGGATTCGGAAACGGCAGGGAATGGTGATACGTTCTTTGGACGTGCCGTTGTGCCATGAGTGTGCGCAAGTGGTGGCTAGTTATGCGCCGAGCGAGCTATTTTGGCATCGGGCGCATTGGCCATTGGTATTGGTGGTGTTGGTGGGCGGTATTTGGTTTTTGGATCGGAGTTTAGGTTGGCCATTAGTTGGTTGGATATATTGGCCATTGTTGTTTGGGGGCGGGGTAGCGATGGCGCGATTGGCCTCGAACTTAATGCGGTGGGCACAGCAATGGTCACGGTCGTCGGCGAAGCGGGCGATTGAAGAGGCGGCACAGATAGAGACATTTTCTTGGCGAGCGACGACATTTGTGTGGACGAATGGGTTGTTTGCGAAGCGATTTAAAGCAATGAATGAGGAGCGGTTATTTCAGCCAGCGGCTCATTCAGAATGAAGAATTAATTTAACCGGAGGTTTTAAGTAACAATGAATGTTGTTGTGTGTACGAAACAGACACCCAGCACAACGGCCGTTTATGAAGTCAAAGACGGTGTTGTCAGTTGGGAAGATCCAGGTGGTAAGCCATTGGTGGTAAACCCTTGGGATGAATATGCGATTGAAGAAGCGATACGGGTGGCGGAAAACCATGGCGCAGACAAAGCGATTGCGTTAACCTATGGGGCTAGTGAAGCGACCGAAGTGTTGAAAACCTGTTTAGCGATGGGTTGTAAAGAAGCGGTATTGGTTTCTGATGAAGCGTTTGCTGGTTCTGATGCGGTGGCGACGGCGCGTATTTTAGCGGCGGCGGTCAACAAATTAGATGATGTGCAATTACTCGTTTTCGGTAAGCAAGCGATTGACGGGGATACAGGTTTGACCCCGGTAATGGTTGCCCGTAAATTGGGCTGGACGCCAATTACGTATGTATCGGCGATTAAAGAGATCGGTGATGGTCAAATTACGGTCGAGCGGGTACGGGGGAATGGTAAGGAGACGGTGACGGCACCATTACCAGCCGTCATTAGCGTGGTGAAAGAGATTAATGAGCCTCGTTATCCATCATTCATGGGGATTCGGAAAGCGGGTAAAGCGAAAATTCCAACATGGACCGCCAGTGATTTAGAGGTGGATGGGCCCGTGGGTGGTGACGCCAGCAAAGCGGATTGGTCGAATGTGTTTACGATGCCAGCCCGTGAAGGGAGCGTGGAAATGATTGAAGGGGAGACGGTTGAAGAAAAAGCCAGCCAATTGGTTGATAAGTTGTTTGAGGAGAAGGTCATATGAGCGGCGTATGGGTTTATGTTGAACATAGTGGCGGGGAGATTAGCACAGTTAGCCGCGAGGCGTTGGGTGCAGGTCGGAAAGCGGCGGATGGTTTAGGCCAGCCGTTAACGGCGTTGGTTTTTGGTCATGATGTGGCCGAGGCGGCTAAATCGGCATTCAGCTATGGGGCTGATGCGGTTTTAGGGGCTGACGATGAGACGTTGGCTGATGTCCGTATTGAAGCGCATGGTGAATTATTAACAAAATTAGTTACTGATCGTACTCCCGCGGTGGTTATGGCGGGGGGAACGAACAACGGTCGTGACGTATTAGCATGGGCGGCAGCTGGTTTAGATGCAGGGATGGTTGTTGACGGTATCGACATCGACGTTGATGGGGATACGGTTAAAGTGACGCGCCCTGTTTATGCGGCTAAATTATTAGCGACGGCATTTGTGACGGAAGGGACGCAGTTTATGACGTTACGGAGTCGGGCATTGCCGGCGGCGGAGGCGACGGACAACAGTGGTGAAGCTGAATGGGTTGAGGCGGCGATGGCCGAGGATGACATTCGGACGAAGATTGTTGGTTATGAGAGCGCTGAAGGCAAGATTAGCTTGACGGATGCGAATATTATCGTCAGTGGTGGCCGTGGTGTGGGCGGACCAGAAGGTTTTGAGCCAATTCAAGAGTTGGCGGCAGCTTTAGGTGGCGCTGTTGGGGCGTCGCGGGCGGCGGTTGATTCTGGTTGGATTCCCTATGAGCATCAAGTAGGCCAAACGGGTAAAACGGTTAGCCCTGATTTGTATATTGCGTGTGGTATCAGTGGCGCGATTCAACATCAAGCTGGGATGCGCACATCGAAAGTGATTGTGGCTATCAACAAAGATCCGGAAGCGCCAATTTTCAAGATTGCGCAATATGGGATTGTGGGGGATTTGTTTGAAGTGGCACCCGCTTTGACGAAGTTATTTAAAGAGCGTTTAGACTAATTGCTTTGTAAACAAGGTTTTTAGTACTTCTTCTATCTGGTGGAAGTTAAGAAAACTTATGTTACGAAGTAGTAAGTGTATTAAACTAAATAATCTCGACATTTAATCTTGAAAATATGCCGTTTAATACGTTGAAGTTGTTAATCTAAAAGTGTGAAATATTTTGGTTAAACAACTTAATCGTGGTTGAAAAGATAGGTTAAAGGAAAGGGTTGACTGGTGACGGTCAACCCTTTTTTTGTAGGAGTCGGAAAAAATGGGTGTTTTAGGATATAATGAAGTAAGGGGATACGCTTTGTAAAGAGATGGTCGGTATTAATGAGCGGAATTGTTAAGGATAATAAGGAAGAAACGGTTGCAAAAGAAAGAAGGTTTAGTTGTACGAGCGATTAGCGGTTTTTTTACAGTGGTGGCGGGTGAGTCAGAGGTTATTTGCCAGATAGCTGGTCGGTTGAAGCGGGGTCGGCGGGAGAGTGATTTGGTGGCGGTGGGGGATTGGGTGACGTATACATTGCAGGAGGATGGGACGGGGCGGATAGAGGATGTGGCTGCGCGGGAGCGGGTATTATCGCGGGCACGGCCGGCGGCGGGGATGCGGCAGATGGATGCGGATCAGGAGCAGGTATTGGTGGCGAATCCAGATCAGGTGATTATTGTATTTGCGGCGGCGGAGCCGGCGCCTAGTTTGCGCAAGTTGGATCGTTTTTTGGTGGTGGCGGAGATGAATGATTTACCTGTTATTATTTGTGTGAATAAGATTGATTTGGTGGCCGAGGGGGAAGCGGAAAAGATTTTTGCTATTTATGAGAAAATTGGGTATTCTGTCATCTATACGAGTGTGGTTAAACAAATTGGTGTAGATGCGTTACAAGAATCCTTAGCCGGGAAGTTGTCTGTATTTACTGGTTCATCAGGTGTGGGTAAGTCCAGTTTGTTGAATGAAATTCAAGAGGGGCTGGGTTTGAAGGTGAAATCAGTGAGTGAGGCGACGACAAAAGGGATGCATACGACGCGGCATGTGGAGATGTTTCCCTTAGATGGTGGGGGGTATGTGGCGGATACACCGGGCATTCGTGGTTTGGCTTTATTTAATATTGAGCCAGAAGAGCTAGATGGATATTTTCGGGAGATGGAACCGTTAGTGGGGCAATGTAAGTTTAGGGATTGTCGGCATGAAGCGGAAACGAAGTGTGCGATTCAGGCGGCGGTTAAGCGTGGTGAGATTAGTCCCGAGCGATATGATAGTTATTTGCGATTACGTGCGGAGCAAGAAGAGTTGTTGCGTACGGCTTATTAAGGTAGGATAAGGTGATGAAGAAACGGCCGTTAAAAGTAATCCTAACAGTAATATTTAGCCTGTTTTTAATGTTGGTAACAGCATGTAATAGTAGTACGCCAGTGGCGTCACCGGATGACAATCAGATTGCGGTGGGGGCGGAGTTTGCAGCCTATTATCAAGCCAATGATGGTAGTGTGATGTTTGGTCAGCCGTTAACGAGCCGTTTTGTTGATCCGGTGACGGGCAATGTGTGGCAATATTTTGAGCATATGCGCTTAGAGTATGATGGTACAAACGTTTTTATTACGCCATTGGGTGAATGGGCGTGGAGTGGGGTGGCGGATCCGGTGGTGATGCCAACGACAACGACAGGAGAGCAATTAAGTTTAGGTGGTTTTGTCGTTCAGGATGAGTTTTTACGTTTTTATAGGACGGGGAAGCGGTCGGTGACGTTAGGCAATCCTATTTCGCCACAGATTGATGAGGGTGGGTTGCAGGTGCAGTACTTCAAGAATGGTCGTTTAGAGTGGCAGCCGGCGGCGGCGGCTACTGAGCGGGTGCAGGTGGGGGATTTGGGCCGAGCGCATTATTTAGCCTCGGGAGCGCAGACGTTGTATGAGACGATTATTCAGGCTCAGCCAGCTAGTGCGACAGCAGTGGATGAGGTGATAATTGAAGCACAGGTGCAGAATGCAATTTTGTATGCGGGGGACGAGCAGGTTGTTTTTGTGGAGGTGAAGACACCGGATGGGCGGCCGATACCGGAATTGACGATTTGGTTAGAGGTAACAGTTGAAGGTCAGGGGCCGCAACCAATATATAGTTTAGGGCAGACGAATGAGTTAGGTCAATTGCAGGGGCCAATACCATTGAATGATGTTGAGCCGGGTAAAGAGGTGACCGTTCTGGTGCAAGCTTTGGTTGGTGATACTATCTTGTCTGGCAGTAGTACAGTCACATTTAAGCTTTGGTGGTAATAGAATAGCCTAATGCATCCCTTTCGTATTTTGCAGTTAGAGCGAGATCGCGACTTGGCGCAAGCGGTGCAGGCTCGTTTTGAGGCGCCCTTGTATCATATTGAGTGGCAGGAAGATGGTATTTTGCCGGAAACGTTAAGTCAATATGATCTGATTTTAATTGACGAGAGTTATGTGACTATTTTGCAGATGGTGTGGGCTGATGTGATTGCCCCACCACGGTTATTGCTCACGGGCGTATCGGAACGGGCGATGCCGGATTTGGTTAAGTTATTGGGGGCGGAACGGTATGTTTTAAAGACGGTTGATAATTATGTGGATGAGGTGGAGAAAGCGGTGCAATGGGTCTTGCATCGGGCGGTGGCGGGGGAATCAAAGCTGTGGCAGCAATATGTATCAGATTGGCAGGCTTTGCATGAGGCGGGGCAGGATTTGAATGCGTTGCATGATTGGCAAGAGATTATTGATCGGTTGTTGGTGACGGCGAAGCAGATGACGGGGGCGGAGGGGAGTACGGTGTGGTTATGGGATACGGAGATAAACGGCCGTTTAATTTGTCGCGCACATGTTCAAGATAGGTTAGCGCCGGATGAATATTTGGTCAATACAGTGTTGTTAGCGGGACAAGGAGTGGCGGGTTGGGTAGCCAAACATAAAGAAAGTATTGTGGTGAATGATTTACAAGGGCGGGAGCAATTTGCTAATAATCTGCAGATGCATCATCTGATGCAGACGAAATCATTGGTAGCGGCTCCTTTAATTGTTCGTGATACGGTTTTGGGGGTATTGGAGATTGTGAATAAGGAGGAGGGTCCTTTTTCGCCACGGGATCGGCATTTGGTGGAGACGTTAGCGGTGTCGGCGGCATTGGCTTTGGATAATGCGGCGTTGATGACGCGGTTACAGCAGGGGGCATTTGAATTACGGGTGAAGAATGAAGAGTTGGATGCGTTTGCCCACACGGTGGCGCACAATTTGCGGTCGAAGGTGGCCCATTTGCTTGGTTTTGCGCAGATGATGCAGGCGGATTGGGAGCGGTTGGCGGCCGAGGATATCGAGCTTTATTTGGAGACAATGATTAATAGTGGTTACAAGATGCAAGATATTATTGATGAGTTGTTGTTATTGTCGCAAATACGGAATACGGAAGTGCAGTTAAAGCGGTTAGCCATGGGTGAGTTGGTCAAAGAGGTGTTGGAACGGTTACATGTGGACATTATGGCATCGGGGGCGACGATTGAAGTGGCGGATGAGTGGCCGGTAGCGTGGGGATATGGGCCGTGGGTGGAGGAAGCGTGGATTAATTATGTGAGCAATGGGCTGAAGTATGGGGGGACACCACCCCATTTGGTATTGGGGGCAAATGAGGCGGAGAATGGATTTGTTTCGTTTTGGGTAGAAGATAATGGGCAAGGATTAACGGCGGCGCAACAGAAAGGTTTGTTTACGCCCTTTACACGTTTAAATCAAGTGCATGTGGAAGGGTATGGGTTGGGATTATCGATTGTGCGGCGTATTATGGAGAAGTTGGGTGGGGCGGTGTGGGTTGAAAGTGAGGTGGGGAAAGGTAGTCGGTTTGAGTTTTTATTGCCGGGAAAGGTGGGGGTAGATGAATAAAAGAACAGGCCCATTGGATAGGCCTGTTTTTTGTGGTTTAAGTTGTGATTATTGGATGAGGAAGTTGAGGGCGAAGAGGATGAGGAACATCGCGCCAGCGATGATGAAGACGCGTTGTAAATCTTTTAAGACGTAGGCGTATTCTTCACGGAAAGCTTCTTCGGGGGATAGTTTGGGGGTATTGTCATTGTTTTGTGTTTGGGTTTGAGCGGACCGGACACGACGGACACGACGTTGTTTAGTCATAATAGATAAATCCTTTTTATTTGTAATTAATTGTAAAAGATATAATCTTAAGCGGACGTTTTGTCTATTTCAAGATTATAAGTGGATTCCTGCCTACGCAGGAATGACAGTTGTCGGGAGTGGATTCCTGCCTACGCAGGAATGACAGTTGTCGGGATTACGTTGTTTACTGTTAAGTAACGAGATCAGCAAAGACGATAATACGTTTGGTGTTAACCAGATAAGGGTAACATGAGATAAGGGTGGCGCTTGCGTGTTCAGTGGGCGCCATGACCCAGACATCGGTGGGTTCAACGACTTCGATAGCGCGTACAACGTAGGTATATTGATTACGTTCGGTGTAAACGATAACTTCATCGCCGGGGGTGAGGTCATCGAGGTGGCGGAAGATTTCGCCGTAGATGTCGTTATGAGCGGAGAGGACCAGATTGCCATCTTGGCCGGGAATGGCGGAGCCGATATGTTGGCCAACCCCTTTTTTAAGGGCTTCCCAATCATCCCCTTGGACGATTGGTTTATCGATGTTGAGGGCGGGGATTTGGATACGACGGGCTTGTTCAGGTCCGGGGGTGGGGATGGGGGGTGGGGTGTAGGAGTTAATGATCGGGAGAAGGTGGCCAGGGATGTCACCCGCTTCGCCTGGTTCAGGCGCACGGCCATCGACCGGCGGCTTGTGACCACTGGGGAGGACAACGACATTCATGAGTGGTGCGGCGGCGACGGCCGTGGGGGTCGTGATCGCGGCTGGGGGTTGGTTGGTGAAGGTGGTCGCGTCTTGATTTAGTTGGCGGGTGGCGCTAAAAAAGATCCAGAGGCTAACTAAGAAGCCCAAGAAGGCGACAAGTTCGAGGCTGAAGAGGAGGCGATTAAGTCGTTGCCGCCAGATGGAAGTGGGTGGGGGTGTGGTGGTGTTGGGGGGAGCGAGGAAGGGCTGGCCTGGCCGTGGGGCTGGGGGCGGGGGGACGGTATTAACGCGACGACCTTGTTGGTCAAGGCGGGCGAGCCTTTGTTGGCGCTCGGCCCGTTTGCGTTCATACAACAGTTGTTCAAGTTCTTGGGTGGTAAGTTTATCGGGGTTGATGGACATAGTAGGTTAATTATAACGAATTATGCTGATTTGTTAAAGGGGGTGTTTAATTTGGGTGCATTAACAAGTTGTCAGACAGCCAAAGGCAATGAGTGCCATTGGTCAGATAAATAAGCAGCTCGGGCTTTGGCCACTTTAATCGCCATCTCGGTATTCCATGAGGCGCCAGGTACCTTCATACGCATCAAACCAAT
>DATHYN010000193.1:0-1326 GCA_035459145.1 Anaerolineae bacterium | reverse complement strand
GGGGGATTTTCAGGAACGGCCGTTGCACCCCCGGTGGTTTGAGCTTGAAAACAGCTTTATCCTGCCGGCGGGTGGGGGGTATATGGCCTTGACGAAAGAGGAGGTTGAGAAGGGGGGGCTTTTATGGCCGGTGGTGACGGTGGCGACGGCCGTGGCGGAGACGGAGAGCCAAATGTTGTATCAGTTGGCGGAGCCAGCGGCTGGTGAGTGGCCGGCGGCGACGGCGGAGAGTGAGCTGTTGTCGTTTCATGGGGCGGAGATTAATGCTGAGGAGGCTGGTGTGGTGGAGATAACCAGTTATTGGTCAGTTTTGGGGGAGACGGAGCGGGCGTGGAAGATTTTTGTGCATTTATTGGATGGGAATGGGGAGATTGTGGCCCAGGGGGATCGGTTGTTGGTGTGGTCGCCGGCGTGGCGGGTGGGGGATCGGTTGGGGCAGGTAGAGCGGGTGGTGTGGCCGGCCGAGGGGGAGGTGGCCCAAATTATGATCGGTGTTTATGATAGTGATAGTGGGCAACGGCAAGTTTTTACGAACATCGATAGTGGTGTGGCGACGGAATCTATCTCTGTACGGTAGTTATTGCTGACACGTATTGCCATCGGGGAAGGTGAGGGTGTTGGGGTCGATGTAGATGTTGCGGGTAAAGCTTTCGCCAGTGGGCTCATCTTGGGCTTTGATTTCGTGGATCCAAGGTGCACAGCGACGGGCGGTGATGAAATGGGTGATTGTTTGCCCAAAATATTCGGCTGGCTGAGTGGCATCGAAGATCCAGATGGTGTAAGGGCCGCCACCACCGCCATAGGGGGTGATAGTTAGCGTACAGCGCCATTCGGTGCCGCCGCCAGGATATTCACAACCAGAGATAAAATGATTAAATTGAACGGGACCATTGTCAGAGGTGGCGGGGGTATTGGTGGGGACGACGGCGGGGGTGTTGGTGGGGACGGGGGTGGGGGTGGTGGGGACGTAGGTTTGGACGGTGATGGTGAAGGGGTCACCAAAGGCGACATCAGAGTCATCGACTAATTGCCAGACACTTTCATAGGTGCGGTTTAGGCTGGGGGCGTCTAAGTTGGCGGTGACGGTGATGGTATCGTTGGGAGGGACAATTGTGTCGAGGGGGATTGCTTCGGGGTCGCTGTTGCCAAAGCGTTCACCAGAGAGATAGCTTAAGTATAAATTCGCGGGCCAATCACACTCCCCTTCGTTGGCTAAGACGAAGCGCATGGGGAAGTTGGTATCGACGGGGGCGTAAACGGTTTGGGTGGAGTTGTAAGTGTAGGCGTTGCGCAGGTTGACGATGGGGACGCAGACAGATTCGGCGG
>DATHYN010000192.1:0-7950 GCA_035459145.1 Anaerolineae bacterium | reverse complement strand
TCCCGAAACCAATAAAAATCTGTCCAATCCCCAAAATCCGCGTCAATTTCCACCGAACCTTACCCCTAAACACAATCACAACAGCAAATACCCGCTTACTTCCACCATAATCTACTCATCCCTAAACCAACAAAAAATCCGCCCAATCCCCAAAATCCGCGTCAAAATCCACCAAACCTTACCCTACAAAAGATTTCACAATTAACATAACATATTCTACCACCCCTCCCATCACTTCCCCCCCCAACTTACCCAACTCTTGCCCAACTCTTGCCTAACCCTTAAAATCCCCACCCTACACTTGCCTTCTCCCCAACCCAAGCTATCATTAATATAATCACAAACTTATTAACCTGAGTTCGACAATTCCCTCCTCCTCCCAATCTCATTTCGATCGCAGTTTTGCCCGCCCTCTCCATTTAGAACCTACCAATCGTCAAAGGGCAAAACGAAATCGAGAAATCTACCCTAAAAATCCCCAAAATCCCCATCAATATCGCCAAACCTCACCTACACCAAAACCTCTCCTCCACCACACAACCAAAAAAATCGCCAAAATCCCCAAAATCCGCGTCAAAACCACCAAACCTTACCCCTACCCATAATGACAGCAGCAAATTTCAGGTTACTTATTAGTTTACAATCTGCTTATTATCACAAGGAAAAACCAATGAAATACCTTCTATTCTTAATCCCCCTCTTACTCATCGCCTGCTCACCCACCACCACCCCCGAACCCGATACCCCCCGCCAAGAAATCATCGCCACCCGCGGCGGCGACGTCATGCCCTTTGACCTCGATAAAACAATGCACATCTTCGAGAATCTCCCCAACGGCGGCCTCCAAACTGTCCACGCCAAAGATGACCAAGACACCACCCAAATCTCCCTCATCCAAACCCACTTACAAGAAGAAGCCGCCCGCTTCCAGCAAGGCGACTTCTCCGATCCCGCCCACATCCACGGCGATATGATGCCCGGCCTCGCCACTTTACAAGACAACGCCGCCGACATCACCATCACCTACACCCCCCTCGATAATGGCGGGCAAATCTTATATACGGCCGAGGATGACCTGCTCATCACCGCTATCCACGATTGGTTCAACGCCCAACTCTCCGACCACGGCCAGCACGCCATCCAAGACCATTAACCATCACTCATTATAACTCGCAAACACCTCCAAATTCCCCGCCCCGTCAAACGTGAACACATCAAACGGCTGCGGATCAACCCCCTCTACTTCCATCCCTGGCGATCCCACCGGCATTCCCGGCACCGCCAAACCAATCACATCAGGCCGCTCTTCAAGCAACCGCTCCACCGCATCCACCGGTACATGCCCTTCCACGACGTAGCCATCCACGATGGCTGTATGACAAGATTGTAACGCTGTCGGCACTTGGTATTGATTCTTGATGCTCATCAAATTTTGACGCTCTTCAACTTGAACCGTATACCCGTTCGCCTCCATGTAACCAATCCAGTCACTACAGCAACCTCAGGTAGGCGATAAATAAACGACCAACTCGGCCGTCCCATCACGCACCACCGGCTCCGCCGTGCTACCACCCCCGCACGCCAGCAAAACCAATGGCAATAACAATAATGCAATTAATTTTTTCATCTTTACTCCTTTTACAGCCCACCCAGGACTATCAACCCTGCGCAGGCAAACATCTATTTACAAAATCAACCCCCTTAGCCCCCTTCAAGGACAGTGTCATTTTTTAACATTTCATCCCTACATCAGCTCTCAAGCCTCCTTCGAGGAGGCGTCCCATATAGCCCGATGCGTTCACGCTCGGGCGGGGGGACCCTCAAAAACACCTCCAACAACGCTCAAACCTCTCTCCACATAACCCTAATCCAAAAAACGACACCATCTTCAAATCAATCCCGTTCTCCACAAATCACATCATCAAACAACCTCCATTATACCCCCTTTCCCCCCTAAATCTCCCCCTTCATGACATTCATCACCCAACGCATGACAATCATCACCCCCTACCCCAAATCCTCCCGCCGCAACAACTGCGCATTAATTGCCACAATCACCGTACTCAACGACATAATCACCGCCCCCACCGCCGGTGGCATCAACAACCCAAACGGCGCCAACACCCCCGCCGCCAACGGAATCGCCACAATATTATAACCCGCCGCCCACCAAATATTCTGCACCATCTTCCGCTGATTCGCCCGGCTCAACCGTACCACTTTCACCACCGCCAACGGATTACTATCCACCAAAATAATCCCCGCCGATTCCACCGCCACATCCGTCCCACTCCCAATCGCTATCCCCACATCCGCCCGCGTCAACGCCGGCGCATCATTCACCCCATCCCCCACCATCCCCACCTTTTTTCCCTGCTCCTGCAACTGCGCCACCTTCTCATCCTTATCTTCAGGCAAAACCTCAGCAAAATATTGCCCAATCCCTAACTCCTCGGCCACCGCCCGCGCCACTGCCTCACTATCCCCCGTCAAAATCGCCACCTCAATCCCCATCTCTTGCAACGCCGCCACCGCCGCCTTACTCTCCGCCCGTATCACATCCGCCAACGCCAAACCCGCTACCACCCGCTCTTCCCGTATCAAATACACCACCGTCTGCCCCTTCTCCTCCCCCTTCTGCCGAAATTCATCCATCTCTTCTCCCAACTCAACTCCCAAATGCTCTAACATCCGCGGCCCCCCCACATACACCTCCCCGTCCTGATAACGCCCTTTCACCCCACGCCCTTTCAGAATCTCAAACGCATCAATCGTCGGCAAGCTAATACCACGCTCCTCCGCCTCGGCCCGAATCGCCCGCCCAATAATATGCTCCGAATCCCCCTCAATCGCCGCCACCAATCCCAACGCTTCCTCCTCACCAATCCCCTCTGTCACCCCTACCTCAACCACCCCCATCTCCCCCTTTGTCAACGTCCCTGTCTTATCAAACACAATCGTATCCAACAACCGCGCCTCTTCTAACGCCAACCGATCCCGCACCAAAATCCCGTTCTGCGCCGCCAACGTCGTCGTAATCGCCACCACCAACGGCACCGCCAACCCTAACGCATGCGGACACGCGATCACCAATACGCTCACCACCCGCTTCAGCACTTCTACATCAAATCCGATGGCGATTAACCAGACAACGGCCGTTGCCCCCGCACTCCCCAACGCCACATAAAACAACCACCCCGCCGCCTTATCCGCCAACAACTGCGTCTCCGATTTACTCCCCTGCGCCTCCTCCACCAATCGCATTATCCCCGATAACGCCGTATCTTCCCCCACCGCTTTCACCTCCACCCGCAAACTCCCTTCCCCCTCATTCACCGTCCCCCCAATCACTTCCACCTCCGCCTCCTTCTTCACCAACTTCGACTCACCCGTAATCATCGCCTCATTCACCGCCGACTCACCCGCTACCACCACCCCGTCCGCCGGAATACTCGCCCCCGGCCGCACCAACACCACATCCCCCTTCTCCAACTCACTCACCTTCACCTCTTCCGTCTCCCCCTCGCCAACCACCCGCTCGGCCGTATCCGGCATCAACTTCGCCAACTCATCCAACGACCCCGATGCCTGCCGCACACTCCGCATCTCAATCCAATGCCCCAACAACATCACATCAATTAACGTCACCAACTCCCAAAAAAAGCTCGACCCCAACGCCACCACCACCGTCGCCAAACTATACACAAACGACACCGTGATCGCCAACGAAATCAACGTCATCATCCCCGGCTGACCCTTCTTTACCTCCCCACGCGCCATCCGCAAAAACGGCAACCCACCATATACAAAAATCACAATCGACACCAACGGCGCAATCCACTCACTACCCATAAATTCCGGCGCCGTAAACCCAAACCACCCCTGAATCACGGGACTAAAAATCAAAACCGGTATCGTTAAAATTAAACAAACCCAAAACCGGTTCCGAAACATCATCTCATGCCCACTATGATCATTATGCCCACCATGCTCTTCATGCCCCTCTCCCCCATGCCCCTCTTTCCCGTTCCGATGATGATTCCCCTCACCCTCTCTTTCCACAGAACCATTTTCTGTCAAACAAACACTCTCCTACAACTATTCTAACGCAACCAACTCATTTACAACCCAATCAGGGCTGTCATACCTGCGTAGATACTGTCCGCTTTCCTTATACCAACAACCATTTACAGCCTGATCAGGGCTGTCATCCTCGCGAAAGCGGGGATCCACTCCTAAAATCACCTTTAAATCCCCTTCGTTCTCAGCAAATCCCACCCCCATGTACAAAGTTACTTCTAAACCATCTCTAAAATATATCCTATAAACCATATTTCTAATTGTCATACCTATTATACCACACCAAAAAACAGCACCCTTATTCAAAGATACTAATGACACTATTCTGAAGGTAGCCCGATTTGTTAAAGGGTGTGTTTGAACTCAGTTGAACCCACCCGAAACCCGTCCCGAGCGGAGGTTATCCCGTTCTCCCCTTGCCAAAACTTACACAAAAACAAAGGGATAACCGTAGCCGAGGGACCCACGCTGCCTTTCATAAAGGCAAAAACCACTCCCCATTGTTGTTAGCCAGCCTGGTTATTGGAAAATTCAACTCAACTCAAACATACCCTTTGTTAAATCGCCAAACTTCCAACCAAACACCCCTCATCCCTTAACCAACACCAAAAAATCCGTCCAATCCCCAAAATCTGCGTCAAAATCCACCCAACCTATTCAAACCAACCCCTAACACATCACAAACACACCCTTTGTTAAATCGCCAAACTTCCACCCCTCCCTTCACCAACACACAAAAATCCCCAAAATCCCCAACATCCGCGTCAAAATCCACCAAACATCCTCCAAACAACCCCCTCTCATTTCAAACACAACATCCCTCACCCCAAATCACGCAAAACCTCCACCGATTTATCCCGATCCAACGTCGCCAACAACAACCAATCAACCAAATGTGTCGAAAACAAATCAAAAAACGCGCCCATCTTTATCTGAATCCCCCCCAAAACCATCTTCCGCCGCCGATACCGAATCACATCCACAATCGCCTCGGCCGGCACCACCGCCTCATCAACCGTCACCAACGGATTAATCAATCCCGACTCCCTCAACTTGTCCTCATCCATATCCGCCATCATCCCCGTCTTTGTCCAACCAGGCAACACGACCGATACAAACACCCCCGACCCCATCAACTCCCGCCGCAACGCATTCGAAAACGCTATCACCGCCATCCGCGTTGATGCATAAGCCGTTTGCCCCGCTATCGGCAAAATCGCCGCCACACTTGATACATTAACAATATGCCCCCCACCCTGCCGCTTCATAATCGGTACCACCAACTGCGTCATCCGCAACAACCCATAAACATTAACCTCTACCATCTTGCGCATATACCTCGCATCATGTTCCGCAAACGGACCCCCCATCGACAAACCCGCATTATTCACCAAAATATCAATCCGACCAAACCGCTCCACCACCCTCTCCACCAATCCCACCAAGCTCCCATCATCCGTCACATCCGCCACACATACCATCATTGGCCGATCATACCGTTCCAAATCCCCCGCCACCCGCGCTAACTCCTCCGCCCGCCGCGCCACCAACACCACTGTCGCCCCCGCCCGCGCCAGCGCATGCGCCGTCGCCTCCCCTATCCCCGCCGATGCCCCCGTCACAATCGCCACCTTCCCCACCAACGACACCTCCGCCCGCTCCTGCCCTACCTTCTTCCACACCACCACACCACCTGCCAGCAACGCACCAAACAACAATTTCTTTTTCATCATAACTCATCCTTTACTTCCAAGAAATGATCAAGCTCCCACAAATTTACCATGCAATACGCCTACCCGCCAATTGACCAATACACGTTCAGCACCCTACCACCAAAACACTCCCCTCCTCCCTTCACCAACACAAAAAATCCCCAAAATCCGCGTCAAATCCCACCAAACACCCTCAAACCAACCTCTAACTGTAACCAACTTTACAACCCCAATGTACATAACCCCACATCATCCCCCTTCTCAATCTACTATAATATACACAACTGAAACGAAAAAGCTAAGACAAATAAAAAATGGTTCTCCTTTTCCTCCTCTACAGAAAAAGCCCCCCACGCGGGGGCTTTTTCTGTTTCTACCCAACAACACTACCCCACCCGCCTCACTCTCTCCGACATAATCGTCCGCCCACTCAATACAATTCCCGTTATCTCCCCCACCTCATCCCGTTCAAACATCAACCGCAACATCGGCGCATGTGGCAAGAAAAACCAATCATCCCCTAACCCTTCAACCCTAAAACGCCCTTCCCCCTCCGCTATAATCCATAACCCCCCATCCTCAATCTCAAACTCCCACTTTTTTCTCTCCTCTGTTTCATAAACACCCACATATGCTCCTAATTCGCTTATATCAATCTCAACCCCAACCGGCTCTTCATACACTTTCCCCGCTAACAACACAGCCACTTTAAACCCCAACATCGACGCCGGTTTACTCGGATTATTACTCAACACAGCCACCAAAATCTTCTCTTCTGGTATTCGAATAATATGCGTCGCAAACCCAAAAATCCCACCACTATGCTCAACCACTTTCAACCCTTCATACGTCGAAACCGTCCACCCATAACCATACTTCGTGTCCCGACCATCCTTCAACTTATAACTGGTAAACGCCTTTTCTAAAGTCGTCTGTTTCACCAACTTATCCGTATACAGCGCCTCATCCCAACGCGCCAAATCATCCACCGTTGACATCAATCCCCCCGCCGCATACACCTGGGTCATACTAAGATATCTGGCATTAACATACGCCCCCTCCCCACCTTCATACCCACTCACCCGCTTAGGGATAATCGTTGCCGCCATATCATAATAACTATCCTTCATCTCTAACGGCTTAAATATATTCTCGCTCACAAACTCAGCATACGTCTGACCACTCACTTTCTCAATGATTGCCCCCAACAAAACATAACCAGAATTGTTATATTGCCACCTCGTATCAGGCGCAAACGGCATCGGCTCCCCTTTAAATAACGCAATCATCTCCTCAACTGTGTAATCTTTGCCTATATCTGCTAACCATTCCGGCATATCAGTATAGCTCTTTATCCCCGATGTATGTGCTAACAACTGCTCAACCGTTATAACATGCCCATTAGTGGGATAATCTGGCAAAAATTTCGTGAGCCGATCTGTAAGTGCTAACTCACCCGCTTCCACCAACATCAAAACAGACACAGCCGTAAACTGCTTGCTTATTGATGCCAATCGAAAAACCATCTCTGGCTCAACCGCTATCTGCCACTCTAAATTAGCCAGCCCCACCCCTTTCCGATAAATAGTTTCCCCATTCTTCTGCACAATAACAGCCGCTCCCGGCTCGGCCGCCCCATATTGCCCCCCCACCCACGCATCAATCGTTCCAACTAATTCCTCAACAGACATAAAATACTCCTTGATCTTATTCTTACCATTAACTCAATAGACTTTAACATAAATAACCCAGAACGCTGTCATTCCCGCGCACGCGGGAATCCATCAATAATTATCGCCACATGATCAGATATCGTCCTGTCATTCCCGCGCACGCGGGAATCCACTTATAATCCAACAGCATGAAGAACTTCCCACTCTATCTTATCTCGTTTACACTCTACTCAAGTTATTTAACCTAACAATTTTGCCCTACAAAACCATTCCTGAGCGACGTTCTTGCTCTCAACCAATCAACTTTGCCTTTTGTCTTTAAGTCAAGCCCTGCACCCCTTTCGGCAGGGCAATCGCATACTCATTCTAACTATCAAATCCCCACCTCGAAAAACCCTTCCCGACCGGAGTTTGCCCGCTTTTTGACTAACCAATACATTCCAAGTCACAAAAAGGGCAAACGGAGTGGAGGGATCTAAGAGTAT
>DATHYN010000191.1:0-8582 GCA_035459145.1 Anaerolineae bacterium | reverse complement strand
GGGGGTAGTTGGCCATGATCAGATCAGTTAATGATTGGTGCATGGCGGGGCTAATAGGTTGTTGATTGATACCATCAGGGGCGGTTAATTGGTGGACGGACGTTGGGAGAGGCGTGGGGGTGTTGGTGGGGGCATCGGTGGGGGGGGGAGAGGGGGTGAGTGAAGGCAAAATGGTGGGGGCGAGGGTGCGGGTAGGAGCGAGTTCAACAACACGGGTGGAGACATCAGGGGTAAGGTCAAAAATAGTGTTGGATTCGGGATAGACGACGAAGAAGCTGATAAGCATGACAGCCGCACAGCAGAACATGAGGCCAAAGGCGCCTAAACAGCCGATAAGAATTAGGGCGGCTGTGCGGCAGGATTCTTGACGTATGTCATTGTTGGAAGGGGCGGACGGGGTTGTATAGTTATCCATTAGGGTATGGTTACCTCATAAGCGTAGGTGGCGATTTGGGTGGTGACGGGGGTGGTGCCGGCGACGACGATGATAGCTTGGTTGAATGTTTGGTTGAGGGGGAGGGACCAACGGCCGTTATTATCGGCCGTTAACGGTAATTCTTCAACTTTGACCTCTTCATCACTGATTAAAATAAGACGGAGAGCAAACTTTTGGGGCAAAACATTGGTATGACGGACAAAGCCGGCTGCTTGCCATTGTCCGGGGCCGGCTTCAACATCGTCGGTGAAGCCGAGTTCTGGAATGTGGATATTGTCGAGGGCGAAGCCTTGTTCATGATAGGCGTCATCGGTGACATATTCGAAGCGGAGTAGGATTGGTTGGCCGGTGAAGGGGGAGAGATCGGCCGTTTCGTTGATCCAGACAGGGGTTTCGCCCGAGCCACTGACGCCGGAATAGCCAGCTCCGTAGCTGTTGCCTTGAGGGTCATAGAGGGTGGTAGCGACAGTTTGAATTGGTTGCCAAGTTTGACCATTGTTGGTGGAGACCGAGACGTAAGCGTAGTCCCAACCGGATTCGATTTCGTACCAAGTATCGAAGGTGAGGGTGGCCGTGGTCAGATTGGTGAGATCGAAGGGGTGAGTGAGGGACATGTTGGAGTTATCGGCAGGGTAAGTGCTCCATAAGTATTGGCCGCTGGCGGCGGTGGTATTGAGGATAGGGACTTGGCGGGTACCTTCAAAGAAAAGTTCGAGGGGGGCATTATGTTCGATGAGGAGATAGTTGGCCCCATATTGGGCGACGGGGCGGGTATCTTGGGCGGGGAATTTGTCGATGGTGGCCATGGGATCGATGGTAGGCAAGTCAAGATTGGTATATTGGTAGGTTGCGAAGCCTTGGTCATGGCTGTCGAGGTAGTTGGCGACGAGCCAATCCATGTAAAGTTGGTCGAAAGAGATGTTGTGGCCGTGGCTGGCTAAGGTATCTTCGATGCCGGGGATGCCGTTAGCGGTGTTGGCGACCAAGGCGCGGGTCATTTCATCGCCAAAGCGGTCGAGGAAGTAGGCATTAAAAAGGAAAGAGGCGCCATAATGAGCACCACCTTCGAGGCCATCGTAGGTGAAATTATTGAGTTGGATATCGATTAGATCGGTGAAGAGGGGGACGAAATCGGATTCACCATAACCATTAAGGAAGGCGGCTAATTCAGCTAAGCCTTCATCCATCCAGATTGATTCGTTGGCATCGACATGCCAATGGATCATATGTTGGGCTTCATGAGCGATGACATCGAAATAGTTATCATCGCCGACATCGACAGCATCGAGATTGATATAAAGAAGTTCACGTTGATTAGAGTAGGGATTGACGGCGGCGACAAATTCATCCGCTTGGGAAAAGTAGCCAGCGACATTACCACCAGCTTCATTAAGATGAAAGATATTGACGCGAAGATCGTTATCGATACCTGGCTGCCATTCTTGGCCAAAGAAGTCACGGTTGGTGGGGAGGATTTGTTGCTCGATGATTTGCGCAGCGGCGGCGACATCGGCATCTTTGACGCGGGCGCCTGTTTCAAACCACATATTGAGGGCTTCGGAGCGGTAGGCGAGCCGAGCGGTGGTTTGGACTGTTTCTTCGATATTATGGTTGACATACCAGAAGGGGGCCGTGTCACCGACCGCATAATCGGTGGCGGGAGCAGTGGCGGGGATATTGGTGAGGCCACGATAGCGACGGGCGAGGTCGGTGAGGTCGCGAGGGGGTGGTTCTGCTTGGGCGAAAGCGGTTTCTGTTGCTTGGGAATGAGAGGGAGGCTCTTCGCGGATAAGGGGTGGTGGGGTAATTGGTGGTAATGAAGGGGAGGTGACACAAGCGGTGAGGTAAAACGTTGTGATTAGAAGAAAAACAGGAAGAAACAGACGGATTTGGGGCAAATGATAACGAACAATCATAAAAAGGTTAATCAATCCTATAAATATGGGGTGTGATGAGTAGAATGTTGTGGGTGTTGATGTTTGGTGGAAGTTAAAAAAAATTTATGTTACGAAGTCTTAATTATATAATTGTTAGCTGAATTTTAAAAGAAGGAAGATAGAAAAGTAGTTAGAATCGTAACGGAATGAGAGATTGTGTGTTATTATCCATGTGGAGTTTGCTCTGTAATGACAGAGTGGCATGAACCCATGGAGAGTAATATGAGATATGCACACATACAAGGTTGGGGTAGTTATTTGCCCGAACATGTTTACACAAATGATGAAATAGCACAAACGGTAGAGACGACGGACGAATGGATTTATCGACGGACGGGGATTAAGGAGCGACGGATTGCGAATTCAGATGAGACAACA
The DNA here is from genome assembly GCA_035459145.1 of Anaerolineae bacterium. Taxonomy (GTDB): domain Bacteria; phylum Chloroflexota; class Anaerolineae; order Promineifilales; family Promineifilaceae; genus DATHYN01. The sequence goes on along the minus strand of DATHYN010000191.1, from coordinate 5,831 downwards.
GCGACTTTATCGATGAAAGCGGCGGAGGAAGCATTGGGGCGGGCGGGTTTACCACCATCGAAGGTAGAGATGATTGTGGTAGCGACATCGACGCCTGATTATATTTTCCCATCGACGGCTTGCCAGGTACAAGATCATTTAGGGGCGACGAAGGCGGCGGCCTTTGATATTAGTGCGGCCTGTTCGGGGTTTGTGTATGCGTTAAGCATTGCGGCGCAGTCGATACAATCGGGGGCGATGAATAATGCGTTGGTAATTGGGGCGGAGACGATGTCAAGGGTTTTGAATTGGGATGATCGGGGGACATGCATTTTATTTGGGGATGGGGCGGGGGCGGTGGTATTAGAAGCGTCGGACACACCAGGCGGGGTATTGGCTTCCGTGTTACGGTCTGATGGGTCGGGGCGTGATTTGTTGTATTTACCAGCTGTGTATCAGAATCCGATGCCGATGTTGCAGGGAGGAAAGTGGCAAAATGGGCATAAGAACAATCAGATGGTGATGAATGGGCGGCAGGTATTTCGGTTTGCGACGCGGGTATTGGCGGAGTCATTAGAAGAGGTGACGGAGAAGGCGGGATTGACGGTGAACGATTTGAATTTAATTGTGCCCCATCAAGCGAATGTCCGTATTTTAGAGACAGCGGCCAAAAAGTTAAAGTTAGATCAAGATATTTTCTTTTCGAATGTAGAAACGGTGGGGAACACATCAGCAGCATCGATTCCGGTGGCGTTGTGTGAGGCGTTAAAGGCGGGGCGGTTGCAGGCGGACGATCATGTGGCCTTGGTTGGTTTTGGGGGTGGGTTGACGTGGGGAGCGACGGTGATTAAGTGGGCGGCGACGCCGCCGGAGCCGACGCGATGGCAAGCGTTGCGGACGCAGGCAAGCTATGGGACGGCACGGGTTCGGTCCCGTTTTCGGCAGTGGCAACGGCGGGTGGGGGCACGTTTAGGCGGGTCACCGACGCCGGATGCGCGGATGCGTGATGCGGTGAAGGGGGATAAGGAGTAGCGTATTATTGAAGATGGGGGGCAAAGGCGGAGAGGGCGGCGGTGCCACCTGTATGCCAGAAGAGAACGGTTTGACGACGGGTAAAAGCGCCCCAGCGGATGAGGTCGATGAGGCCGGCCATGGCACGGCCGGTATAGACAGGGTCGAGGAGAAGGCCTTCTTTTTGGGCGGTGAGTTGGATGGCTTCTTGTTCTTGTTCGCCGACGATGGCATAGCCTTCGCCGAGGTAGTCATCGTTGGCGTTGACGAGGTCGTTGGCGGCGAGGGTGTCGAGGCCGAGGTGGGTGGCGGTGGCGGTGGCGAGGGCACCGACTTGGGCTTTGAGGTTGGAGGCTGATTGGTCGATACTGATACCGAGGATTTGAGAGCGTATTTGGTAGGCGTGGGCACCGACGACCATCCCAGCTTGGGTGCCACCACTGCTACTGGCAGTGAGGATGAAGTCGATGTTTAGGTTTAGTTGGTCGAGTTGTTGATTAAGTTCTTGCATGGCGAGGACGTAGCCGGTGGCGCCCATGACGTTGGAGCCACCGTAGGGGATGAGGTAGGGGGTGCGGCCGAGGGTTTTTAATTCTTGGATCACTTCTTCGACGATGGTGGGGGCGGTTTCTTTGTCTGGGGCCCAATAAATGTGTGCGCCGAGTAATTGGTCAATCAGTAGGTTGCCGACCGCAGTTTGAGGTGGCGAGCCGCGCAAGATAAGGGTACAGCCTAAGCCCATTTTGGCGGCGGCGGCGGCGGTTTGGCGGCAATGATTACTTTGAATGGAGCCGATTGTAACGAGATGGTCACAATCTTTAGCGAGGGCATCGGCGATGAGAAATTCAAGTTTGCGTGTTTTGTTACCACCAGTGGCTAGGCCGGTTAAATCGTCCCGTTTGACGTAAATTTCAGGGCCGCCGAGATGTTTGCTGAGGCGGGGTAAGGGTTCGATGGGGGTAGGGCGTAAGGCGAGGGAGATATGGGCAGGATAGTTTGGTTGCTTAGGCATATGTTTCTCTAACTTTTTAAACCATAAATGTTTTTTTATTGAAATCTTACAGGTATGATACCTGAAAATGAACAGAACAAAAAGCAAAAAAGGAGATCGTTGCTCAAATGGCAACTATCTCCTTTTTTTGTTTAGTCGTTAAATTGCTAGACTGTAACCGAAATAATCTAGAGAGGGAAGTTCCATATGCTGTCGGATTATAAGTGGATTCCGGCCTGCGCCGGAATGAGAGCGTTCTGGGTTATTAGGGTTACAGTCTATTGCCGTTACTGGTTACGGATTTAAAATGGATGGTAGGTAGACGTTAAAGCTAGAACGTTGGTAGGCTTCAATATAGATATCATCTACATACCAACCTTCGCCACCAGCGGCGCCATCAGAGCCTAAACGCCAGCGGAAGTGAACCGTTTGGCCAGCGTAAGCGGTGATGTCGACGATGGCATTGGTGAAATTCTGGAGAGGATCACACCAGGCCATAACAGCACCATAACTAGAAGCGATGGGATTGTTCCCGGACGTGTCGTTCCAGATGACCGCGTCGTAGGGGTCAGCGAGCATGTGGGTATTGTCGATATATTGCCAAGTGGTGCCGTTGTCAGTACTGACTTCGAGGATACCGGCGTCCCAACAACGACCATCCGAATTAGGTGTTTCGAAAGCTTGATAGTTTTGGAATTGGAGGGTAAGAAGTTCGACATTGCTTGGGAGTTCGATCGGTGGGGAGATCAGTTGTTTGTCGGTCCGATTGCTGGGGTCGCTGGCAAACCAAGCGGCATTACCACTAGAGGTACGGGCAGAACTAAGGGCCCAAGCGACACCGCTACCAGCTGTTTGCCAATCGGAGGTATCGCCCTCGATGTCGTTAGTGTAGACAACGGTGGCCTCGATAACGGTGAACATAGCGGAGGTGCTACTGGTAGCGCCACAGCTATTATGAGCGGTGATGCGCCAGTAGTAGGTAGCGCCAGGGGTGAGGGTTTCAGTAGCGGTATATTGGGTGTCGGTGATGTCTGTGGCATACAGCACGATATCGGTGAAGTTTTCATCGGTGGCGACTTCAAGCTCATAGGAGATGGCTTGGTCAGCGGAGGACCAGCTGAAGTGGGGGGCGATACTGACATCAATTGTTTGGTCAGTAGGATAGGTTAGGAGGGTGGTGGCGGGATTCATGGTATCGACATGGAGGGCGATAGAATCATCATCCGTTAAGGTGTTGCTCGAACCGATGATGGCGATTTCATAGTCACCAGCCTCGGCCCCACTCGTCGTAATGGTCATTAATGATTGACCTGGTGCGGAGACGGGATTAGTCCCGAAATCAACTGTGACGCCAGTGGGTTCATTGCTATTGTCTAAAATAACATCACCGAAAAAGCTATTAAGGGCATTTACCTGAACCATGGTATCAACAGAAGTGTTGCCACAGGCGAGAAGAAATTCATCTTCAGCTTCGACAGTAAAGCGGGGGGATAAGTCTGGTTGGAGGACAAAGAGACCTTGTTCGATGCCACTGACAATGACGATACCACTTTCAAAGAAGGGGTACACACTCCAAGCGCCATTGAACCCGGGGGCGTCATTGCTTGGATAGACATCGAAGTAAGCGACTTCACTTAAATTGGCATTGGCGATATCGGAGACATCAAGGATGCGGAGGCCAGCGCGATAGTTGGCTTGGTAAGCGTGTTGACCATGGATGTAGAGATTATGGTCGATAGCGTCAGTTTCGGCTTGATAGATACCGATTAGTTCAGGGGTGTCGATGTTACGAACGTCCCAAATGTAGGTATAAGTATTGTGGCCGTTACTGGTTTCATCAAGTTCATCACCGAGAAGGAAATATTGATGGTCGGGGGTAAGCCAGCCTTGATGGGCATAAGCAGCGCCATCATAGCCGACACGGGCAAGTTGTTGGGTATTGTTTTTGTCGGTGACATCGGCGATGGTGAGGGTGTCTTCATTGGAATTAAAGCAAAGTTCTTTGCCTTGATGTTCGGTATCGGGGCCATTATAGAGGACACATTGGGCGTCGTGGGTATAGCCATCGTCAGCGAAACAGCCGGCCGAGGTGGGGATGGCTGGATTTTGGAGGTCGATGATATGCAAGCCACCGCTACAGTTGTTGGCGCCGACAGCGTAAGCGAAGCCGGTATCTTCATTAATAACGATATTGTGGCCATCAGTGACACCATTGTAGACGAAGTCAGCGGGCATATTCATGTCAGGGGGAATGAAAACATCACGGAGACGGGTTAAGTCGAAGACTTGGACGCCGTTGCTCGGTGATTCACTAATGGAATAGGCATAGTTGCCATAGACTTTGACATCACGCCACGTGGTGACGCCAGAGGTGGGGGTGCGGGGCATGATGCCGATGAGTTGGGGGGAGGTGGGATTGGCTAAGCTGACGAAGGCGGTGCTGTCTTGGAGGCCGAGGATAGCGTATTCGATATTGGTTTCAGGGTCAGTCCAGCCCCAGATGTCATTGGTCTCGGCCCCGGTGAAGGAAGCGAGAGGCATAAAAGCGAGCAAATCGATCGCTTCGCAGGGGTAGCCAGCGGCGGAGCCGTCTTGGCAAGGGGTGGCGCCGAGAGGGGCGAGGTCTTCAGGAGGCAAAGCGTCTTTTAATTGCCGTTGCATGAGAGGGGTCAAATCAGACAGTTGATTGTCTGATTGGGGGAGGGTGGCGGTGGCGGTGGGGGCGGAGGTGTAAGTGGCTAAGCCCAGGATGATAAAACAGAGTAAACAAAGCGAAAGGCTGAGTTTGAGATAGGGTTTCATTTAATAGATTCTCCTCAGATTAAATAAAATAAACAAATTGCGCAATCATGATATTACAATGATATTGGCAATGGATAAACTAAATTATTTAGGGATGGTGTGGTAGCGGTAGTAGCCCCCGCTTAGGAGAAGGGTGAGGAGTAGTAGAAGAAGGAGATAGGGGAAGGGAGGGGGCGTTGTGTGGATGGTGGTGAGGGAGACATCGGTGGGGGCGTTGATGGAGACGGAGGCGCAACTATTGTTGGATAGGGCGGTGTTGGAGCCGTTATCGGTGTCAGCCCACCATTGGGCGCAGTTGGTGATTAGATGGGGGTAGGGGGGATCGGGGATGCCGGTGGGGACTGTTTCTAGGAAGCTAAAGGTTTGGCCGGGGAGGAGGGTGTGGGGGGCGGTGTCAAGGATGAGGCCGGAGAGGGTGGTAGATAGATGGTGGGTAGCGAGAATGGCATTGCCGGTATTGGCGATGGTGTAGCAGTAGGTGACGGCGGTGTTGGCCGAGGTGACGACAGGGCCACTATCAGGGCCGCAGACATTGAGTTGTGTGCTAACGGTGGTGGTGAGGGTGAGGCTGGGGTTGAGATTGGAGGTGATAGGGGCTAAACACCAATGGTTAATTGTGCCCTCATCGCCATTGACAAAATCGGTGGCGGTGAGGCGCCAAGTGCCGCTTAAGGTTTCGGTGGCGAAGGTGCTTAGGGGTTGGTTGGGGCTGAAGGTGCCATTGATGGTGGGGGGGGTATTGGCGCAGGCGTCTTCGACAGGGTCGCGGGCGTCATCACGGAGGATGGCGTCGATATGATCACCGCTACAGCCAAAGTCGGAGTTGGGGATACCGGGACGGTCGATGAGGGTGACGGTGGTACCGGTATCGACATGTTGGAGGTCGACTTGGAGGTCACCGACCCAAGTGTGGTTGATGTTGAGGATGATTTCGAGGTCAGTGAGGGGGGCATCGGTGGTGAAGGTTAGGTCGGTGGCAATGCCGGTCGTGTCGTTATCGGGGATAGGGAGGTTAGGGAATGTGCAGATGAGGGGGGTGAATATGAAG
>DATHYN010000190.1:0-13432 GCA_035459145.1 Anaerolineae bacterium | reverse complement strand
GTTCATTTGGCGGGGGGGGAGGTGTTGGGGGCAACGGCCGTTATCTTGGCGACGCCAGCTTTTGTGACGGCGAAATTGGTGGCGGAGTTGGATGAGGTGTTGGCCGAGGCGCACGCGGCGATTCCGTATGCGTCGTCGGTGATTGTGACATTGGCGTATGATGAGGAGGCGTTGGGGGGGCCGTTGGATGGGTTTGGGTATGTGATTCCCAGGGCTGAGGATAAGGAGATGTTGGCTTGTACATGGACATCGACGAAATGGGATAATCGGGCACCGGAGGGAGGGGCGTTGATTCGGGTGTATATGGGGCGGTATGGTGAGGCGGATATGGTGGGGCGTGATGATGAGACGTTGGTGGCGTTGGCCGAGAAGGAGTTAGGGCAGACGTTAGGGATTGAGGCGGAGCCGTTGTTTCATCGGGTGGTACGTTGGGAGCGGGGCATGCCCCAATACAATTTGGGTCATGTTGATATTTTGGCGCGGATTGAAGCTAGGTTGGCGACGTATGATGATTTGGCGGTGGCGGGGGCGGCGTATCGTGGGGTAGGGATTCCCGATTGTATTGGGAGTGGTGATGCGGCGGCGCGGGCGGTGTGGGTTGGCTAGGGGTTAAAGTGTAGAGCGGGGTCACCGAGGAGGTTGAAGGTGTGGATGACTTCGCGTTGGGTGTCGCGGTTGGCGCTTTGTTGTTTGGCGGTTTGGAGGGCTTGGCCGAGGGTGGTGGCTTCACCAGTGAGGAGTTGTTGATAGAAGACATCGGCGATGGGGACTTGTTGGACGGTGAAGGAGCGGCCGGAGGGGGCGATGGCGGCGACGATGCCACCATCTTCTTCCCAAAGGAGGGTTTCGGCGAGAGCGTTGACTTCGGGGTGGTTGAAGTAGCCGTTGAGACAGGTAAAGGTGGTGAAGATGGGGAGTTGGTCACCGTTATTGAGTTTGGCGACATCTTCATTTCTGAAAACGACTTCATCAGCCCAAACCTGAATCCCACCGTGCCCAATATAGTTGATGATGCCAACCCCGTCGTTAATGCTGTTTATAATTTCTTCTTGAGGGGTGAGGTTTTGGCTGAGGTATAGTTTTTGGGGTTGGTAGCCGGTATCGATAAGCTGGTCGGCGAGGAGGTCAGAGGCTTCATCGAAGTCTGGTTCATTATCGGCAACGAGGAGGGCGCGATTGCGGTTAGGGTTGGGGGCGGCTTGTTCGTAGGCGATGGTTTTATTGACCATTGTTTCGAGTTGGGTTACGGTTTGCGCGGGAAAACGGCCGATAGCGAGTTGTGGTTCAAGTTCATTGTCACCAAAAAGGGTGTACCAAGTATCACTGGCGACGTAGCCAGCATATTCGGTGAAGATGAGGTAGGTGGGGAGGATATCTTGATTGGGGCCGTTGGTGCGTGATTGGGGATCGTAGGTGGCATCACCGGCGAGGAGAACGTATTGGGGAGAAGTGGGCCATTGGGCGTGAGTGTAAGCAAGGAAGTCGCGGATAGCTTGGGGGGTTTGACGGCCGTAGCCAAATTCGTCATAGATTTGTTGGAGGGGGACGGCGAGCACGCTGAGCCCTTGTTGTTGACGGTGGGTGATTAATGGTTGGAGGGCGTCGGCGAAGCCTTGCCGAGGGGGGACGATGATGATGTAATCGGCACCGGTAGCTGGCTGACGTAGGTTGAGTTCCCACTCAGGCATGAGGGAGAAGGTGGGTTGATGTGCTTGTTGTGGGGTGGCGAGGAGGTAGGTTTGGTTAGGGGTGGTGGTGAATTCATTTTTGTCTTGGTCATAGGTGACGATAGTGGGGGTGTAGGGGTGGGTGATGTTCCAGAGCCAAGAGGTGGTGTTAGCGGGGGTGGTGAATGCGGCGGTGGTGGTGGTGGGGAGGGTAAAGGTTAGTTGGGTATCTTGGAGGGCTAATTGTCCGTCATAATTTAATTGAATTGAATCGAGGTAAATGGCTTCACCGGCGGCGCCGGTGTCACCAGGGAGGTCGATGGTGAGGATATCTTGGGGGGGATTGAGTAGGTCGTTGGGGATGGTGCCGGTGATGATGTGGCTGGTGATGCCGTCCCAGTAGCCTTCGCCGACGAGTTGATCGTTGACGAGAAGGCGGGCGTGGTGATCGGGGTTGACGTTGGCTTTGTTGTTTGACCAGAGGCGGACGGTGAGGTGGGCGTCGCCTTGGGTGAGGGGGAGGGTATCGAGGGTGGTGGTATATTGGCTGGGGGCGAAGAGGAAGGGGCCGAGCCAAGTATCACCGTCACGGGCTTGAGCGACGAAGGTAGTATTTTCTTCCCAGAGGCTCGTTTGGCGACCAAAATTGGTGCGACGGGGGGAGTTGATATCGGTTTGGGTGGTGGTTAGGGGGTAGCCGGGGCCAGGTTGGAGCCGGTAGACGGCGGGGGGGGCGGCCGAGGCGGTGATGGCTTGGGCGTAAAAGTAGATATGGGTGCCATCTTCGTTTTGGTGGAGGTAGTAGGGGATGGATTGGTCGTTGTAAAGGAGTTGGTATTGGTCATGGTTGGTAGGTGGGGGGAAATTGGCTTGGGTGAAAGCGTCAGGTGGGATGAGATGGAGACCCGTTTGGGTGACAGTGAGGCGAATAGCGGCGGCTTGTTCGCCTTCGGCAAGTATCATCGGAACGGGTGGGGCGACGGTGGCCGAGGTTTGACTTTGGGTCCACCAGTAGTAGCCACCTAAAAAGAGAACAAAAAGGGCTGTAGAGACAGCGATGGGAATTAGGATAAGTTGTTTTTGGGTCATAAACTTGAATTTTGACGTTTTAATAAGATCCAGGTAGCGATACCACCACCTAAACTAAAAATGAGACCGGCGATTAAAATAAGGAGGGGAGAGATAGCATTAGAATTTTGGTTTTGATAGTTGCTGTTATCGATTGTTTGCTGATTGTCACTGCTATTTTGGCCACCAATGGGATTATTGGTTTCTTGGGTGTTATTATTGTTGTTATCGGCGATGGCAGCTACAGGAGTCGGTGTATTGGTGGGAGATAAAGTTGTGGGTACAGGTGTATTAGTCGGTGGGGGAGGAGGGGTGTTGGTGGCGGGGCTGGAGGTGTTTGGTGGTGGGGTGCTTTTCTCACTGTCATTATTGGTGGTATCGGTTGAGGGGAAGATGGCGGGGGTGAGGGTTGGTTGGTTTGTATTGATATTGGTAGCGATAATCATAGGGGTAAAAGTGGGGGCGGGTGTGTTGGTAGGGGTATTGGTTGGTTGGCTGGGGTCTGGGGTGTTTGTCGGGAGGGGTGTGTTGGTGGCGGGGGGTGTGTTGGTAGGGGTATTGGTAGGACGAGGTGTGTTGGTGGGGCCAGGTGTGTTGGTGGGAAAAGGGGTATTGGTGGCGATGCCGGTGCCGCCACTGAGGCGGACTTGGAGGGGGCCCTCGAACTCACTGACACCGCTATTGCTATCGATATCTTCAATCCAATAGTAGTAGATGATGTTTGGTTCAACCGTTTCATCGATATATTCATAGGTAGAGCCATTGGTGTTGTTTTGGCCGGGGATGAGGGCGGTATTGATTTGAGAGGCGGTATCACGATTATTAGAGATGCTGCGGTGGATATTGAAGCCAAGGTTGTTCAATTCAAAGCCGGTGATCCAGACGAGGCGGATGTTATTATCTTGACTGGTGGCTTCAAATGAGATGATACCAACTGAGGCTTGGGTGGTGAGGGGGTGGGTGAAGAGAAGCGCGAGGCCAGCGAAAAGTATTAAACAGTAAAAAGTTAAACGCGGGCGCATAGTAGTTGATTACTCCTGTGATGTAAGGGTGATAATAGTTGTCAAGATAACGGCTAGTAGTTGGTTGAGGCGGCGGTAGATGGTGTGGCCGAAATGGTGTTTTTGGTCATAGTGGGGGAAATCGATGTAGCCAGCGGTAGCGAGACGAGCGTTGGGGTGGGGGCGGAAGTGGGTAAAGAGGCGGAGTTCGGTTTGGGCGAGGCGGAAGAGGGTATGGTTGAGGCGGCGGCCGAGGCCGCCGCCGAGGTCGAGCCGCCGCCCGCGGCGGCGGCGGGCGATGACACGACCAACAAGTTTGTTAGGTGGCCAGGGGCTGTCATAAGTGAGGGAGCGGTCGCCACGGGTAATGAGATGGAGGCGATCATCGATGGCTAGGGTCCCATAATAGCGATGGGTCATGAAGGCTTGGACACCAGCGATAACGATGATATCACCTATTTGCAAATCAGTTAGATCGACGCCCTCGGTTTGGACCTGGTCGTTGGGTTGTAACAAGGGGGCCATGCTACCGCTGATGACGGTGAGATATGGTTTTTTGCCTTGAGCAACTGATTCTTGGACGAGTTCGGCCAAGAGGGCGGGATCTAAGGTTGGGTTCACGGTTTTACAACTCCGGGGAGGAAGGTTTGGTTATTGGTTTGCCAGATATTGAGTTGCATAGCGGGGTCACCGAGGAGCATGAAGGTATCTTGGAGGTCTTGGTAGTTATTGGTGTTGGTATTGAGGTAGGTTTTGGCGCCCATGACAGCTTGGCCGAGGGTAGATGCGTTTTGATTATAGATGGCGTCATAGAAGCCAACGATAAGGAAATCGTGCCCATATTGGACTTGGAGTCCGGTGGGGGAGTAGCTAGCGACGGAGCCACCAATGGTGGATTTGAGGAGACCTTCGGCCAGACCATCTTCGCCGGGACGGTGGTAGATACCTTCGAGACAAGTCATCGGTAACATGATGGGGGTTTTATTGCCATTGTTTAGACTACTTAGGTCGGCGTCTAAGCTGACGAACTGTTCATGCCCCCAGGTTTCGATGGCGCTATGGCCGGTGTAGATGACGAATTGGTTCCCTTCGCGGAATTTCTGGCGGAAATCAAGGGTTGTATCGAGGATACTATCTTGATAGTAGTGGGGAGGGTTGGGGTAACAATCGGGGGGAGCGTAGTAAGTGCGGCGAAGGAATTGGCCATCGGGGAGATAGTTGGCAATAAAGTTGTTGGCGGTGGCGAAGAAATCACCAGCGGCATCCATTTCACAGTCGGAACCAACATCTTTGAGGCCGTTATCGGTAAGGAAGTAGTGACGGCCTTGCCATGTGTCTGGGGCGAGGGATTCGTAGGTGAGGATTTTGTTGACCATGGTGGTGAGTTCAGCGGTATTGAGGGCGGGGAGGCGGCCGAGCATCATTTCGGCGAGCTCGTCGTTGCCGAGGAAGGTGACGTATTGGTTATCGCTGGCGGCTTCGCCCCAGTTGCTATCGACGCCGGAACGGAGATAGACGGGGACGAGATTGCCGTTGGTGCCATTGAGGCCGAGGACATTGCGATGGTCGTAACTACCTTCGCCGGCGAGGAGGACGTAGCTGGGGGCGGGGGCTTGCCAGTTGGCATAGGTGTAGGCGAGGAAGTTGCGGATAGCGTTGGTGTCGTAAAGGCCGTAATTAAATTCATCGAAGATATCTTGGACGTAGACTTTGGCCACGGTGTGGCCTTGGTTGGTGCGGCGTTCGATGAGGGGGGTGAGGGCACTGTCTAATTCAGGGGCAGTGATGATGATGTAATCAGCTCGTTGGTTGGTTTGGCTGAGGAGGGTGGTGGGGGAGGTGTCTTTGGTGATGGTGATGTCGGTGAGCATACCGGTGGTGGTGGCGAGTTGGTAGTTGGAGATGGCCGAGGCGGTGCGGTCGAAGGTGACAGTACCGGTACCAGAGCCATTGGTAAGCCGAACGGGGTGGTGGTAAACGGTAACATCGTAGATGTGAACGGGTTGACCAGCACTGAAGCCGGAAACGGTGTAACGCCAATCGCCACCATTGTTTTGGGTAAAGGCGAGGGCATTGTTTTGGGCCACAAATTGACGATGTGGTGTTACTTGGAACCAGTTAGCGATTAGGGTATGGGGGCTATTGTTGGGGGGCATGCCCACTGCTTTGATGGATAATGTGTTGCTACCTTCACGGATGAGGGAGCTGTTGGCGGCAATGGCTTCGTAGAAGAGGCTAGGGGGGTCGTAGCGGGCCGAGCCGACAAATTGGCGACTGCCAACAAGATTGCCGTTGAGATAAATTTCATAGGCATGATTTTGGGAGCTAGTGAAGCCACGGATTTCACCTTCAACGATAAGATCGTAGCCGGAAGCGACTCGATTGGTGACGTTGAAGTCGATTTCTAGGGTATCTGGCGTGCCACTAAAGCCAAAGGCGAACGGTTCATAATACCAATGGTCATTGTCATCAGACATGGGGAAAGTGGAGAAATAGCGTTCGTCCGTTTCGAGGTGGATGGGATGTGGATAGCTGGTGGCGGTGGTAGGGGAATTAGGAGTTGTGTTATCGGTGGTCATACGTAAGCCATTGTCGCCGCTGTGGGTAAGCCAATAGACATTGGTCTCGGTTTCTTGGGTTTTGATGGCTTGACCGTAGAAGATGAGGGCGTCACCAGTGCTGAAGGTGCCATCGTTGTCTTCGACATGGATGGCGAGTTCATTGGCCCGGTGGCAGACACGGATGGTATCGGTGTTGACGTTGGCGGGGAAACCGGCATTGGCGAGGGCGGTATAGGTGAGGCGATACATACCGGTTTGAGTGAGGTTGAGGCGGAAAGCGTTATTATCGAGACAAGGGGAGATGTTGGGGTTAGGGGAGCCGCTGGTTTGATTAGTGGTGGGGTCAATGAGATTGAAGTTGGAGGGGATGTGGCGCCAGTTTTGGGCTTGGTCGTAGTTGAGGATTTCATCGGCGAGGATAGTTTGGTAGGTATCGCTTTCAGGGCGGGTGGTGGTAGTTGGTTGGCCATTGGGGTAGGTGAGGTGGATGGTGAGGGTAAGGGATTGGTAGAAACGGCCGTTTTCCGCCAGCGGATTATAAAGAACCGGTTGCAAAATTAAGGGAACGACACGGTAGTCGCGGAGATAGGTGATGGGGCCGAGGGAGGCGGGGGAGGCGGGGAAAAGTTTGTTTTGATTATAGATGATTGGGTCTTGTTTTTGAGTAGGGGTAAACTCAGGCACGGCTTGAGGGTCATTGAAGTCGTAGCTGGTTAGTTGTTGGTAGGTAGTAGGGGCGACTTTGAGATTGGAGAGAGGGATTGTGTGGTGATTATCGATAGTGAGGTGGGGGACGGCACCTGGTGGGAGGGCGAGGTAGGTTTGGCGGTAGGGGAGGGCGGGTTGGCCGAGTTGGGCTTGGTAGCCATAACCATCAATGGTAAGGGTATGCCAACCTTGATCATCAATTGATTGGTTTAGAGGAGGGGGATTGATTTGTAAGGAAATGGTATGGTCGTTCGCCGTCAGGAGGGTGATGGGTTGTGCTTCATTGGTTGTTTCTGGCGGGGCGGCATTGGCTAAGACAGTAAGTGTAAAGAGCCAAGCAAAAGTTAGGATAAGTAGCGGGCGGGTGAAAGATGGTATAAACCGAGTTGGGGTTGGCATTGACCCTGGCGATGATAGAGTAGACATAAACAGATCCCTTTCATAAAAAGTAACGATAAAGTTATCAGACATCGATAGATGTTGATAATACGTATTATCCTCCTGTTGATAGGTTAGGTGCAGCTCCCGTAGCGTGTGTAGCGTGTGTAGCGTGACACGAACAATGTTGTTGTGGAGAAACTAGTTTTAGAAACAGTTTCTCTAAGTTGCTGATAAACGGTTGATTCGCTAGCCAAGTGAAAATAGTACGTTTAGCGGCAACAAGGAATGATAAATTATATGGAGAGAGAAGAATAAGGAGTAGATCAAAATCTACTCCTTATTCTTCTTTTGAGGAAAGGACGTTGCTGACAACGGCCGTTCCCCAAGAAAAGTTAGCTCATTGGATTGGTGCACATATCCGAGCCATCGCCAACTTTACCGTTGGTTGGATCAGCATCGGAGCAGGCACCAGCCACAGTTTCCATAATTTGGCGGTGAATGACAGCTGGTTTTTCGTAAGCTTTCTTTTCATTTTGAATAGGATTGATTTCAGACATATAGCCTCCCATAAAGAATTTGGTTAAGGTAAATAATTAAAAAACAAACCCGGCGAGCCGATTAGCTCATTGGGTTAGTACACATATCAGAACCGTCGCCGACTTTCCCATTAGTGGGGTCAGCGTCAGAGCAGGCACCAGCCACAGTCTCCATAATTTGACGGTGAATGACAGCTGGTTTCTCATACGGTTTTTTATCTTCAGAAGATAATAATTGCTTGGACATAACTTCTCCTTAGTTATTACTTAGCGTGATTAAAACCTAACAATTTGTCAACGATTATAATTTATAGTATCAATTACAATTGCTGATGAAACTGGCAACAAAGATATGGTATGTTTTTCCCAACTGCCTAGTTTCAATGAAAGTAGCATAGTAGCTACATAATAGTATACAGGCATTACCACATGGCTGACAAATTTTGGTACCAAATTATTAGTTTTGGGCGACAGTTAAGGGGATGATACCATCTTTGGTCGCATTTTCCATATAGGCTTGGCGGCGAATACGGGCTTCGCGGTAGGCGCTGGAAGAGCAGCCGAGCATATCGCCGTCTTCAAAGGCGGCGGTGCCATGACAACGAATGCAAAATTGGCTGAGTTCGCAGGTGGCACAGACAGGCAAGTTGTGTAGGGTTAGATTCGTTGTTTCTTCCCAGACAGGTGATTCGGTCCAAATGTCTTGTAAATTCATGGAGCGGATGTTGCCAGCAGAGACACGAGCGCCCAAGCAGGTGTAAATTTCGCCGTAGGGGCTGATGGAAAGGCTGTTCATGCCAATACCACAAAACCGAAACTCTTCATCTTGTTCGGGAAGGTTCCATGTTTCTGGGGTAGTGCGTGGGCGGAGGAAGTCAAGTAGTTGTTGGTCAGTGACACGGTGTTTGAGGGGAGTGGTATCGCCGGTATGTTTGGGGATAATGGTCATATCGAAGGAAAAGGTGATACCTAAGTCACGGGCAAGGGCTTGGAGGTCATCAAATTGGTGAATATTCTCTTTCATGAGAGGGGATTTAATCATGACACGGACTTTGCGGTCAAGGAGGGTGTGGATGGCGCGCATGGTGAGGTCGAAAGAGCCGGGGACTTGGGTGATTTCGTCATGAACCTCGGCCGTCGTCCCATAAAGACTAATTTCAACGACAACAGGCCGTACCGCCGCAATTTTATCGGCGACAGCCCCTTTTACCATCATCCCATTGGTGAAGAAACGGACCGCAAAGCCACGTTTACGTGCGTAATGGGCAATTTCAAAGATGTCTGGACGAAGGAAGATTTCACCACCAGAGAAAGTGATGGTTAAGCCACCTAACTTAGCGAGTTCATCAATGGCATCTTTCGCTTCTTGTGTGGTTAGTTCTCCGGGCACTTTGGCTCCAGGAGCCATAACATCAAGATAGCAATGGGTACATTTTTCGTTACAACGATAGGTTAATTCCCAATGGACAGAAAAGAGCCGATGTTGGGTTTTCGTCATCCGGTTGATGCGTTGATAGGCGTTTAAATCTTTCTTTTCAGTATATTGTTCAGACATTTGGCATCCTTTATAGTTATCTTCAGTAAGTTTTGGAGATGTTAAGAGGCAGGTGTATCAGACAAGATGATAACGTTATTTTTGACCATCTCTTCGAGGAAATGAGTCACATCTGCGGTGATTGCTTGGTGGTCACCATTATATTCAGTGACAAGGGTTTGGATAATGTCATCGGTGCTATTTGTGCCTGTAGATAGCTCAAATATACGGGAACCGACTTCATTAAGGACATTAATTTCGCTAACATCGGATAGAATGAGGATGGCTTCGCCATCGATGATTCTACCGGCTGTTTGCGGGTGTGGTTGTGGATATTTCTGTAAAATGCTCATCAATTACCTTCCAAAAGCCGTCATCCCGTTTGAAGTGTAAACTTTGTAGGGGGACATGACGGGCGATATCAGTACAAACAGAGATAAGTTGCGGGGTGAGGGCACGTTTATCAGAGACAAAGGGGGCGGCGGCAAGTAGTTCGGCGATACCCATGCTGCGGGGGAGGGGGGCAACTTCATGGTGATAATCTTGTCGCAAGCGGAAAATTGCTTTGAGAGGGGCGACGGAGTTGGTACGAGGGGCTTCATCGGCGAGGTCACCACGGAAGGGGACACCGAAGAGGTGGTATTGGCCATTCAGGCGACGAATGATAACGAGGTCATCGCTGACGACCGTGCCGAGTTTGGCCGAGATGCGGGTGGTAGTTGTTTTGCCGGCGCCACTCGGCCCAAAAAAGACGTAACCTAATTCATTGCGAATAATACCAGCTGAATGAAGAAGCAAACCGTCATGTTGCAGACATAACCAAGCGTAAGTGACACGGAGGAAATTTTCGATAGAGGCATCAGGGGCCATGTCTAATTGCCCACGTTTGGTTTTTAAATCTAACCGAGATTGAGAGACGTATGAACGATAGGTCATACTATCAGCAGTATAAGTGGATTCGATGACCCAAGGGCCTGGTTTCGGTTCGACAAAAATGGCATCAGGAATGACATTGATATCGACCGTAAACAAGGGGTCAATCGGTTCTGGAGCCAAAAAATCTTGGTAGCGTTGACGCAAACGAGCGATGACAGCTTCATCTGTGCCTTGGAGGAGTAAAGGAAGATTGGCAATGGTTAAAGGAATGGTTAAAGGGGAAGACCCGTTGTTCACAAAAAACCTCAATTCATTAAATAAAATAGTCTGGAGTTTGTTTTAGGTATATTGCAGTTGTTAAACGAGAATCTTTAGATTAAACAACTCCGCTTTGTTTAGCCAGACGTGCATGATGGTATCATAGTGGTTTGGATGCGTCAAAAATAAAAACGCTTTCTTAAGGTGAGCTTATTTTCTTTTTATTTAGCTGTTAGGGGCAGGGGATCGCGGCGAATAATAGCACCATTACGGTCCACTGTTTCAAGGATGTAATAGTAGGTTTGGCCCGCTTGCACATCGCCATCGATGAAGGCGTAGTCGCCACCGACGAGGGGGTCGGCGGCGGGGGGGATGAGCCGTTCGTTGATTTGCTCATATTGACCATCAAGCTGGTTAGAACGGTAGAGATTGAAACCGATGATATCGAGTTCACTCTCTGTTTGCCAGTTAATGGTGAGTTGGGTGGGGCGGCTGGTGGTCCAGGCATAGGCCCCACCTAGGACAAGAATGCAAAAAATGAGATAAAGGATGATATCTTTATAACGTTTAAGTGATTGCATGATTTAGATTATAGTTCATCCGCGTAGGTTTCATCTCCCCAGACGAGGGCGATATCATTAATATAAACGGTGTCACCTTCTTCGATGCCTGCTTTTTCGAGAGCGGTGGTAATGCCCATTTTTTCGAGAATATTTTGGAAACGGCGGGCGGTGGCTTCAAATTCCCAGTAAGTCATGGTGGCGACACGCTCGATGCGACGGCCACGGATACGCCAGCCATCATTTTCCCGTTCGATGGTAAAGGAGTCATCATCTTCGCTGGGGGTGATGACGACCGGTTCGACGGTACTGGTTGGTTCTGGGGCATCGTCGAGCATTTGTTTGACACGCCAGAGCATGTCACGCACATTTTGTTGGGTGACAGCAGAGATGGAGAAGAAGGGGTAGCCATGTTTGTTGATTTCTTCTTCTATTAGGGGTTCCCAAGCTTGGCCATCGACGAGGTCGACCTTATTGAGGACGACAAGTTGGGGTTTGCGGGCCAAGTCGATATCATAGAGGGCTAATTCTTGGTTAATCATGGCCCATTCTTCGAGGGGGTCTTGGCTACTACCATCGAGGAGATGGATGAGGACGCGGGTGCGTTCGACGTGGCGGAGGAAGTCGTGGCCGAGGCCGATGCCGGCGGCAGCGCCTTCGATGAGGCCGGGGATATCGGCGATGACCATGGTGTTATAGTCGTCGAGTTGGACAACGCCGAGATTGGGTTGGAGAGTGGTGAAGGGGTAGTTGGCGATTTTGGGTTTAGCGGCGCTGATGACGGAGAGGAGGGTTGATTTACCGGCATTGGGGACACCGACGATACCGACGTCAGCGATTAGTTTGAGTTCGAAATGGAGCCAACGTTCTTCGCCTGGTTCGCCCCGTTCGGCGATGCGGGGGGCTTGGTTGACGCTGTTGGCGAAGCGGGCGTTGCCACGGCCACCACGGCCGCCACTAATTAAAAGGACTTCTTGGTCATCGCGGGTGAGATCGGCGAGGATATCACCGGTATCAGCATCACGGATGGTGGTACCAGGGGGGACTTCGAGGCAGAGGTCTTGGCCGCGGGCGCCGGTCATATTGCGGCGGCCGCCATGGACGCCATCTTCGGCGCGATAATGGACATTGCGATGAAAAGAGACAAGGCTATTGAGATTGGGATTGACTTTGATGATGATATTGCCACCGTCACCGCCGTCGGCGCCATCAGGGCCGCCGAGGGAGACATATTTTTCACGGCGGAAGCTAATCATGCCATCGCCACCATCACCACTTTTTACATAAACTTTTGCTTGATCGTAAAACATAAATAGATTTAATTATTATCCTTCAGTAACGTTTTGAGAATAGCCAGACGGGGATCGATATTGTCTGGCTCACAGTCGCAGGTGCCTTCATTTAGGTTTTGACCACATTCGATGCAAAGCCCTTGGCAGTCTGGTTGGCAGAATAGTTGAATAGGGATGGATAGTTCACGTAGTTCACGGACGAGAGGGGCTAAATTGAGAAAGCCATCATCGCCGATACCAAATTCGCCATCAGGAGCGGGAGGGGGGTAGTAGAAGAGGTCGTTCATTTCGAGGGTAAGGTCCACATTGACGGGATCTAGGCAACGTGAGCATTCAGTGGTGGTGCCACTTTGGAGTTCCCCTTCGATATAGATACCGCGTGAGGTGCGTGATGCTTTGAAGCTACCAACCAGAGGGGTTAGGATTGTTTCTGGATCGAGGCGAATTGTGGGATAATCAAGTTCGATGATCCGTTGAGTCCCATATGGTGAATGTAGTAAATGACCAAAGTTAAAACGAAGTGCAGATGATTGGCTCATGATATAATACCTATAAGTAAAGTAAAGTTTGGGGGGATTGCTGAAATTAAGATTATAAGTATAGCATAACCGCTGTTTTTTCTCCATTTTTCTTATTAAATGGTAAGGAGTAGATGTGATGACGTCTAAAAAGTTATTAATTGCGACCCATAATCAGGGCAAAGTGCGTGAGTTAGGAGCGATGTTGGCGGAGTGGGAGGGGGCTTGTGTGAGTTTGACGGAAGCGGGGGTTGATTTTGATGTGGAGGAGACGGGGACGACCTTTGTGGAGAATGCGATATTGAAAGGTGAGGCATATGCGCGAGCGACTGGTTTATGGACGTTGGCGGAGGATTCCGGTTTGGAGGTGGCGGCGTTGGACGGGGTGCCGGGCGTTTATACGGCGCGGTATGGGGGGCCGGGGTTGTCGCATGAGGAGCGTTATCAGCATTTGTTGGCGGAGATGGGGGGG